>DATAFZ010000077.1:0-6089 GCA_036257225.1 Candidatus Limnocylindrales bacterium | reverse complement strand
AGGGCTCGATCTCGAGCGCGTCCGCTACTTCAAGGAGGCAGGCGCGCCGGTCGATTCGTATGCGGTCGGGGCGTATATCAGCGGGGCCACGCCGATCGACTTCACCGGGGATATCAAGGAGATCGACGGTCGGCCGATCGCGAAGCGCGGCCGGATCCCGGGTACGACCCATTCGCCGCGGCTACAACCGGTCGACCTGGCCCCGTATCGGCAACGAATCCCGGACCCGGTCACGGGGTGACCGACCCGACGAACAGACGGTCGCGGCGAGACGCTCAGCCGTCGACCCGGTCACGGGTGACCGGCCAGCCCTCCGGCGACATTCCGCGAGTTCGTGCGACGATAAATCCGTGGACGACCAGATCCTCGACGACGAGACCGAGCGCGAATCGGCCTACGAGTTGTTCCAGCGCGGCCAGGCGTTGCTCGCCTCGCGCCACCATGCTCAGGCGGCCATCGTGCTCGAGCGGGCCGACCGGCTCGAGCCCGGCAAGGCGTCGATCCTCGAGGCACTCGGACGTGCCTACTTCAATTCTGGCCAGCACGAGGCCGCCAGGGCGACGTTCGAGCGGGTACTCGAGCTGGACCCGTCCGCGCCGTATGCGCACTACGCGCTGGGTCAGAGCCTGAAGCGCCTCGGTCGGCGCGAGGAGGCCGGCACCCATCTGCGGATGGCCTGCGCGCTCAGTCCCGGCTCATCGCTGTACCGCGATGCGTTGGCTCGCCTCGGGGTCGCGGCCCGGCCCAGGCGAGCGCGCTAGACGGTCTGGTCGTCCATCACCCTCGCCAGCCAGAACAGCCCGACGATCGACTTGGCGTCGCGGATCTCGCCGACTTCGGCGGCCGCCACCGCGTCCGGCCATGGTCGCCATTCGAGGATCAGCCGCTCGTCCTCGTCCGGCCCGAGGCGGCCGTCGTCACTCGCCGGTGACAGATCGGTCGCCAGGTACAGGTGCATCAGCTCGTCGGTGAACCCCGGCGCCGAATAGAACGCACCGAGCTTCCGCCACGACCCGGCGCGCATCCCGGTCTCCTCCTCCAGCTCGCGCCGCGCCGCCATCTCCGGATCCTCCTTCGAGCCATCCGGGGTGAGATCGAGGCCACCGGCCGGGATCTCGAGCAGCGCGTCATCGGCAGCGAGCCGCCACTGGCGTACGAGCGCGATGCGACCGTCGGCGTCGAGCGCGAGGATCGCGACGGCTCCCGGGTGGCCGGCGAAGTCCCGCGTCGCGCGCGAGCCATCGGCGCGTTCGACAGTGTCGATGCGGAACTCCAGGAACGCGCCACGATGGAGGATCCGTCGATCGACGACGCGCTCGCGAAGATCGGCCCCGGAGTGGTCCTCCGGGGCCGTCGACTGCCGGGTTGGTCGATCGTCGCTCAGGCGGCGACCGTGGCCGGTGCCTGGGTGATGGTCTCGCCGGTCTCGCCGTCGAACAGGTGGAGCTTCTCGAGCGGGATCACCAGCTCGACGATGTCGCCGGGCCGGACGCGATGCTCCGAGTCGACGATCGCGACGATGTCCTGGTTCGCGGCGTTGACGTGGAGCAGCTCCTCGTTGCCGAGATACTCGACCACGTCGGCCCGGGCGCGGAAGGATCCGTGTTCCGGGCCCGGCTCGCCGATGTCGAGGTGCTCGGGGCGGAAGCCGACGACGAGCTTGCGGGAACCGGTCGCCCAGTCGCGAGCCCGTAGCGGCAACGGCACCGACCAGTCAGCCGGGCCGCGCAGCCGACCGCCGTCAGCGCCGTCGAGCTCGACATCGACGAAGTTCATCGACGGGCTGCCGATGAAGCCGGCCACGAAGCGGTTGGCAGGGTGGTCGTAGAGCTGCTGCGGCGGTCCGACCTGCATCAGCAGGCCTTCACTCATGACGGCGATCCGCTGGCCCATCGTCATCGCCTCGACCTGGTCGTGGGTGACGTAGACGACGGTCGTCTGGAGGCGCTGGTGGAGCCGGGCGATCTCCGCCCGCGTCTGGACGCGGAGCTTGGCGTCCAGGTTGGACAGGGGCTCGTCCATCAGGAAGACCGCCGGCTCGCGGACGATGGCCCGGCCCAGGGCGACGCGCTGGCGCTGGCCGCCCGACAGCTCCTTCGGCTTGCGGGCGAGCAGCTTCCCGAGCTGGATCGTCTCGGCCGCCTCGTTGACCCGTCGCTCGATCTCGGGCTTGGGGACCTTGCGCAGCTTCAGCCCGAACGCGAGGTTCTCCTTGACCGACATGTGCGGATACAGGGCGTAGCTCTGGAACACCATCGCGATGTCGCGGTCCTTCGGCGCCACGTCGTTGACGACGCGCTCGCCGATCCGGAGTGTCCCGCTTGAGATCTCCTCGAGCCCGGCGATCATCCGCAGGCTCGTGGTCTTGCCGCACCCCGACGGCCCGACAAGGACCATGAACTCGCCGTCACCGATCTCGAGATCGAGGTCCTTCACGGCGTGGAAGTCGCCGTACACCTTGTTGACGCGTTCGAACGTCACCGTCGCCATGGGCGCAGCCCTCCGTCCTGATCCGTCATCGCGGGTCCATGCATCCCAGTCGCCATTCGGCGATGCCCCGCCCAGAGGCGGGACGCGGACGGACCCCGTACGTGGCGGCGCAGGGTCTCGCATCGTACGGGCGGGCGAGGTCGGGCGCAACGGGTCTTCGGGATCCGACCTCCGCGGAGCCGTCGTACCATCGACCGACGATGGAACACACGATCGACCTGACCCGCCGCTCGTTCCTGGTCCACGCGAGTCGCGGGACGATCGCCCTGGCCGTCCTCAGTGTCGCCGGTTGCGGCCCCTCCGCGGTCGGCTCAGCGCGGCCCACGGGCGATCCGAGCTCGTCTGCCGCACCGGACCCGTCCATGCCGACCGTCTCGGGCGGTGGCGCTTCGAATCCACCGGCGTCGGCCTCGAGCGGAGGTGTCACCTGGGAGCGCGCCAACCTCGGGTTCGTGTCGGCCTACGTCCTGGCCCGCGGCGGTGAGGCGGCCATCGTCGATACGGGCGGCGGCGGAAGCGAAGGGACCATCCACGACGCGCTGGTCGCGGCGGGCCTCGATTGGGCGCAGGTGGGCCACGTGATCCTGACCCACCGCCACGGCGATCACGCGGGGAGCATCGGTGCGGTGCTCGCCGCGGCATCGAGCGCGACCGCGTACGCCGGCGAGGCCGACATCCCCGCGATCACGTCGCCCCGCCCGCTCACCGCGGTCGCCGACGGCGAGACGGTGTTCGGGCTCCGGATCGTGGCGACGCCGGGTCACACCGCCGGGCACATCGCGGTGTTCGACGAAGTCGGCGGGATCCTCGTCGCGGGCGATGCGCTCGGGACGTCGACCGGCACGCTGATGGGGTCCAACCCCCAGTTCACGGAGGACGCCGAGCAGGCGAAGGCGTCGGTCGTCAAGATCGGCGACCTGACGTTCGAGACGCTGCTTGTCGGGCACGGCGAGCCGATCCTGGAGGGCGCATCTGCGCAGGTCGCGGCACTCGCCGCGTCGAGCTAGAGGCTTCCGATGGCGACGACACCGACCGTCCACGTCGCGCGTGACCGCTTCCATCTCGTGTGGGACCCGGCGATCCCGGCCATCGAGACCGTCGAAAGTGGGTCGATCGTCGAGTTCGACATGCTCGATGCCTCAGGCGGCCAGCTGACGGCGACCTCGACCATCGAGGACCTCGGCCGGCTCGACTTCGATCGCGTCGACCAGGTCAACGGCCCGATCGCAGTCGCCCGCGCGGAACCCGGTGACACGCTGCAGATCGACCTCCTCGAGTTCGAGCCGGCCGACTGGGGCTGGACCGCGAGCATCCCGGGCTTCGGCCTCCTCGCCGACCAGTTCGCCGATCCGTACCTGCGCATCACCACGGTGCCCCGTCCCGGGGAGCGCGCGGAGTTCCTGCCCGGCGTTCACCTCCCGATCGTGCCGTTCTGCGGCGAGGTCGGGGTCGCCCCCGAGACCGGCCCCAAGTCGACGATCCCGCCGGACGTCCACGGCGGCAACATGGATACACGCCACCTGACGGCCGGCGCCACGCTGTTCCTGCCGGTCTTCCACGACGGTGCCCGCCTGTCGATGGGCGACGGTCACGCCGCCCAGGGTGACGGCGAGGTGTGCGGTACCGCGATCGAGACGCCCATGCGAGCGCTCGTCCGGCTGACGGTCCGCAAGGACCTCCACCTGACCGGCCCGGAGTTCCTGACGCCCGACGTGCAGGCACCCGCCGGTCGGCGCTACGCGACCGACGGCGTCGGCCCGGACCTCAACGAGGCGGCCCGCGACGCCGTCCGGCGCATGATCGACTGGCTCGGGCGCGAGCACGGCATCGTCCCGATCGACGCCTACCTGCTGACGAGCGTCGCGATCGATCTCCGGATCAGCGAGATCGTCGACATGCCGAACGTGGTCGTCACGGCGCACTGCCCGCTGTCGATCTTCGATTGAGGTCGACGGCGGCCGCCGGTGGCGGCCGCGTCAGCGACGGGGCGTCAGAGGGACGTGCGGCCCTCCGGTGTGGCCACGGAGTCGCCGCCGTAGACGTCGTCGACCCTCGTCAACGCTTCGGGGTTCCGTGAGCGCAGGATGAAGTAGGCGACGATCCCGAGCACGATCCAGATCGCTACGACGGGTGCCGTGAAGCGCAGCGAGTTCTCATATGGCGGGAGCTCGATGTTCAGGATCGGGATCGTCACGCCACCGATGACCGCGAGCACGGCCGGGATCATCGCGATGACACCCAGGACCGGCACGACGATGTGCTTGAGGACGTTGAACTCGCTCCGCCCTTCGCGCAGGTAGTAGCCGATGCAGGCCAGGTTCACGGCGATATACATGAAGGCGAAGAGCAGCCCGATCATCGTGCCGAGCCAGACATAGACGTTCAGCGGTCCGCTGCCCGGGAAGGGGTCGTCGGCGAGCACGAGCCCAAGGGGGATAGCGATCACCAGCGCCAGGACCGCCTGGAAGTGGACCGCATTCACCGGTGACCGGTACCCGGGATGGACGGCCCCGAACCAGCGCGGGATGAGCGTGGCGCGTCCCATGGCGAACAGCGAGCGGGTCGCGGCCGTCGCACCAGCGTTCGCGTTCGCGAGGCAGCTATTCAGGATCGCGAACACGATCAGCAGCCCGCCGATCGGCAGCACGGCGTTCGCCATGAAGCCCCACGGGTCGCCTTCGTTGAAGGTGTAGAAGTCGACCATCCGGTCCGGGCCGAAGTAGACGGTGGCGGCGTAGTAGTTGAAGACGTAGAAGAGACCGACGAGGACCGCCGACCAGATGATGGCCCGCGGGATCGTCTGCCGCGGCTCTCGGGCCTCCTCACCCAGCGGCGCCACCGCCTCGAACCCCACGAACGCAAGGAGGCAGAAGATCATCCCCTGGAACGCGGGCAGGACGCCGGCCTCGCCCGGCAGGAAGACGTTGAGCGTGTTCTGGGGCGCGTTGACGATGAGCAGCGCCGAGATGAGCAGGAACACCACGATCTCGATGACGCCGAGGACGATCCCCGCGCGGGTGGACAGCGCGATCCCGCGGTAGGTCAGGAACCAGACGACCGCAGCGCACACGATGGCGAGCCCGATCCAGGCGTACGGGATGTCGATGCCCAGGTAGCTCGACAGGAAGATGGCGCCGTAGAAGCCGAACCCGCCGAGCAGGATCGGCATGACCAGTGGCTCGGCGAGGGCGAAGGACCATGCCATCAGC
The DNA here is from genome assembly GCA_036257225.1 of Candidatus Limnocylindrales bacterium. GTDB lineage: Bacteria > Chloroflexota > Limnocylindria > Limnocylindrales > CSP1-4 > SPCO01. The sequence continues at coordinate 390 of DATAFZ010000077.1, read as the reverse complement.
CACCCGAGGAACGGGCCGAGGCCGCGGCCGACATACGTGTACATGCCGCCTGCGGACGGCAGGTGTCGCGCCAGCTGGCTCATCGAGTAGGCGGTGAACAGCACTGCGATCATCGCGAATACGACTGCGAGCGGTGTGATGCCGCCCGCGAATGCCGTCGCCGCCCCGATGGAGAGGGCCGTGGCGACCGCCGGCGCCATGTGCGTGATCGACTGGAACATGAGCTCGGTCAGCCCGATCGCGTTGCGCTCGAGGCTCGTGTCAACGGTGGTGGACGCCACGGAGTCCTCCTCTCCCTCGACCCCCCTTCCATCCCCCGTCCAGGCGCCCGCTACTATGCCGCCACGTCATGCAGACGGCAACGGGAATCTCACGAACGATCGAGCTGCC
>DATAFZ010000033.1:0-11677 GCA_036257225.1 Candidatus Limnocylindrales bacterium | reverse complement strand
CCGGCGGCCTCATCGAGCACTCGGCGTCGGACCGTTGGCGACACACTGGCAGCCCCGAGCTCGCCGCGCAGGAGGATGTCGTCGCGCCGCATCGCGACGACCATCGCGCGACAACTGGGGCAGCCCTCCAGGTGCGCCGTCAGCGACGCCTCTTCGGAACTCGAAAGTCGCTCGCTGATCTGCTTCGCAGCGAGGAGGAGGAAGGTCTCGTGGTCTGTCATGGCGTGCCACCCGTACCGGATAGGATCTCGCGGAGCCGGATCCGTGCACGGCAGATATAGGTCGATGTCGCGTTCGCGGTCCGGCCGATAGCCTCTCCGATCTCGATAGTCGAGAACCCGGCGGCCGCCATCAGCAGCGCGATGCGGGCGTCACTTGGCAGTTGCGCGAGCCCCGCTCGCAGCCGTGAGCTCTCATCGGATCGGACGACATGGTCCTCCGCCGACACACCGACATCACGGTCGACGAGCGACGGCTTCATGCGTTCAGCGACCGAGTGGCGCCGTCCGCGGCTGATGATGAGGTTCGCACAGACGCGATGCAGCCAGCCGCCGATATTGTCGGGTGGTCCGTGTTCGCGAACCTCGCGGATCAGCCGCAGGAATGTCTCCTGCACCAGGTCGTCCGCGGCGGCGTTATCGCGCACCGCGGCCAGGGCGAAGGCCTTCAGGTGACCTGCATGCGTATCGAAGGCAGCCTCGACGAGCGGTCGCACGATCGATGGTGCGTGCGCCAGCCGGCCGGCCGAGACATCGCTCGTGATCACTGGGTTGTCGGTAGCCTCGACATCCGGTTCATCGACGTCCGAACCGCGAATGTCTTTCACAAGTACCAGCCCTTCGGCCGACCCGTTCGTTGTGCCGGCTGCAGCTCCGGATGAGGCTACGACCATAGATCGGCCCCGTCGAGCCGCTTCGATGAACGGGCCCCGAGCCGGCAGGAAGGCAGCGGTGCGGTATCATCCTCGGCCCGTGGGCCCGTAGCTCAATGGCAGAGCAGCTGACTCTTAATCAGCGGGTTGAAGGTTCAAGTCCTTCCGGGCTCACCACCGAACCACGCACGAAATGACCCCGACGGTTGTCCGCCGGGGCCTCTTCGTGGCCCCTACCACCCGCCCTACCGATTTCAGGCGCCTGACGGCCTCATGCGACGGGTCAGGATTCCGTCCATCCGCGCCGCGGTGCGCTCCAGCGTGGCCGGTGTCAGGTGCGCGTGGATGTTCGCCGTGGTGGTGATGTTCGCGTGGCCGAGGGTCCGAAGCTGCCATCACGCCGATGACGATGGGGTCCCAGATCCGGCCCTACGCATTGAGGACGATAAGAATCAGCGCTGGCGTCAGGACCATGAGGATGGTCGACGGCAGCGTGAAAGCCACGAACGCGAGCAGCGCCGAGCGGTTCGTCGACGCTCCATACAAGCCCACGATGCCGATAGCCATCACGGTTAGGGCGACGCCGACCGATAGGATGCCGGCCGGCAAGCCGGTCACCGACGGCGGGTTGGCGCCGAACGTCTCCATGGATCCGGGGAATGCGATCAGCCGGATGAAGAGGATCCATAGCGGGAGCAGGCCCACCCCCGATCACTAGCGGATCTCTCACTGCGGGAACCGCTCCCGCCTTCATGCGGCGAGGGCCAGCACGGGTGTCGTGGCGATCCAAAACCACCCCGGACCCGGACCCGTACCCGTCTTGGGGTCCACGTCAGAACTCGCGATACCGCCAGTCGCGCTCGCCACCTTCGGGATCTGGACGCGAAAGTCTGACCATCCAAGCGAGCCCGAAGACGACCCCGGCCCCACCGACCCACGGCAGGAGCGTTACCCAAAGCGGGTGGAACCACCCACCGCCAATCGTCCCTGGCGCAGCGACGAAGACAAACGTCAGTACGACGGGCGCCAGGAAGCCGATCGCTAGCTCTACCCGGATGGCATGCCCCACGCGATCCATGCGTCGCTGGCGCCGCTCTAGGTCGTTCATGGAGGCAACGTACGCCCGGCGTCAAGCTGGGCAGGCCCACCCCGATGACTATCGGAACCCTCCGAGCGGGAGACGGTCCCGGCGCCACGCGGCCACGGCTAGCACAGTCAGGCTCACGATGACCAGCACGACCGGGATGGCGGAGGCGAGGTCTGTCATGCGGGGAGTCTAGGCCTGCATGTCGAAGGTGTCCGGGTCGAGTCGAGCCACGCCACGAAGGCGGCTCTCGCCTCGTTCACCGCCTCCTGGCGGGGTCGTGGCGGCGGTCAGGACGAAGCCACGGCGCCTCTAGCACCGCCCAGCTGGCGTCGCGTGGACGTGATACGCCAGCCGCTTGCCTCTGGTCACCACGCGCCGGGCGGCCTGGAGGGCCGTCGCCTGCCTGGCTCCCTCGGCACGAGTCCGAGGGCCGCTCTGATTCGGGGTACCCCACGGCTGATGCGCTTAGCGACGACCTACGTCAACGAAGTCGCTCGCGCCGGGCTCGGACCAGGATAAGCAGACTTGCAGCGACGACCCCGGCGAGCCCGGCGAGGACCGTCGGCCAGCTGCCGGAGGACTGGCGGGGTGTGGGGCCGGCCAGCGTATCCGTCGGCGGGAGCGCGCCCGAGCGTGCTCGCGTGTCGCAGATGTAGGTGGTCCCCGGGACCACGTCGAAGACGAGCTGCCGCGGTCGCACGAGCGCATCGAAGAAGCGTTCGTTGGTCTGGTCCTCGCATCGAGCGGAAACCAACACTCTCCCGCCTTTCGGCCGCGGCGCTGTCATCTCGACCGAAGCCGACTCCGCGACAGATTCGACGGCGAAGACGCCGAACAGCAACTCCGGGATCTCGGGGTCTGGCCTGAGCGTGAGAGCGGCGATCGGACCGCCGCTGCACCCAAACGCGACCGCCCTGCCACCTGTAACCATGATCGGCCAGGGTGGCGAGACGTCGAAGTCGCCCGTCGAGGCATAAAGGCCGACGTCCGCCTGGGGCGGCCCGGAGGGACCAGCGCACTCACTTCCGTATCTGCATTCGTAGGAGCCCCCCTGGACGACCTGGAGGACGAACCGCTGCGGAGGCTCGACCGCGCCAATCGGAACCTGGTTGTCGAAGTCGAAGCAATCAGCGACGAGCTGGAGGTCAGGAGGGAGCGTCAGGGTCAGCTCGACGGTGGCCGTCTGCCCGAAGACCGTGACGGAGAACCCGGAGCCCATGTCCTCGGCCTCGAGGACATCGACGCTCGACGTGCCGCCGGTGACCGCGACGGCCCAGGTACGGAAGGGGATGGCCTCTACGGCCGGCGCAAGGGTGATGTGGGCATCGGGCAGTGGAGATCCCGATGGCTCAGCGCTCTCGCTCGCGGAGGCGCTCGCACTCGGCTCGACGCTCGCGTCCTGGCCTAATGCCGTCGGCGCGGTCGCAGGCGGCAGCAGGATCGACACTCCGACGACCAAGGCAACCGACGCAACGACGAGGCGCATCCGGCGTTCCTTCCGCACATTGCGGATGCTGACAGTCTAGAAACGCTCGTCCATCTAAAGGATTACACCTCGACCGAGACGGGGTATCGCCCGCCTTTGCCCGACACGCGTTAGATCGAGGCTGTCGCCCGATGTTTTGACGACCGACTTAGACGGACCGTCGCCCCATGGCCGGCACCCCGCTGGCCCAGCCATTTGGGGCGATCGATGGACACACCGCAGGATGTGAACGGCATCGTCGAGGCGGCCTACGAGGCGCATCGACCACAGCTCGTCAGGTACCTGACCGGCCTGACCCGCGACCCGTCCACGGCAGAGGACCTGGTCCAGGACGCATTCGTGCGATTGACGCTGGAAACCGCCGCGGGACGAACCCCCGACGATCTGGGCGCGTGGCTGCACCGGGTCGCGCACAACCTCGCGATGAGCCGCGGGCGGCGGTTGTCGGTCGCCGATCGACGCCGGGCCGAGTTGGCCGTCCCGGACCAGCCGCAGTCGCCGGAACATCTCGCGCTCGCGTCCGAGCGGGATCGAGAGGTCCAGGAGGCCGTGTCAGACCTCCAGGCGGTGCACCGCCATGCGTTGATGATGGCCGCCATGGGCTACGGCGGGATCGATATCGCCAGGTCGATCGGCCGGACGGAGGCGGCGACCCGGACCATGCTGTGCCGGGCGCGGGCCAAGGTCCGGACCCGCCTCCAGGCACCGCAGCCCATCGCGTCGTGACGTCCGCTCGACGCGCGTCGCTATCATCGAGGCGCGTTGAGCGAGGGGATCGAGCAGGGGACGCTGATCGGGCGAGTCCGGGAGATCGCCCGATTGCAGGCCGCCTTCGAGGGCCTCGACGCCACGCCGCCCGCCGGCCGGACGATCGTCATCGGGGGTGAGGCCGGCATCGGCAAGACCCGCCTCGTTGCCGCCTTGGTCGAGACCGCACGCGAACGAGGTGCCGCCGTCCTGGTCGGGGCCTGCTTGCCCTCGCCGACAGGCTCGGTGCCGTACGCCCCGTTCGTCGAGGCGCTTCGGGGACTGACGCGCTCGACGGAGCCCGGCCGGCTGGCCGGTCTGCTCGGTCCGGCGAGGGACGAGATCGGACGGCTCTTCCCGGAGATCGCGCGTCCGGCCGCCGCGCCCGGCGGCCGCGCGATGCCGCCACGCCCCGACGCGTCGGAGGCCGACCGTTCCGGTCAGGGCCGCCTCTTCGAAGCGATCCTCACGGTCCTGGAGCGACTCGGGCGCGACGCGCCCATCGTCCTCGTGATCGAGGACGTCCAGTGGGCGGACGTCGGGACTCGTAGCCTCATCACGTTCCTGTCACGGAATCTCAGGGAGCAGCCCACGCTGATGCTCCTGACCGTGCGCACCGACGATGCCGATCCGATCGGTCCGACCGTGCGCCTGTTGGCCGAGCTCGAGCGCCAGCCGTGGGTCGACCGGATCGAGCTCGGACCCCTCGGCCGCTCGGAAGTGGCGCGCCTGCTGCGCGGCATCAGCGGAGATCGGATGTCGACGGCGCCAGTGACCGACGATGTCATGGCGAGGTCGGGAGGCAACCCCTTCTTCGTGGAGCAGCTTGCCGCCGCGGCAACGAGCGACCACGGTGATCGACGCCTGCCGCCGGGCCTGCGTGACGTGCTCATCGGCAGGCTCGGCGCCTTGCCTGAGCCGACGCGGCAGGTCCTTCGCGGCGCCGCGGCCGCAGGGCGGCGGGTCGACGAGGAGCTCCTCGCCGAGGTGCTCGGCCTCAGCGTGCCGGCGGTCGCCGATGCACTGCGGCCCGCGGTCGCCCACGGCGTGCTGGTCGATGCCGGTCCGGTCGGTGGCGGCTATGCGTTCCATCACGCGCTGCTTGCCGAGGTCGCCTACGGCGAGCTCCTTCACGGCGAGCGCGACCGTCTCCACGCGGGGTTCGGCCTCGAATTGGAACGACGCGGGGAGGTCGGCGGCATGCCTGTCACTCCCGCCGAGGTCGCCCACCACTGGGTCGCAGCGCGCGATCGTGACCGGGCGATCCCGGCGTTGCTGCGCGCGGGTCAGGCGGCCGAGGCCGTGTTCGCGTTCGCCGAGGCCGGCGTGCACTACGAACGCGCCCTCGCCCTGATCGGGACCCGGGACGATCCGCCCGGCACCTCGATCGATCGCAGCGAGGTCCTTCAGCGCGCGGCCGAGTGCGCGGTCCTGACCGGGTCCTACGCGCGCGCGATCGAGTTGGGTCAGCAGGCCATCATCGCCGCCGAGCTCGCCGGCATCGCGGACGGTCACGCAGATCCGATCCGCCTCGGTCTCCTGCACGACCGGCTCCGTTGGTTCCTGTGGGAATCGGGAGATCGCGTGGCTGCCGACGCCGCGGTGACGGAAGCACTCCGTCTGATCCCCGGGGACCCGCCATCGGCCGCCCGGGCTCGCGCGCTGGGGCAGGCGGCGGGGCTACGCCTCTTCGGGGGCGAGGCCGTCGTAGCGAGAGCGATGGCCACCGAGGCGGTCGAGGTCGCCCGCGCCGCGCGGGCTGCGTCCGAGGAGGCGTTCGGGCTGGGGGTGCTCGGATGGTCCGAGGCGCTGACCGGCGAGGTCGACCGCGGGATCGACACCTATCGGGGAGGCCTGGCGATCGCTGAACGGCTGGGCGGTGCCGAAGGCATCGCGCTCGGTCACGCCAACCTCGCAGCCCTGCTCGACCGGGTCGGACGGACCGAGGCCTCACTCGCGGCGGGTCGGGAGGGATACGCGATCGCGCAGCGCCTCGGGGTCGTCCGCACGTATGGCGGTGGCCTGCTCGGGCACGTCGCGAAGGCGTTGTTCGACCTCGGTCGCTGGGACGAGGCGGCCGCGGCTGCCGACGAGGGTCTCGAGCTCGACCCGGTAGGTGGCGCCGCCGTCTGGCTGCACATCAACCGTGCTCGCGTCGACACGAACCAGGGCCGGTTCGAGGACGCCGCCGATCACCTCCATCGAGCACAGGCGCTGATGACCGGCGGGACCGGCCATGACCGGTACCGGGCGCCGCTGTGGGCGGCCTCTGCGGAGCTCGCAGCTTGGCGGCATGACCTCACCACGGTGCGAGCCATCACTGCCACCGCCCATCAGGGGGTGGACCGGACTGCGCCGCTCGACCCTGCGATCGGCTGGCTCGGCTGGCACGCGCTGCGGGCCGAGGCTGACGCGGCGGTCGCCGCTCGGGCGAGCCAGGACAGTGCCGCGATCCGCGAGGTCGACCGGCAGGTGGCACCCATCGCCGACCTTCTGGACAGTGTCGGCGAGGCAGCGGTCGGCGACACGCGACGCACGGCCCTGGCTGGCATGTGCCGGGGCGAGTTGGATCGCATCCGCGCCACGGCGGATGCGGATGTCTGGGACCGGACTGCGGCCGCCTGGGACGAGGCCGGGCGACCGGCCCCTGCCGCATACGCGCGCTTCCGATCGGCGGACGCGCGCATCACATCGCGAGGCGACCGGGCGGCCGCTGTCGCGCTCCTGCGCGACGCCCACGCCGCGGCCCACGAGCTTCGAGCCATTCCACTACGCACGGAGATCGAACGGCTCGCCCGCCACGCTCGCATCGACCTCGCTCGCATCGAGGACGTCGCCGGCGACGCAGCGGAGGATCGGCTCGGATTGACCGAGCGCGAGGCCGAGGTGATCCGGCACGTCGCAGCCGGTCGGTCGAATCAGCAGATCGCTGACGCCCTCTTCATCACCCGGAAGACTGCCAGCGTCCACGTCTCCAACATCCTGGGCAAGCTCGGTGTGGCCAACCGCGTCGAGGCGGCCGCGGTCGCCCAGCGTCTCGGCCTGGCCGACGATCCGGCTGATCGCTAGCCCCGTACACTCGAAGCCATGGTGCGAAAGGTCATCCTCGACGTCGACACCGGCACCGACGATGCCGTCGCGCTGATGCTCGCGGCACTCCATCCCGAGCTGGAGCTCGTCGCGGCGACGACCGTGAACGGCAACGTCCCCGTCGAGTACTGCACCGAGAACTCGCTGCGCGTCTTCGACCATATCGGGGTCTCCGTGCCCGTCTACGAGGGGGTCGCCAAGCCCATCGAGCGGGCCGACTTCCCGATCCAGCGGCCGGACATCCAGAGCTCGAGCGCCGTCCATGGCGGCTATCTCGACATCCCACCGTCGAGGTCGGCGAAGCAGTCCATCGGCGCGGTCGAGTTCCTGATCGAGACGTATCTCGGGGCCACCGACGAGATCATCCTGGTCCCCGTGGGGCCGCTGTCGAACGTTGCGACCGCCCTGATCCGGGAGCCCCGGCTCAAGGACCGCATCCCCGAGCTGGTGATCATGGGCGGCGCGAATCGCTACGGGAACGTCACGCCACGCGCCGAGTTCAACGTGTGGGCCGATCCGGAGGCCGCCCGCATCGTCATCAACAGCGGCGTTCGCAAGATCACGCTGGTGCCGCTCGACGCGACCCACCAGGCGCTCGTCTCGCTCGACGACTGCGCCGCACTGCGGGCGCTTGGCACGCCGGCCGGCGACGCGGCCGCGACGTTCACCGAGCGCCGCATCCAGGGCTATGACACCACGCAGCCGATGAAGCGACCCCACGCGGCGCCGGTCCACGACGCCCTCGCGGTCGCCTCGATCGTGGACCCGGCGGTGATCACGACCCACCATCTCCACGTGGATGTCGAGACGAAGGGCGAGCTCACCGTCGGCGAGACCGTCGTCGACACCAACTTCCGCAGTCGGCGCGAACCCAACGTTCACGTCGCGCTCGACGCTGACGAGCGCCGGTTCGTCGCGATGCTCCTCGAGACGTTCGCGCGGGATCCGCGAGCCACGATCGACCAGCCTGTCAACTGACCGACACCGAGCAGACTGGCGCAACAACGCGAACAGTGGAGCGTCCCCCAGCCATGGAACCTCCCAAGCTTCTTCATCGACCCACCATCGTCCTCGCCGCTGCCCTCGTCGTGGCCTGCGGGGCGCCCGCCTCGAGCACGTCGCCCAGCATGTCGCCGGCGAGCTCGCCCAGCATGCCGCCGGCGAGCCTGCCCTCGCCGGCCGTGGTCGGATCGCCATCGGCGTTGCCAGCATTCCGCGTCGATCGCGCTGCACCGATGCTCCGCGCGCGGACCGGGTTCGACGCCGTCCTCCTGGGTGATGGCTCCATCCTGGCGGTCGGCGATGATTTTGCATGTCTCCCGGGTCCTGCCCAGCCGGGCAGCGAAACGGCCGAGCGATACGACCCGGCGACCGACACCTGGACCGCGGCCCAAAGCCTCAACAAGCCGCGAAAGTCGTTCGCGATGGTCGGCCTGGCCGACGGGCGCGCGCTCGTCATCGGTGGGACCAACCCGGACGACGTGCTGTATTCCAGCACGAAGCTATTCGATCCGGGCACCGGCGAATGGACGGACGGCCCGCTGCTGAGCGTCGCTCGCGGCGACCCCGTCGCCGCCACATTGGTGGATGGCAGCGTGCTCGTCGGAAGCGTCACGTCCGTCGGCGAGACCACCTCCACCACGACGACCGAGATCCTCGATCGTGATGCGGCGGCGTGGCGAGCGGGTCCGCCGATCGAGGGCCTGTCGGCCTTGAGCTTCACCGCGCTCACGGATGGTCGCGTGATGGCCGTCGCCGATGGCTTCGAGATCGAAGGGGCGACCTTGCTGTTCGACCCGGCTGCCGGGACCTGGCAGGCGATCGACGGTCCGAGCCCCTTTCGCCATTTTCGAGTGGTGGCCCTTGATGAAGGGAACGCGCTCGCGATCAGCTACGATGCCTTCGTTCTCGGTCGCAACGCGACCAGTCAGGTCAAACGCTTCGACAGCGCCACGGGCGTGTGGTCGGACATCGCCTCGCCGGTATTCCCGCGAGAGGGGACGATGATCACGCGGCTCCCGAGCGGGCCACTGTTCTTCGCCGGCGGGGCCTCGTCCGACCTGAGCGAGCCCGACGGGAGAGCGCTTGTCTCTACCGAGTTGTTTGATGACCCCGGCGTGTGGACCGTCAGCCTGGACCTGCTAGAGCCCCGCAAGGACGGCCACGCCGTGACGCTCGACGATGGGAGCGTCCTGATCTTCGGCGGCGACGCTAGCTTCAATGTGGCTGGCGACGTCCCGTGGTGCCCCGATCCGATGACGTCGACGGAGCGGGTCTATCTCGGGTCCTGACCCCCAGCTGACCTCGCCGGAGGACGCCGACGCCGACGAGGCCCGGATGCTACCCTGACGCCGTCCTTGGATGGCCGGTCCCGTGAGGCCGGCGTACCGGTCCCGTGAGGCCGGCGAAGGAGGCACCGATGTCCGCGCACGCCCACGCCCACCACGCCGATCCGGCGGGTGGGTCGTTTGTTATCCGGGCCGCAGTCGGATGATCGCCCCGCCACCGCCCCGGGCCAGCGCGGTCGTCGATCCGCGGATCGGTGACCTCGGTCCGGCGTTGCTGGCGCTCGAGGATGGGACGGTCTTCCCGGGCGTGGCGTTCGGGGCGTCGACCGCCGCCGGCGGCGACCTCGTGGTGAATACGAGTCAGACCGGCTACCAGGAGGTCTGCACCGATCCCTCCTACGCCGGTCAGGTCGTTGTCATGACATATCCCCTGATCGGCAACTACGGCCGCCTGTCCGACGACGACCAGTCGACCCGGCCGTGGCTCCGAGCGTTGGTCGTCGCCAACGCGACCGCAGCCGTGCTCGAGGACGCCCGCCAGCTCGCCGCGCTGCTTCGCGATGACGGTATCCCAGCGATAGCCGGCGTCGACACGCGCGCGCTGGCGCGGCATCTCCGCGCCAACGGCAGCCTGCGGGGCATCGTCACGGCACCGGGCAACATCGACGCTGAGGTCGCGCGAGCGGCCGCGCGCGCCGTGCCGCGCTGGGAGGACCAGGACTTCGTCGGCCAGGTCTCCCCGCCGGAGGTAACAGAGTTCGGTTCGGCTGATGAGGACGGGCCGTTGATCGGGATCGTCGATCTCGGGTTGAAGTCGAACATCGTCCGGGCGATGCGGCATCGAGGAGCGCGGGTACGGGTCTTCCCGCACACCTCGGCGTCCTCCGACCTGCTGTCCTCGGATGTCGACGGGGTGATCCTGTCGCCCGGACCGGGCGACCCGGCTCGGCTGGCGTCGCAGGTCGACCTCGCGCGCGCCGTCATCGACGACGGCCGGCCGCTGCTGGGCATCTGCCTCGGTCACCAGATCGTCGGCCGGGCTGCGGGCGCGGACACGCGGCGACTGCGGTTCGGCCACCACGGGGCGAACCATCCGGTCCAGGACACGGATCTCGGTTTGGTCCAGGTGACCGCCCAGAACCACGAGGTCCAGGTGGTCGGCGACTCGCTGCCGGCGGCGTCAGGGTTCCATGTCAGCCAGGTGAACCTCAATGACCGCTCCGTGGAGGGGTTGCGTCACGCGGAGAAGCCGATCGAGACCGTCCAGTACCACCCGGAAGGTGCTCCAGGTCCGCTCGATGCCCTCGCCGTCTTCGATCGCTTCGTGGACGCCGCACGGGGTCGCACGTGAACGGTGGTTTCCTGCCATATCGGCTTGAGGTGCTGCTTCGGCCACGAAATCACGGTCAGGGCGATGCCAGCGTGTCGTCCTTGGGGCACTTCGTGTGTGAGCTGCTGCCCCCGGCTGCCTCCGGCGGCCCGAAACCGGGCCTAAGCGTCATGGGGTGTCGATCTGGCAGGAAGCTGGGCCGGAGGGCCCGCGGTTTCCGGCCATCGGTGCACACCGTGCACCTTCGACCGCGCGTCGAGCGGCCCGCAGGGCCTGGGCGCGCCCGTTTGAGCGATCTGGCGAGCGGTCCGTGCGGGGAACGCCTCCCACGCCGGGTGGATCGGACGTGCGCCCTGCCCTACGGTGCACGCCGTGCACACGAGGCCGATTCGGGCGGCGGATCACGTGGCGGGGCTTCCGCGTGACGAAGCCTGGCTCCGTCCTCATCCTCGGCAGCGGCCCCGTCGTCATCGGCCAGGCAGCTGAGTTCGACTACGCCGGGACGCAGGCCTGCCGGGCCCTGCGCGCCGAGGGCGTCCGCACGATCCTCGTCAACAGCAATCCGGCGACGATCATGACCGACCCACAGGTCGCGGACGTGATCTACCTCGAGCCGCTGACCGTTGAGGCGGTCGAGGCCGTGATCGCCAAAGAGCGGCCGGACGGCGTGCTGGCGGGACTGGGCGGTCAGACCGCGCTCAACCTGGCGACCCAGCTTGCCGAGGCGGGCGCCTTCGAGCGCTACGACGTGCGGCTGCTCGGCACGCCGCTCGAAGCG
>DATAFZ010000016.1:0-3477 GCA_036257225.1 Candidatus Limnocylindrales bacterium | reverse complement strand
AGCGGGGCCCCGACCGTGGCCGCGTCGCCCAGCCCGCTGTCTCGCACGGCGACGTGGCTGACGATCGCCGCAGCCGCGGTCCTCGGGACCTCGCTGCTGTTGCGCGGGATCGTGGTCGGGCGGGGGCCGTGGGGCAACATGTTCGAGTTCACCGTCGCATTCTCGACGTCGATAGTGGCGGGGTTCGCGCTCCTCGCCCGGCGCTATCCGATCCGCTCGATCGGCTTCCTGCCGCTCGGGGTGGCGCTGACGCTGCTGCTCTACGCGTCGTCGCTGCCGCGCGAGATCTCGCAGCTCGTGCCGGCCCTCCAGAACCCACCCCTGCTGACGATCCACGTCGGGATGGCGGTCCTCTCGTACGGGATCTTCGCGACCTCGTTCGCGGCCGGCGTCGCGTACCTCATCCAGGGACAGCACGACCGGTTCTCGTGGCTCCCGCCGCACAAGGTGCTCGACGAGGTCGCCTACCGGGCGGTCATCATCGGCTTCCCGATCTTCGCGACGATGATCATCCTGGGTTCCTGGTGGGCGTCGATCGCCTGGTCGCGCTACTGGGGCTGGGACCCGAAGGAGACCGCGGCCCTCGTGACGTGGCTGATCTACGCGGTCTACCTCCACGCGCGCAACCAGCGTTCGTGGGCCGGTCGCCCGGCGGCGCTGCTGCTGGTCGTCGGGTTCGGGATGGTGCTGATCACGTATTCCGGCTCGCTCTGGTTCAGCGGCCTGCACTCGTATTCGGGCCTCTAGACCCGCGGTGGCCGATGCGGCTCCGGCTGCGAACACGGCTCCGGCTGCGGCCGACGCTCCGGCCGTCATCGACACCCGCGGTCTGGCGAAGCGCTACGGGGACACCGACGCACTCGTCGACCTGACGCTGCGCGTCGAGCCGGGCGAGATCTTCGGCTTCCTCGGCCCGAACGGCGCCGGCAAGACGACGGCCGTCAAGCTGCTGCTGGGGCTGGCGCGGGCGACCGGGGGCAGTGGATCGGTCCTCGGCGCCCCGCTCGGTGATCGGGCGGCACGACGCGACATCGGGTACCTGCCGGAGCTGTTCCGCTACCAGCCCTGGCTGACCGCCCGCGAGGTGGTCGAGTTGCACGCTCGACTACGGGCGGTCGACGGCGGTCCGTCGTTGCCGGCCTCGGCGATCGAGGATGCGCTGGCTACGGTGGACCTCGCCGACCGCGCGGACGATGCGGTCGGGAGCTACTCGAAAGGCATGCAGCAGCGACTCGGCCTGGCGGTGGCGCTCATCGGGTCACCACGCCTGGTCATCCTCGACGAGCCGACGTCCGCGCTCGACCCGGTGGGCAGGGCGGACGTGCGGTCGATCGTCCGCCGGGCCGCCGATGCAGGCTCGACGGTGTTCCTCAACAGCCACCTGCTGACAGAGGTCGAGCGCGTGTGCGACCGGGTCGCGATCGTGGATCACGGGCGGGTGCTGGCGAGCGGCCGGATCGACGACCTGCTCGGCGAGGCCCGCGTTCGCATCCGGGTGACGGACATGCCGACGCATGCGGTCGACGACCTTGGTCGATTTGGTTTGGTCAGATCGGACGGCGAGGGCTGGCTGACGATGGCCGGGCTCGGCGACGACACCATCCCCGACGTCGTCGCGGCGATCGTGGCGGCGGGCGGTCGCGTGCACGCGGTCGACCCTGGACGGGCCACGCTCGAGGACCTGTTCATGCGGATCGTCGGCGACGGGAGCGACCGGTCGTGAGGGCGATCCTGATCATCGCGCGGCTCACGATCGCCGAGACCTCGCGGCGGCGGATCCTCGCGGTCCTACTCGCGCTCACGGTGATCAGCGTTGCCCTAACGACCTGGGGCATCGAACGCTTGGTGTCGCTTGCCCGTGAGGGCGGCACGACCGACCTCGAGATCGCAGTCGGCGTCTCGCAGCTCCTGATCCTCGTCGCGTTCATGTTCAGCTTCGTGCTGGCGATGACGGCCGCGTTCCTCGGCGCGCCGGCGATCGCTGCCGACCTGGAGTCGGGCGTGGCACACGCGATGCTCGCGCGGCCCATCCGGCGGGCCGACCTGCTCGTCGGTCGGTGGTTGGGGTTGGTCGCGGTCATCGCCGCCTACGCTGGAGCCTCGGGGCTGCTGGAGATCGCGGCGGTCCGACTCGTGTCCGGCTACGCGCCACCGGCGCCACTCCTTGCGGTCGGCTTCCTCTCTGCCCAGGCCACCGTGCTGTTGACGCTGGCCATGCTGCTGAGCACACGCCTGCCGGCGATCGCCGGCGGCGCGATCTGCGTGGTGTTGTTCGGGCTCGGCTGGATGGCCGGCGTGTTCGCGGGGATCGGGAGGTTCTTCGAGGCCGGGCCGCTGGTGGCGGCCGCCGAGGCTTCGCGCTGGCTGCTGCCGAGCGACGGGTTGTGGCGCGGGACGATCTTCGCGCTGGAGCCATCCGTGGTGGTCGCCGGAGCCATCGGGCTCGGCGGGGAGGCTGCGGATGCTGCGGATGCCAGCCCGTTCTTCGCGTCGGCGCCACCGCCGACCGAGTTCCTGGTCTGGAGCGTCGTCTGGGTCGTGGTGGTGCTCGGGCTCGCGGTGATCTCGCTTGGTCGCCGGGATCTCTAGCGCTTCATCACGCCGCCCGACGGACGCGATGACGCGCCGCGAACGTCCCCGGGCCGTGACTGGCATCGTGGCGTTCCCAGAGCGACAACCCTTTCACCTCGCGATCGGGACGGCGTAGCCATCCCGCCATCGCGCGTCCGTCGATCGGAAACGCATTCCGAAGCATGGTCCTGTGTCCACGCAGTCGTGCACGGTTCGTGTGACTTCCGGCGACCAGGACCCACGTCGAAACGGTCAAGGGCTCCCAGCCTCGGTCCCGAGCGATCCGCCACGCCAGGCGGCGGCGCCGGTCCATCGACCCGACGAGCTCGTTGACGTCGACGATGTCCGTCTTGAGCTCGATCACCAGCAGCGCGCGGCGACGTGGATGCCAGGCGAGGATGTCGATCACACCTCGTTCACCGTTGATCGAGTAGGACACTTCTGGCGCGAGGATCCATTCGGGCAATTCCGTGTCGAACCAGCGCGCCACCCCCTCGTGCAATCCAGCGTGTTTCCCGGAGATCAGCCGATCGAGGTCGCCGGCGCGCCATCGGGTCGTGAACGTGACCTGAATCTCGAGTGCCCGAGCCACGTTGAGCAAGGTTCCGATCGCGATCCCTTCGAGATGACCGCGCTCGATGTTCGAGATCACAGACCTGTGAACGCGGGCTCGGAGGGCGAGGTCCACCTGCCGCCACCCGCGCTTGATCCGCACCGCCCGGAATGTCGCCCCACATCGCTGCATCGGATCCATCGAGCGGAGTGTGCGCCGGGCCTCTCACCGCGGACTCATCCAGCGGTCGACCCCGGGTTACGCGCCTGCCAACAACCTAATCGCGTGCACCGATGTCCAAGGACCGCAGTGATCAGTCATATCGTCGGTCGGTGGGCGCGTACTGCTTGTTA
>DATAFZ010000162.1:0-18388 GCA_036257225.1 Candidatus Limnocylindrales bacterium | reverse complement strand
CGGTCGGCGGGCGTCGGTGATGCTGCGGATGTCGAAGCGGCGGGCGTCGGTGCGGCGGCCGGCGTGTCGGGGTCGATCAGGCGCCGTCGCGATCGATCAGACGGTGTCGCGGTCGAGCTCGAGGAGCTCCTCGTCGTCCTCTTCGGTGAGCTTCAACCAGACGAATAGCCCGGCCAGCACGGCCAGCGGGATGACGATCAGCGCCGCCAGCGTGATGCCGAGTGCGACGGCGACGGTCTTGAGGGCTCTCATGGGCGATACCTCCAGGATCAGGCGCTCGTGGTCGTGCTCTTACTCGCGCCGGGGATGGATACCGGATTTCGCAGCGCTGGTCCTCTGGCGACCATCTGCTGGATGTCGTCGCGGGTGAACTCCGCGAGCTGGTGCTGGCTGCCGGCTTGCCCGGACAGCAGGAGCCGGACGACGAAGGCGCCGTCCTGCTCGAAGAAGAACACATCCTTCGGTTTCTGGTCGTCCATGTAGCGGCCAAGCACACGGAACGCGGTCTCGTAATAACCGGCGTCGTGCTGCGGCGCCGGGTCAGAGCGGCCGCGACGCGCTGCGGCCTCCTCCATGAAACGGGCGATGTCGTCGTCGAGGAACGTCAGCGTCTCCTTGACCTGCGTACCGATCGACTCGGACCAGGCGCCGCTCGCCGACGCGCCCGATACCACGAGACCCTGCACGATGAACCCGTCCGGGGCCTCGACGAGCAGGACGTCCTTCATGCCACGCTGATCGAGGAACGCGCCGATGGACCGGAAGACTTCCTCGAAGTCCTGTCGCGGGCTGCCCTCGTAGATGCGCATGCGCGCCGTCCTCCACGACCCGTTTGGCTCGGTACGCGGCCCACGCCGGTCTGGCGCGGTCACCGCCACACGGATGCCCCCCGAGTCTGGCGAGTGTACCGACCGGTCGGGCGCGGAGCAATATCAGACAGGTATCAGTCGGCGCCCCGGCGTAGGTGCGCCGCGAGGGACGCGGCCACCCGGGCGTTGTTCACGATCAATGCGGTGTTCGCGGGCACCGACCGACCGTCGGTCAGCTCGGCGATCCTCGCGAGCAACCAGGGTGTCACCGCCGGTCCGCGGATGCCGGCCGCCTCGGCGTCATCGACCGCGCGCCCGACCACGTCCCGGGCCTGGTCATCGGGGAGGGCCACGTCCGCCGGCACCGGGACGCACACCAGCGCGCTGCTGCCCAGCCCGAGATCGAGGTGGGCGCGGACGATCGCGGCGGCTCCGGCGACATCGGCCACCTGGACGGGTGCCCGGATGCCCGACGAGCGGGCGATGAACCCGGGCACCTCGGGCTGGCCGACCGCGATGACCGGCACGCCGCGGGTCTCGAGGTACTCCAGCGTCGCCGGCACGTCGAGGATGGCCTTCGGGCCGGCGCACACGACGGCCATCGCGGTCCGGGCCAGCTCTTCGAGATCGGATGAGATGTCGAAGGAGGGCGGTGCGCCCGCCGACCCGTCCAGCGCCCCGCGATGGACGCCCCCGATGCCACCGGTCGCGAAGACCCGGATACCCGCCGCCGACGCCGCGATCATCGTGGCCGACACGGTCGTCGCCGCCCACCCGCCGGCCGCGAGGGCGATGGCGAGACTCGGTCGCGCGGCCTTGCGGACGGACCCCTCGGGGGCGGTCGCGAGGGCCTCGAGCGCGGTCGACTCCAGGCCCACCAGCAGCCGTCCGTCGCGGATCGCCAAGGTGGCCGGCACGGCTCCGGGCGTCTCGCGTACGGCCGTCTCCGACGCCGACGCGACATCGAGGTTCTCGGGATACGGCAGCCCGTGGCTGATGAGGGTCGACTCGAGCGCGACGACCGGCCTCCCCTCCGCTAGCGCGGCGGCGACCTCGGGCGCGATGACCAGCCGGTCGGCGATGGACGGCGAGACGGGCATGCCCGAAGCGTAGCGTCGCCGGTAGGCTGTCGGTCATGGCGCCCCGTCGGCCGATGACCCCCGAGGACCTGCGACGCGTCGTCGTGGTGGAGGAGCTCGACGTGTCGGTCGACGGGCGCACCGCGATCGTCGTGCGCCGCTGGATCCGGGGCAATCGCTATCTCGGGCATCTGTACGCGATCGACGTCGGCTCCGATCGGGCGATCACCCGGCCGCGCCAGCTGACCAGGGGCACCATCCGGGACACCCGCCCACGGTTGTGCCCCGACGGCCATACGCTGGCCTTCGTCCGCACCGATCCGACCGATGACGACTCGGTCGCGGCGATCCACCTGCTCGACATCCGTCGGCCGAGCAGGGTCTGGCCGTTGAAGGTCGGCCGTCATGGCGCCGTCGGCGAGATCGCCTGGTCGCCGGATGGCCAACGGCTTGCCTTCACCGCCGAGGTCGACCCGCCGCGGTTCATCACCGGCTCGACGACGCCGATCTGGCGGCGCGGCAAAGCGGCCGCGGACGAGGCGCCCCTCGCACGCCACATCAGCCGTGCCGACTGGCGCTGGGACGAGGAGGGTCATCGTGACCGCTGGTCGCACCTGTTCGTGATCGACCTGCCCTCCGGCCGGCCGCGTCAGATCACCAGCGGCGATTGGGGTGTGTCGGACATCAGCTGGTTCCCCGACAACCGGACGATCGTCTTCACGAGCGACCGAGGTCCCGACCCCGACGTCCATCCCCGGACGACCATCTGGTCCATCGCCATCGACGCCGATGCGGACCCGCGCGAGGTCCTCGCGCCCGGCGGCTGGGCGACCCATCCATCCGTATCGCCGGATGGCCGCTGGGTGGCCGCCACCGGGATGCTCCAGCCCGATCCGATCGACGACGTGAGCCCGAACGTGATGCTCGGCCCGGCCGATGGGGCTCGAGCGCCGTGGCTGCTGGCACCGGACCTTGATCGACCGGTCGGTAGCTGGGTCGATACCGACCTGACCGGCTGGTTCGTCTACGGCAGGAACGGCCCGTTCTGGCTCGACGAGTCGCGGATCGTGGCGACGATCTCCGATCAGGGCCGATCGCACCCGCACGTTTTCACGATCGACCCGGCGACGGGCGAGCCACGTGGACACGAGCGACCCGCCGGTGGCGACGTCGTGACCCATACGATCGCCGTGGCACGGAACGGGTTGGTCGCCACGCTCGGGACGCTCGGCACGCGCGGGCTGGACGTACAGACCCTGGACCTCAGCGCCGGCTCGAGTCGACCGACCTGGCAGACTCGGTCGTCGTTCGGCTCGCGCTGGCAGGACGCCTTCGACATGCCCGACATGCGCCTCGTCCAGGCACGGGGACCGGGTGGCCGGATCGATGTCTGGATCGCGTCCCCCGCCGGCGCCGCCGACAGCCCGTTGCCCGCCGTCGTCGACGTCCACGGCGGGCCCCTAGGCTCGTGGGCGCCCGCTCCGCACCTCGAGGTGATCCTGCTGGCCTCGCACGGCTACCGGGTGATCCTCCCGAACATCCGCGGTTCGGCGACCTATGGCGCCGACTGGATCCGGCCACAGCTCGGCGACTGGGGCGGGGTCGATGCCGACGATGTCCATGCCGCGGTCGACCACATCGTGCAGCTCGGTCTGGCCGACCCGGACCGGCTCGGCGTGATGGGTCTCAGCTACGGCGGGTTCATGACCAACTGGCTGATCGGCACGACGGATCGCTTCAAGGCCGCCGTGTCTGAGAACGGGGTCACCAATCAGGTCGCGGGCTGGGCCAACTCCGATGGCGGTCCCGAATTCGATCGAGCGGCGCTCATGGGCGATCCCCTGTCACCTGACGGCATCGAGCGGTTGTGGCGCCAGTCACCGCTCCGGTACGTCGCCAACGTGCGGACGCCACTGCTCATGCTCCAGGCCGAGGCCGATCGCCGCTGCCCGGCCGCCGACAACGAGCAGTTCTTCGTCGCGCTGCGCCATCTCGGCCGGACGGTCGAGTACGTCCTTTACCCGGACGAGTACCACGTGTATGCCGCCGCCGGCCGCCCCGACCGTCGGATCGACCGGAACCGGCGGATCCTCGACTGGTTCGACCGGTTTCTGCGCTGAGCGGTCAGGACGTATCGGCCACGCCCGGCTGGCCCCATCCCGGCATCGCGCAGGCTGGACATGACGCGCATCATCGGTCCATGACGCGCCTGCGCCGCCGCCTCCGACGTCCGGGCCTCGCGGCGATCGCCGCGGCGCTCGCCCTCCTGATCGCCTCGACGGCGTCGGCCGCAGCGGCCGATTTCCCGAGGGGGTACACGGGCTATCACACCTATGCCGAGGTGGCGGCGGATGCCAAAGCGGTCGCGGATGCCAACCCGGCGATCGCGACGCGCTTCAGCATCGGCAAGAGCTACCAGGGGCGCGAGCTGTGGGCCATGAAGATCTCGGACAACGTCGGGACCGACGAGCCGGAGCCCGAGGTCCTCTACGACGGCGGCCACCACGCCGACGAGCACATGGGCGTCGAGATGGCGCTGCGCATCATGCACTGGCTCGTCGATGGCTACGGAAGCGATACCCGCATCACCAACATCGTGAACCGACGCGAGGTCTACATCATCTTCCTCGTCAACCCGGACGGTGCCGAATACGACATCCTCAACGGCCGGTTCCACTACTGGCGCAAGAATCGCCAGCCGACACCCGGCACCAGCTACATCGGGACCGACCTCAACCGGAACTACGGCTATAAGTGGGGCGGCGGCGGGCGGACGAGCTCGAACCCGGCGGCCATCACGTATCGCGGCCCGAAGGCGTGGTCGGCACCTGAGACCCGCGCGGTCCGCGACTTCCTGGCAAGCCGCGTCGTTGGTGGGCGTCAGCAGATCCGGACGCACATCACGTTCCACGAGACCGGGCGCCTCGTGATGTGGCCGTACGGCTACACGTACACGAACGTGCCGGCCGACATGACGTCGCAGGACTACCGGGCGCTCGTGAACATGGGCCGGACGATGGCGGCGTCCAACGGCTACAAGCCCCAGCAGGCGAGCGATCTCTACATCACCTCCGGGACCACCCGTGACTACGCGTACGGGGCCTACCGCATCTTCAGCTTCACCTTCGAGCTGTCGAACCGCGACTACATGGACGACAGCCTGATCGCGTCGGAGACCGGTCGGAACAAGAACGCCGTGCTGTATCTTGCCGAGCGTGCGTTGTGCCCATACGCGGGCTTGGGCGCCTCGTATGTCACGTGGCGGTGCGGGGCGTTCGACGACGACTTCGAGGTGTCGCGCGGCTGGGTGGTGAACCCCGACGGAACGGACACCGCGACGACCGGTGCGTTCTCACGGGGTACTCCCGCATCGACGTCGTCGAGCGGGCCGAAGCAGCTGGGCACCGTCCCGTCCGGATCCCGCGCGATGACGACGGGCCGCCCCGCTGGCACGTCCGCGAACACTTACGACCTCGACGGACGATCGACCATCCGCTCCGCCGCGATCAAGCTCCCGACCACGACCGGCCAGCACCTGTTCTTCCGGTACGTCTTCGCCCACGGCTCGAACTCGTCCTCGGCCGACCGGCTGGTGGCGAGCATCGAGGCCTCGGACGGGACGCGGACGGCGGTCTTCACCAAGGCCGGGGCTGCGACCGACGTCGACGGCGTGTGGCGCAACGTGTCGGTGCCGGTCGAGACCTGGAAGGGTCAGACGATCCGCATCGTGTTCCAGGCGGAGGACGGTGCCACGAACAGCCTGGTCGAGGCGCAGATCGAGGACGTGCGAATCACCCGAGGGACGTAACCGTAGGCGTCCAGTGGTGGGCGCTCGGGTTCCGCGCTCCGCTCGCTACGCTGCTTCGCCACGCTGACGCTCCCGCCGCGCGGACCTCTCCCGCTCAGTCGTCGGTCGTGCCCGGAGCCGATCCTTCATCCCCGCCTGCGGAATCGACGCCCTCGCTAGGCTGACCGACGTGGACCGACGAGGGATCCGTGCGAGCGACGGGCTGGTCGAGCGGGCGGTCGCGTCGCTGCCCGTGGTCGTCGTCGGGCTCGTCGCATTCGCGGTCTACGTGCGGACCCTGTTGCCGGGGATGGCGTTCGGCGATTGGGGCGAGATGCAGACCGTGCCACGAGTCCTGGGCATCACCCATCCGACCGGGTATCCGATGTACGTCCTCATCGGCTGGCTCGCGCAGCTCCTCCCGGTCGGGTCGGTGGCCTTCCGCGCCAATCTACTCTCGGCCGTGCTCGTGGCGGCTGCGCTCGCGGTGACGGTGGCGATCCTCCTGCGACTCGGCGTCCGTCCACTCATCGCCGTCGCCGCCGCCCTGTCGCTGGGGGCCGTTCGAACCGTGTGGTCGGTGGCGACGGTCGCCGAGGTGAACGCACTCCACCTGCTGTTCGTGGCCCTGCTCCTCCACCGAGCGTTGGTCTGGGAGGACGAACGCCGGCCACGCGACCTGGTGCTGGGCGGGCTGCTCGTCGGCCTGTCTCTTGGCAACCACCTGCTGACGCTGTTCGTGGCTCCGTTCGTGGCGATCGCCGCCATCTGGGCCGGCCGCCGCGACATCCTGGCGAGACCGTGGGTGATCGGCGCAGCCGCAGCGGCCGGGGTCGTCGGTCTGGCCGTTTACCTCTACATCCCGATCGCAGCGTCGCAGTCCCCACCATTGGCGTACAACGATCCACGCACGCTCGACGCATTCCTTTGGCTCGTCGGCGGGACGCAGTTCCGTGGCCAGTTCGACTTCCTGTCGCCTGCCGGCCCCCCGCAGCTCGTGGCGTCGCTCCCAGCGCTCTGGTCGCTGCTCGTGGCCCGCGCCACGGTGATCGTCCCGGTCGTCGGCCTCGTGGGCCTGGTCATGCTCGGACGACGGCGGCCCGCCTTCGCGCTTGCCTGCGGCGCGATCGTGCTCGCGAATCTGTACATCTGGTCGTCCTATCTCCGCCTGGAGCACTACCTGCTCACGACATGGCTGGTGCTGGCGATCGCGGGGGCCACGGCTGTCGAGGCGCTGGCTGGCCGCATCGATCGATGGAAGCCGGACATGTCCGGTGGACGCCTCATCGGCGCGGCCGCGCTGGTGTTCACCGTCGGCCTCGGCGCGTCGAACTGGGCGGCATCCGATCGGAGTGGCGATCGGAGTGCGACTGCCTACGTCGATACGTTGTTCGAGGCGCTACCGACGGACGCGGCGATCCTGTCGGTATGGGATGCGTCGACGCCGCTCTGGCATGCGCAGGTGATCCTGGATCGACGTCCTGACGTCCTGGTCGTGGACGACACCGACATCGTCTTCGATGGCTGGGGCACGCGTGAGCGCCGGATCGCATCACTCATCTGTGAGCGGCCGGTTTTCATCCTCCGGCTCAAGGACCGCGAGCTGGTGCCGACTCGAGATGCGTATCGACTACAGCCGATCCTCGGCGTCGACATCGCATTCGGCACACCATCGGCCACGGGGCGGAGCACGGTCTACCGGGTCGTGCCGGATCCGACCGAGTGCGAGTGAGCCGGACGCCGGGCGGGAACCCGAGCGCCCGCGCGTGACCCACCACGCTCAGGCGATCGGCAGTTCCTGACGGGCAGTCGTGAGCTGCCGGGCTGCGGCACGATGACCGGCCAGCGCCGCGCTCTGGAGTGACGCCGGCAACGACCGACCCGCGGCGCGCGATGTGAACCAGCCGACGAGGAAGCCCGCATCGAACGCGTCGCCGGCCCCTGTCGTGTCGGTCGCAGCGATCGGCGTCGTGGCGACCTCGAAGCGCAGCCGCGCATCCCCTTCGCGGGCCAGGATCGTGGCGCCTTTGGCGCCGCGCTTGACCACAGCGATCGCGGCCACGTCCAGCAGACCGTCGACCGCGTACTTGCCGAGCAGGCCCTCGGCCTCCGATGCCGTCGCGAACAGGATGTCAGGAGCGACGTCCGCGAGTAGCGCCCGCGCCGCACGTCGACCGCGGGCAAGCAACGGGCCGATGGATGCCAGGTCGAGACTGATGGCGGCACCGGCGGCGCGACCGAGCTCGATCGCCCGAAGCCCGCTCCGACTGAGCGGCTCGTCGAGCAAGGAGTAGATCGGCAGGTGCACGGCATCGGCGCGAGCGAACCAGGCTGGTTTCAGGTCGGCCGGGCGGAGCTGGAGCGCCGCAGCGCGGTCGGTCACGAACGAACGCTCGCTGTCAGGCGTGACGAGAACGCCGATCCTCCCCGTCCGGGCGCCACTGACCCGCACCACGCGCGCGGTGACGCGGTCGGCGCGGAGGACTTCGACCAAGGCCCGACCGGCCGCGTCCCGACCGACAGCTGCGATCAGCGACGACCTCGCCCCGAGTCGACCGAGCCACCGGGCCGCGGTGGCCGCCGACCCTCCCTGCGTGAAGAAGACACGCCCCGACACGTCAGTCCCGTGCTCGAGCGAGCGGTCCGGTCGGAGCACGACGTCGACGACGAGATCGCCCAGCACCACGATCCGTGGGCCTCCCGACGAGCGACGGCGGCGGCTCGGTCGGAGGGACGGCATGACCCGAGGATAACGTCCGACTCGACCTACAATGGCCGTCCATCCCGACCGGCCCTCCCGGCCACCGACGATCGGAGTCCCGCCCATGGCCGCCGTGACGACCGACCTCGACCGCCTCGCCATCGACACGATCCGCACGCTCTCGATCGACGCCGTCCAGCAGGCGAACTCCGGCCACCCGGGCGCCCCGATGGGCGCCGCGCCGATGGCGTACGTGCTCTGGACGCGCTTCCTCCGGCACGCCCCCACCCGGCCCGATTGGCCGGACCGCGACCGGTTCGTCCTGTCGGCCGGGCACGCCTCGATGCTGCTCTACTCGCTCCTGCATCTGACCGGCTACGACCTGCCGCTCGACGAGCTAAGGCGGTTCCGGCAGTGGGGCTCGCGCACCCCTGGACACCCGGAGTCGGGCCTCACGCCGGGCGTGGAGGCGACGACCGGGCCGCTCGGCCAGGGGTTCGCGAACGCGGTCGGGATGGCGATCGCCGAGCGGCGTCTGGCGGCCGAGTTCAACCGGGACGAGCACGATATCGTCGACCACTGGACCTACGTCATCGCATCGGACGGCGACCTCCAGGAGGGAATCGCCTCCGAGGCGGCGTCGCTCGCCGGTCACGTCCGGCTGCGCAAGCTCGTGGTCCTGTACGACGACAACCACGTCCAGCTCGACGGGCCGACGTCGATGGCCTGGTCCGAGGACGTCCCCAAGCGATTCGAGGCGTACGGCTGGCACGCCGCTCGGGTCGACGACGGCAACGACCTGGCGGCGATCGCGGCGGCCATCGAGGTGGCCCGGGACGACGACCGGCCGAGCCTCATCGCCGTCCGCACCCACATCGGCTTCGGCAGTCCGAACAAGCAGGACAGCCAGAAGGCGCATGGCTCGCCGCTCGGTCCCGACGAGGTCCGTCTGACCAAGGAGGCCTACGGCTGGGATCCTGACCGATCCTTCTACATCCCCGATGACGCGCTGAAGGTGTTCCGTGCGGCAGTCGATGCCGGCAAGGAGCTCGTCGCCGATTGGGAGCGCCGGATGGACGCCTACGAGGAGGCGCACCCGCGGCTCGGCGCAGAGTTCCGGCGGCGGCTCAGCGGGAAACTGCGCCAGGACTGGGACGCCGGGCTGAAGACCTATGAGGTCGGGACCGAGGTGGCCACCAGGAACGCCTCCCAGGATGCGATCCAGGCCCTCGCCGATCCGGTCCCCGAGCTGTTCGGTGGCGCCGCCGACCTGTCCGAATCGAACCTCACCGACATCAAGGGCGAGCCGCAGTTCAGCGCCGACGAGCCCGGGCGGAACCTGCGCTTCGGTGTCCGGGAGCACGGGATGGGTGGCGCGGCCAACGGCATCGCGTATCACGGCGGCTTCATCCCCTATGACGCGACGTTCCTGACCTTCAGCGACTACATGCGCGGGGCCGTGCGCCTCGGCGCGCTCGCCGGATTGCATGTGATCCACGTCTGGACACACGACTCGGTCGGGCTCGGCGAGGACGGTCCGACGCACCAATCGGTCGAGCACTACGCGGCCCTCCGGGCGATCCCCAACCTGTGGTTCGTCCGGCCGGGCGACGCGAACGAGTCGTCGGCGGCGTGGGCCTTGGCCGTCGAACGGCGCGACGGCCCGGTAGCGCTGGCCCTGACCCGCCAGAAGCTCCCCGTGTTGCAGGGCACGGCCGAGCTGGCGCGCGAGGGCGTGCGACGCGGCGGTTACGTGCTACGCGACGCCGAGGGTGGATCGCCGCGACTGATCCTCATCGGGACGGGCTCGGAGTTGCAACTCGCGTTCTCCGCGGTCGCCGAGCTTGAAGATGACGGCATCCCCACACGCGTCGTGTCCCTGCCCTGCTGGGAGCGGTTCGAGGCGCAGGACGCCTCGTATCGGGACGAAGTCCTGCCGCCGTCGGTGCGCAAGCGCGTGAGCGTCGAGGTAGGCGTGTCGCTCGGCTGGGAGCGCTGGGTCGGCGACGAGGGGGCGATCATCGGGCTCGACCATTTCGGCGCGTCGGCGCCTGCCGGCACGATCTTCGAGCACTTCGGGTTCACGGCTGCGCGGGTGGCCGAGATCGGGCGACGCGTCGTCCAGGACGGCCTGCGCGGCAGGATAGGGACGGTCGACGGCGGGCACTTCGCGCACATGGGCGGAGGCGCCCATCCGACGCTGCGGTCCGGCGACGCCGGCGTGGATCGGACCGAGGATTCCGACCCCGGCCACAGTTGAGCGCTCCCACGCCGCCAGCCGCCGGTCGGCCGCCGGTCAGCTCCGGAGGCGTTCCCCGCGTGGGTCGTAGAAGGGCTCGCGGCTGACCAGGCAAGTCGCCGGGTCGCCGCCGATCTCGACGCACCAGTCGCCACCGTGGAGCTGGCCGTGGACCCAGGCCAGCGCGATCGACCCGCCGAGGGTCGGCGCGATCGAGGCGCTCGTCACGTAGCCGACGCGGTCCGCGCCGCGCAGTACCGACTCGGCGTGCCACAACACCGCCGACGGGGCGTGGAGCGAGACCAGCCGCCGCGGCCGCTCGTCGTCCGGGATGCCCCGCAGGCGCTCGAGGGCGGCGCGCCCGACGAAGTCGGCGGCCTTCCGGCGTGATACGGCGAAGCCGAGGCCAGCCGCGAACGGATCGTCGCGCGGGCCCATGTCGTGGCCCCACGACCGGAAGCCGCGTTCGAGCCTCGCGGCTTCGAAAGCGAACGCGCCAGCGTGCCGAAGCCCGAGATCGGCGCCGTCGGCGCTAACGTGCTCGTAGAGATCGGCGGCGAATTCGGTCGGGACGAGGAGCTCCCAGCCGAGCTCGCCGGTGAACGAGACTCGGAGCGCCAGCGCCCGTGCGCGGCCGACCTCGATCTCCCGGGCTTCGAGGAATGGCCAGGCGTCCGCCGACGCGTCCGCGTCGGTCAGCCGGGCAAGGAGCTCGCGCGACCGCGGCCCGGCGATATGGAGGGTCGACCAACCCGACGTGACGTCGGTCACGACGGCATGGCCGGAGCTACCGCTCGGCAGGCCGGCCCGGAGCAGGCCCTCGGAGCGACGTTGCCAGACCGTCGGGGCGAGGACCAGGAATCGGTCGTCGTCGAGCCGTGTGATCGTCGGATCCATGAGGATCCCACCGCGCTCGTCGGCCAAGATCGTGTAGACGATCCGGCCGGGTGGCACATCGAGGTCGGAGGTGACGAGCCGCTGGAGACCGGCCAGCGCTCCCGGACCGGCCACCTCGAACTTGGCGTATGTCGTCAGGTCGTACAGGGCGACGCCCTCGCGTGTCGCCCGGACTTCGTCGCGGACCGCCGGGAACCACGACGGATCGGTGTACGAGTAGCGGACGGTCGGACCGTCGGATCCGACTCCCGGCTCGAACCACAACGGCCGCTCCCAGCCACCGACCTGTCCCATCGCCGCGCCGGCCGCGCGATACGCGGCGTCCAGCGGGAGGTGCCGCAACCCCCGTGCCGTCTCGGGCTGCTTGCCCGGCCAATGCATCGCATAGAGGCCGCCGAGCGTCTCGACCGTTCGCTCGTGGAGCCACCGCCGCTGGCTCGCCCATCGACCCATCCTGGCCACGTCGACCTCGACGAGGTCCATCGTCATGTGCCCGGCAACGATCCACTCGGCGGCCGCGCGGCCGACACCCGGCCCGAAGATGATCCCCTGCGAGTTCAGCCCGGCGGCGATGAAGAGCCCGGGCACCTCCGGAACGAACCCGAGCTGGAAGTTGGCATCGGGCGTGAAGCTCTCCGGACCGCGCAGAAAATGGGCAAAGCCGAGATCGGCGAGGGCCGGAACACGCGCGCGAGCGGCTGCCAGCACCGGGTCGAAGTGCGGCCAGTCAGGCCCGAGCTCGACGAAGCCGTCGGTCGGCACGCCAGACGGCGCCCAAGGCTTGCCGTTCGGCTCGAAGGCACCGATGACGAAGCGACCACCGTGGTGGCGGACGTACAGATAGCCGTCGAGGTCCCGCAGGAACGGGAGGTCCTCCGTCGCGGCCGGTGTCTCGTCGGTCATCACCCAGACGTGCTCGGCCGGGTACAGGGCGACGCTCGCGTCGGCCAGGCGAGCCAGCTCGGACGTCCACAGGCCGGCCGCCAGGACGACGACCTCCGCCTCGACGTCGCCGGCGGGCGTCGTGATGCCCGTCACGCGACGGCCGTCAGGTCCGCGCCGAAAACCCGTGACCGTCGTCCCGGGCACGTATCCGACGCCGCGGTCCACAGCGGCGCGGGCCATGGCGAGCGCCGCCGAGCCCGGGTTGATCGTGCCGTCGCCGGGGAAGAACACGCCGCCGACCAGATCGTCGACGACCGCCGCGGGCCATAGCGCGCGGATCCGCTCGCGATCGACGATCTCCGACGGGATCCCGGCGTCCCGCCCGATCGACACCGGGCGGCGGATCTCCTGGAACCGCTCGTCGGTCCGGGCGACCGTAAGCGACCCCACGCGCCGCAGTCCCGGGTCGATCCCGGTCTCGCGACCGACTCGGTCGTACGTGTCCGCGTTGACCCTGGCGAGCTCCGTGAGCGCGTGCGTGCCCCGGACCTGCGACAGGAGCCCGGCGGCGTGCCAGGTCGTGCCGTTCGTCAAGCGCCCGCGCTCCACGAGGACGACATCCGTTTCGCCGGCCGATGCCAGGTGATAGGCGATCGAGGCGCCGACGATCCCGCCCCCGACGATGACGATCCGGGCCGCGGACGGCAACGTCGACGCCGGCAACATCGAGGCGATGTCGAGGTCGCGGTTCGCCAGGTGTTCCGGAGCGGTCATCGCCGCTCCAGCGTACCCACGTTCGCCTAGCGTTCGCCCATCCGTTCCGGCCATCGCCTCGGCATCCGCCATCCATTCGCTCGTCGTGCACTCCATGCTTGCATCACGAGGGAGTCGGCGCGGGACCCTCGCCCTATCCTTGGGACATGCGCATCGCCTTCTCGGCCGATCATGCCGGCGCCGCACTCAAGGGCGAGCTGCTCCGGCGGATCGGCGCGGCGGGGCTCGGCCACGAGCTCATCGACCTCGGCGGCGACGGCTCGGACCCGAACGACGACTACCCGGACTTCGCCCAGCGGCTCGGCGAGGCGCTCCAGGCCGGCCACGCAGACCGAGGCATCCTCATCTGCGGCTCGGGGGTCGGTGCGAGCGTGGCCGCCAACAAGATGCGCGGCATCCGCTCGGCGGTCTGCCACGACACCTATTCCGCGCACCAGGGCGTCGAGCACGACGACATGAACGTCCTGACGCTCGGGGCACGCGTCATCGGCTCGGAGCCCGCCTACGAATGCGCGCTCGCCTTCCTCGGGGCGGCCTTCAGCGGCGAGCCGCGCCATCGACGGCGGCTCGACAAGGTCCTCGCGATCGAGGCCGCTGAGGGCTGACCCCTACTTCGCGACCGCGATCGCGCTCCGGCTGATCCCATCCTCCCCGTAGACCGCCCCGACCGCGACGATGACATCGTCGTCGACGACCGCGTCGGCGACGAGCATCGATCCGTCGCCAGGCGCCGGCAGCGGACGCCACGCCCAGCCGTCCGGGCTCGACCACGCATTGGCGCCGTCGATGGCGAGCAGCCCGTGCATCCCCGCCGACACGACGATGCTCCCGCCGGTCGCAGCCGGGGAGCCATCCATCGGGAGGCGGCCCCACGAGGCGCCGTCCGCGGACCACCATGCGATCGCGCTCGCAGGACAGGACGCGCTCGCGTCACAGGTCGGCGCCCACGCGCCCTGCACGACCCAACCCCACTCGCCAGGCACGAGTCGGGTGGCGTGCACGTCGCCGGCAGGATCGATCGGCGTCGCCGACCAGGCCGCCCCGTCAGCAGACTGCAGCAGGACCGGCGGGCTACCGGGTCCGCCGAGGGCGGCGAAGCCATCGCCCACGGCCTGTGGGTCCGACACGGACAAGTCGGCGGGCAGCTCGAGAGCCACGCGTTCGAAGGACCGGCCGTCGAGGGATCGCCACACCGCCGGACCACCGTTCGCATCGGTGCCGGCTGCGACCACGCCATCGTCGCCGGCCGTCAACCACCCGGGATACGTGTCGGCGGAGCCCCGGACCTGGGCCAGTCTCGCCCAGGAGCGCCCGTCGAGCGAGGTAAGGAATACCGCATGGGGCCGGTCGATCGCGCCCAGGGTGCCCACCCCGAGCGCCACGTACCCGTCGGCTGCCTCGGCCACATCGAGCAGCTCCACGGCCTCGAGCTGGCCTGCCACTCCGACGGACGACCAGGTCTCGCCGTCCCGGGAGAACCAGATCAGACCGTCACGGCGTGGGCCATGCTCCCACCAGCCCACAGCGACGAATCCCTGGGATCCCCCCGTGACCGCGGCCACCTGTGCGCTGCCGCCTTCACCGCCGACAACGCCCTCCGCGGCCGACCACACGATGTCCGGCCACGGGACCACGTCGGCCGGAGCAGGGGGTGGCGTGAGCGATGGGGTCGGTACGGGCGCCGGAGCGCAACCCAGCACTGCCGACACCGCCAACCACGCTCCGAGCCGAAGCCAACGCCCCCGCACCCATGCAGTGTGACGCACGCTCCGGGCCGATGTGGGGCAGTACCATGCAGGTCCGCGGATCCCGTCCGGAGGCCAACGTTGACCGACCCCGTCTCGTCCGCCGTCCAAGTCCCGACGCTCGCCCTTGGGGACGGCGAAGCCGCATACCGATCGATCGTCGATGCGGCGCGGGACGGCGAATGGGCCACGCGGTTGTTCGACCGCGACGTGTCGTTATGGACGGACGACCCGGAGGTGGCAGCGGCGATCGCGGAACGTCTCGGCTGGCTGGATGCGCCGGTGGATTTCGCGGATAACGTCCCGTCACTCGAGGCATTCGGCGACGCCATCGTCGATTCCGGCTTCACGAGCGCGGTCGTGGCGGGGATGGGCGGCAGCAGCCTCGCTCCGGACGTCCTGTACCGGACGTTCGGAGCGGCCGAGGGCTACCTCGATCTGCGGATCCTCGACTCGACCGGGCCCAGGGCGGTCTCGGCGACCCTCGACGACCTCGACCCGCTCAGGACCCTGATCATCGTCGCCAGCAAGTCGGGCACGACGGTCGAGCCGAATGCCTTCCTCGCCGCGGCGTGGGACCGCGCCGCGGTCGCCCTCGAGCGGGTCCACCATCACGCCTACGAGACCCCGGGCGCGATGATCGTCGCGATCACCGATCCCGGAGAAAGCCTCGAGGCGATCCCCCATCACGACGCGTTCCGAGAGATCTTCCTCAATCCACCCGACATCGGCGGACGGTACAGCGCCCTGACCTACGTCGGCCTCGTGCCGGCCTCACTGATCGGCCTCGACCTGGATGCCCTCCTCGCGTCCGCGTCCGCGATGCTCGGTGCGTGCCGGGAGCCCGATCCGGAAGCAAACCCGGGGCTCTCACTCGGCATCGCGATCGGCACGTTGGCGCGCGCCGGCCGCGACAAGCTGACGTTCCTGGCGGACGACGAGATCGCCTCGTTCGGCGCGTGGGCCGAGCAACTGATAGCCGAGAGCACCGGCAAACATGGCGTCGGGATCGTGCCGGTCGATCTGGAGCCGCTCGGCCGACCGGATTCGTATGCGGACGATCGGGTCTTCGTCCGCCTCGCCCTGGACGGCGGGACGGATGGCGGCCGCGATGCGCTCACCGACGCGCTCGAGTCGGCCGGCCACCCAGTCATCCGGATCACCGTCCCCGACCCGATCGACCTCGGTGCCGAGTTCGTCCGCTGGGAGGTGGCGACGGCGATCGCCGGGGCTGTCCTCGGCATCGACCCGTTCGACCAGCCGAACGTCGAGGAGGCGAAACAGCTGACCCGGGATGTGCTGGCCCGCGCCGAGCGGGGCGAAGCGACGACCTCGTCCGTGCCCGCGGTCGATGCGACCGATCCGGGCCTGGCCGACCGCCTCCGCGAGCATCTCGGTCAACGGCGTCCGAGCGCCTATCTCTGTCTCCAAGCCTTCATCTCCCCGACAGCGGCGCGCGACGAGGTGATCGCCCGGATCCGGGCACGGCTCCGGGATGCCACCCGCAACGCCACGACCGCGGGCTACGGCCCGCGCTTCCTGCATTCGACAGGGCAGCTCCACAAGGGCGGGCCGCCCACGGGCTGGTTCCTCCAGCTCACCGCAGACCACCTCGTCGATCGGCCGATACCGGGCTGGCCGTACTCGTTCGGCCAACTCATCGACGCGCAGGCCGACGGCGACTATGCCGCCATCGCCGCGCACGATCTGCCGATCCTGCGGGTCCACCTCGGCCCAGACCCGGAGGCCGGCCTCGCCGCCCTGGAGCACGCCTGCGATGCCGCGCTCATCAACACCACCACGGAGGGTTGACGCACATGCGCCTCGGCTTCATCGGTCTCGGTCGGATGGGCGCCAACATGGTCCGCCGGCTGGTCCGCGACGGGCATGAGATCATGGTCTACAACCGGACGCCGGAGAAGTCGAGGGAGATCGAGGCCGAGGGAGAAGGCGCGAGCGCGACCTACTCGATCGGGGAGCTCGTCGACAAGCTCGAGAAGCCGCGCGCCGTCTGGGTGATGGTCCCGGCGGGTGACGCCACTGAAGCCCAGATCGCGGAGTTGCTCGAACACCTGGAACCTGGCGACACGATCATCGACGGCGGCAACACGAATTTCCATGACGACGTTCGACGGCACGCGACCCTCAAGGAGAAGGGCATCCACTACGTCGATGCCGGGACGTCGGGGGGGATCTGGGGCCTGCAAGTCGGCTATTGCCTGATGGTCGGCGGCGACCGGGAAGCGGTCGCCCCGCTGGAGCCGATCTTCACGGCCCTCGCGCCGGAGGGTGGCTACCTGCACGTCGGCGGACCCGGGGCGGGGCACTACGTGAAGATGGTCCATAACGGCATCGAGTACGGCCTCATGCAGGCCTACGCCGAGGGCTTCGAGATCATGCACGCGAGCGACTACGAGCTCGACCTCGCGGGGATCTCGGAGCTGTGGATGCAAGGGTCGGTGGTCCGCTCCTGGCTGCTCGAGCTGCTGGGCCGGGCGTTCAAGGCCAACGGCCAGGACCTCGAGCACCTGAAGGGCTGGGTGGCCGACTCGGGCGAGGGGCGTTGGACCGTCCAGGAGGCGATCGACAAGGACGTCCCAGCGCCGGTGATCACGCTCTCGCTCCTCACCCGATTCCGATCGCGGCAGGAAGATTCGTATTCGGCCAAGGTCCTCGCCGCTTTACGCAATGAATTTGGCGGCCACGCGGTCAAGACCGAGTAGGGGACGGCACATGGCCGCGACGAAAGCGCCCGTGAAGGATCCCGCGCCGGTCGAGGCACCGCCCGACCAGCCCATCCCGGCCCAGCCCGCCCCGCGTCCCAAGGACGCGCCCAAGACGATGCGCGAGCTGCGCGAGTCACGCGAGAGCAAGCGCCCGTCGCGGTCGAAGCCGACGGAGAACGTCCTGCGCGAGGGCCTGCGCCTCGAGCGCGTGCCCGACCCGTGCATCCTGGTCCTGTTCGGGTCGACCGGCGATCTGGCGCATCGCAAGGTCATCCCTGCGATGTACCACCTGTGGCGGACGAACCTGCTCCCCCACGAGTTCGTGTTGTTGGCGATCGGCCGCCGCCCGTACGACGATGAGTCGTTCCGGGACGAGGTCAGGTCCTCGCTCGAGCAGTTCAGCCGGGCGCTGCCGCTGGACGAGCCAGCCTGGCAGTCTTTTCGCAAGCACATCCAGTATCACAAGCTCGACTTCGACGACCCCAGCGGGTTCGAGACCCTATCGACACGGCTCGACGAGCTCGACGAGACCGAGGGCACCCGCGGCAACCGGCTGTACTACCTCGCGACGCAGCCCTCGCAGTTCGCCGAGCTCATCGCCCAGCTCGGTCGCGTCGGGCTCGACCACGAGCGCCACGACGGCGGCTGGCGGCGGGTCGTCATCGAGAAGCCCTTCGGCCACGACCTCGACTCGGCCAGGAAGCTCAACCGCGAGGTCGGCAAGGTCTTCCGCGAGTCGCAGGTCT
>DATAFZ010000156.1:0-31712 GCA_036257225.1 Candidatus Limnocylindrales bacterium | reverse complement strand
GGCGACGGGTTCATGACGTTCTTCAACGACCCGGTGGAGCAGCCGGACCACGCCGCTCGGGCGATCGGGATGGCAGTCGCCATGCGCGAGCGGTTCGCGCAACTCGCAGCCGACTGGCGGCGTCGGGGTCACGTCCTCGAGATCGGGATCGGGATCGCCACCGGCTACGCGACGCTCGGACGGATCGGCTTCGAGGGCCGCTACGACTACGGGGCGATCGGCCAGGCGATCATCCTGGCGTCACGCCTGAGCGGGGAGGCGGCACCCGGCGAGATCCTCGTCACGCAGCGGACCCTCGGTCAGGCGGAAGAGGCGGTCCAAGCCGAGGCGGTGGGTGAGCGGACGCTCAAGGGCTTCAGCCGTCCCGTTCCGACCTACGCCATCACCGGTCTCGCCGGCGTCGAGGCGACGACATGACCCTCGATCCGACCGCGATGGCCAGGCTCCTCGAGATCACAGGAGACGACGTCGCGTTCGTCGACGAGCTGGTCGACACGTTCCTCGACGACGCCGCCACGCAACTCGATGCGCTGCGGCTCGCAGCCGAGACCGGCGACATCGCGGCGGCGATCCGGCCGGCCCACTCCCTCAAGTCGAACAGCCTGAACGTCGGGGCGACCGCACTGGCCGACCTGTCGCGATCGATCGAGGCGGACGGCCGGTCGGGTTCGATCCCCGACCTGGCCGAACGGGTGCGGGCGATCGAGTCGGAGTTCGCAGGAGTGCGCGACGCCCTGCTCGCGGAGCGCGCGGCCCGCTGAAGCTCGCCCTTCCCCTGGCGGCACCATCTTCGTGCGCGCGGCGCTCGAGGCGACTAGTACTTAGGTCCTATCCTCTGCCGCCGACAGTCCTGCTGCCCGCTGCGCCGCAACCTCGCGCAGCCTGACTGCGACGTCGTGGTGCCCGGCTGCCTCGGCGAGATCGGCTGGTGTGCCACCCTCCTCGACGGACGCCGTCGGGTCGGCACCGGCGGACAGGAACAGCTCGACCATCTCGCCGTCGCCGTGCTGGGCGGCCTCGTGGAGTGGGGTGTAGCCGCCATGCTGGGTCGCGTCGATGTCGGCGCCGGCGGCCAGCAGTAGCCGGCACACCTCGATGTGGCGACCCGCGGCCGCCGCATGGAGCGGCTGGTTCGCAAAGTCATTGGTCGTGTAGGTACCGACCCGCGCACCGGCGTCGAGCAGGATCCGCGCAACCTCGGTCTTCCCGAAGAAGGCCGCGAGATGGAGAGCCGTGAAGCCGTCGGGCGACAGGGATGTCACAGCGGCCGGATCGTCGGTCAGGCGCTCCCGGAGGCGGTCGATCCGACCCAGCGCGGCGGCCTCGAAGATGTCCAGATCGGGGTCGGCGGCGAGCAGGGCATCCATCGTCGGCCGATCGAAGCGGTAGCGCGCGAGCAGAAGCGCCGAGACGCCGTCGGCGCCACGGGCCATCGCCAGGGATGGGTCCTGGCTGACGAGCTGCGTAACCAGCTCGGCGTCGCCGGCGGCGACCGCATCCATCAGCTCGGCAGGCGTGGCCATGCGCCGAGCGTACCTCAGCGCGCCTTGGGCACGGGTACGATGGCGACGAGAGGGAGGAGCAGCGCATGCGTCTCGCGGACAAGGTCACGATCATCACCGGCGCGGGTGGCGGCATGGGCCGCGTGGCCGCCCGGATCTTCGCCGAGCACGGGGCCAGGGTCGTCGTGGCCGAGTACAGCGAGGCCGCCGGGCAGGAGACGGTGGATCTGATCGCCGCCGATGGCGGCGAGGCGACATTCGTCCGGGCGGACGTGTCCCGGGAAGCAGACGCCAAGGCGATGGTCGATCATGCCGTCGCCACCTACGGGCGGCTCGATGTCCTGTACAACAACGCCGGCGTCATGCCCGAAGCGGACCATTCGGTGACCGACACGTCGGTGGAGGTGTGGGACCAGGTGATGGCCGTCAACGTCCGCGGCGTCTTCCTGGGCTGCAAATACGCGGTCCCTGCCATGGAGGCGTCCGGTGGCGGCTCGATCATCAACATCTCGAGCTTCGTGGCCCTGCTCGGTTGCTCGGTACCGCAGGACGCGTACACGGCCTCCAAGGGCGCCGTCCTCAGCCTGACCCGCAGTCTCGCCGTCCAGTTCGCCCCGAAGGGGATCCGCACGAATGCGATCTGTCCGGGACCGGTCGAGACACCGCTGCTCATGGACTGGTTGGTCAAGGACGAGGAGGCGAAGCGGATCCGGCTTGCGCGCAACCCGTCGGGCCGCTTCGGGAAGCCCGAGGAGATCGTCCACATGGCCGTGTACCTCGCGTCCGACGAGTCGCGCTGGACCAACGGCGCTTCGCTCGTGGTCGACGGTGGCATCACGGTCAACTACTTCTGAGGCCGACATGACCGACCAGCTGACGCCGCGGGCCTCCGCCGATGGCCGCCTCGCGTTCGGCGTGGATGTCGGCGGTAGCGGGATCAAGGCCGCGATCGTCGACGCCAAGACCGGAGAGTTGCGGTCGGAGCGGTTGCGCGTCCCGACCCCAGTCCCGTCCACGCCCGACCGGGTGGCGGCCTCGATCGTCCGACTGGTGCGGCGTCTCGCGAAGAACACGCCGGTCCCCGACGACGCGCCGGTGGGAGTTGGACTGCCCGGCGTCGCGATGGACGGGCGACTCAGGACGGCCGCCAACATCGATCCCGCGTGGGTGGACTACCCCATCGCCGAGAAGCTGTCGAAGACGCTCAAGCGGCGCGTCGACATCGTCAACGACGCCGATGCAGCGGGCATCGCGGAGATGCGGTTCGGCGTCGGGGCAGGCAAGCCGGGCACGGTCATCTTCCTGACGCTCGGCACGGGCGTTGGGTCGGGGGTCTTCATCGACGGCACGCTCGTGCCGAACACGGAGTTCGGGCAGATGGAGATCCGCGGCCGGCCGGCGGAGCGCCGATCCGCGGCTGCCGCCCGCCAGCGACGCGGGTTGTCATGGAAGGCGTGGGCCCAGGACCTCGACGAACACCTGCAGCGGATCGAGGACATCATGTGGCCGACGCTGTTCATCATCGGCGGCGGGGTCAGCAAGAACGCCGACAAGTACGTGCCGCGGCTGACTGCCCGGACGCCGGTCGTCCCGGCAGAGCTGCGCAACGATGCCGGCATCATCGGCTCCGCGATCGTCGCGGTCGAGGGGTTCGGCGACGCCCGGTCGACGTGGGATGACCTTCCGCCCGAGAAGCGCCCGGCGACGGCCTGAGACGAACCCTCGGCGTATCATCGACGCCCTGCCACACGCCTTTCTGGCACGCACCTGAGGCATCGCGATGACGACCGAATCAGTTGCGCCGAGCGGCGCCGACGCACCCACCACGACCGGCATGGTCATCGGCGGCGAGTCCGTCGAGGCTGCAGACGGGCAGACGTTCGACATCGTCAACCCCGCCACCGGCAAGACGATCGCGACCGCCCCGCTCGGCAGTCGGGCCGATGTCGATCGAGCGGTCGAGACCGCACAGGCCGCATTCGACGCGCGCAAGGGCTGGGCGGTTTGGGCCGCCGGCAAGCGCGGGCGCACGCTCGCCAAGCTGGCCGACCTCATCAAGAAGAACAGCGACGAGCTCGCCTGGCTCGAGAGCCGCAATGGCGGCAAACCGATCACCTCGGCCCGCGGCGAGATCATCGGCGCGAGTCTCGTGTTCGACTACTACGCGGGCGCGGCTAACAAGATCTATGGCCAGACCATCCCGGTCTCGAAGCCGGGCATCGACCTGACGCTGCGCGAGCCGATCGGCGTCGTGGGGCTGATCGTCCCCTGGAATTTCCCGCTGCTCATGGCCGCCTGGAAAGTCGCGCCGGCGCTCGCCGCGGGCAACGCCGCGATCCTCAAGCCGGCGTCGTACACGCCGCTCACCGCGATCCGGCTCGGCGAGCTGGCATTGGAAGCCGGCGTGCCGCCGGGCATCCTCAACGTCGTCACCGGGCCGGGCGGCACGGTCGGTGCCTCGATCGCTGCGCACCCGGGCATCGGCAAGGTCGCGTTCACCGGCGAGACCACGACCGGCCAGGAGATCATGCGACTCGCCTCGGCCAACGTGAAGAAGATCTCGCTCGAGCTCGGCGGCAAGAGCCCGAACATCGTGTTCGCCGACGCGGACCTCGAGCGGTTCGCCAACGAATCGCCGTACAGCGTGTTCGACAATGCCGGCCAGGACTGCTGTGCCCGTAGCCGGATCCTCGTCGAGCGCTCGGCACACGAGCGGGTCGTCGAGCTGTTCGCCGAGGCGACCCGCAACGTCAAGGTCGGCGATCCGGCCGACGACGCCACCGAGGTCGGGCCCCTCGTCAGCACGAAACAGCGCGACAAGGTCAGGGACTACATCGAGATCGGGCTCGGCGAGGGCGCCACGCTCGTCGTCGGCGGAGAGGCGCCGAAGGATCCGGCCTTGGCCGATGGGGCGTATCTCCTACCGACGGTGTTCGACGGCGTCGACAACGACATGCGCATCGCGCGCGAGGAGATCTTCGGACCGGTCGTGTCGGTCATCCCGTTCGATACGGAGGAGGAAGCGCTCAAGCTGGCCAATGCGACGCCGTACGGATTGTCCGGGTCGATCTGGAGTCGGGACATCGGCAAGGCGATGCGCGCGGCCAAGGCGCTGCAGTCGGGCGTGATCAGCATCAACTCGAACAGCTCGGTCCACACCGAGGCGCCATTCGGTGGCTACAAGATGTCGGGCATCGGTCGCGAGCTCGGGATGGCCGCGCTCGACCTCTACACGGAGACCAAGAACGTCTTCATCGACATCAGCTGAGACTGCATACAGCGGTCGGGTCGAGCCGCCGGGAGGCGGCGGTCGAGGTCGCGGGCCGCTGGTGCTCGCAGCGTGGGTCGTGGGTCTCGGTGCCGTGGTGGGGCTGGCCGTCATGGGTGCCGACACCGTGGAGGAGCGCACGATCACCGACGCGAACCGCCCCACGGCGTCGATCGCCGTCGCCGAGCGCGCCGGCCCGCGGTCGCTCCGGCTCGACCAGCCGGCTCGGCGCGACGAGGTCGTGACCACACGCGAGGTCGTGGTCCGCGGGCAGGCGGGGACCGGGGTGGCGCGAATCAGGGTGACGCTCGAGTCCAGGGGCAGCAAGATCCTGGCGACACGCTGGATCGACCGGACCGCGGCCGATGGTGAGACGTTCCCGTTCGAGGCTCGCTTCGAGGCCACGACCGCCAGACCGGCCGGCGTGATGTGGGTGACGGCGGCCGCGCTCGGCGCCGATGGCGTCCCGATCGACGCGCTGCGGCGACGGTTCCAGCTCGGCGAGATCCAGGATGTCCCCGCTGTGGGGACGACACGGGAGGTGGTCGTCCGCGGTCGCGTGGCGGCGACACTCGGCGACGTCCGCATCACCCTGCAGTCACGGACCGGGATGCAGATCGCGTCGGCTGCGCTCGATCCGACCGGCCACGGTCACGCCGATTGGGTCCCGTTCGAGAGCCGGTTCAGTGTCGCACCCGACGACGAGGGCAGATGGCCGGCGTTCATCGTGGCCGTCGACGCCGCCGGGAGGCCGATCGAGCCCGTGCGCCATCCATTCAGCGTGGCGACGTATCTGTTCATCCCGGCCTCGTCGGGTCCCGCCCTGGATGCGACGGACTCGATGCATACGACCGGTGAGGACGGGCTGATGGGCGGGATCCCGTTCGGGACGAACTTCCGGGACCCCTGATCGTCAGAAGCCGCGCTCGATGGCCGGCCAGCGTAGATCCGGTCGGCGACGTGCGAGCCAGTCACGGAGCATCCACATCGTGGTCCGGAAGGCCAGTTCCGGCCAGGGGATCGAGGCTGGGTCGAAGGTCGCCACCTCGAGCGCCTCGCGGGTCTGGTTCGGGGTCCCGCCGACCACGCGGGCCTCGAAGGCGATCGTCACGACGGCCGCCTCGAGCCTCGTGTACAGCCCGATGATCTCGCCCGGCTCGATCAGCAGTCCGGTCTCCTCGAGCGTCTCGCGGATCGCCGCCTGGTGGACGGTCTCGTCGACCTCGAGGAACCCGCCCGGCTGGGCCCAGGCCCCTCGTCCTGGCTCGATCCCTCGGCGAAGCAGGACGAGCCGACCGTCGTCGGTGACGGGCAGGGCGGTGACGACGAGCCGTGGGTTGACGTACGCGATGTGGCCACACGCGCCGCACGACAGGCGATCACGGTCCTCCCCATCGATCGCGCCGAGGCGCAGGGCACTGCCGCAGTTCGAGCAGAAGTTGAGGGTCTCGGCGATCCAGCGCGGGACGCCACCACCCGAGGCGAGGTCGGTCGAGCGACCGTCCGGACCCTGGTCGAACGCGTCCACGGATCAGGCGAGCAGGACGACCACGCCGGCACCGACCAGCGCTGCAAGGCCGACGAGGCTCACCGCGACCCATGCGAGACGGAACCAGGCCTTGCCGCGGTCGACCGGCATCCAGGCCCAGGCCGACCGCCAGATCCGGACGATGGCGTCCGCCGTCGTGACGACGAGCAGCGGAGCGGCGATCAGCACACAGAGCTTGATCAGCGGGTCGTCCAACTTCGCGCCAAGGTTCAACGCCGTGATCGCGATGGCACCGGCGATCAGGACCGGCACCGACAGGTTGATGTAGTGCTTCTGGAGTGGGGTCGGCGCGACCTCAGGGACCGACCGTGGGGGCAGTCCCTGCAGGCTGGGCGGCAGCGTCGTCGGCCGCACCGCCTGGCGGTCGAGCACGGGCATGCCGGACTCCCAGCGATCATCATCCATCAGCGTCGAGTGTAGTCGGGGTCGGCCGGCGGCCTAGAGGATGCGCTCCTCGTGGGCATCGGACGGGTCGACGATGGAGGCACAGGTCGGGCAGAAGAACCGTGCCTCGAGCGCCGTTCCACAGACGCCGTGGCGGAGCGGCTCGACGTCGTTCGAGCGGCGCGCGCCCCAATCGGCCAGGAGACGAAGCGCCGAGGCGAGCGCCCGGCCGTCGGCAGTGAGCTCGTAGGCATACCGAGTCGGACGGTCCTGGTACGGGGTCGATCGCAGGATGCCGGCCCGCTCCAACCGCCGGAG
The DNA here is from genome assembly GCA_036257225.1 of Candidatus Limnocylindrales bacterium. Lineage (GTDB taxonomy): Bacteria > Chloroflexota > Limnocylindria > Limnocylindrales > CSP1-4 > SPCO01. The sequence goes on along the minus strand of DATAFZ010000156.1, from coordinate 24,691 downwards.
ACGGTCGGTCAGGATGTTCGGAGCGATCCCGGGGAGGGCCTCGCCAAGGTCGCCGAAGCGCCGGGAACCGTCGAGCAGCGCCTCCACGAGCAGCAGGCTCCAGCGGTCACCGACTCGGTCGAGGGCGGCCTCGAGCGGCAGGCGCCGGCGCTCGGTGGCTGGATCCTCGGTCATCGGACCCGATGGTAGTCGGTGGAGGGCTTGTCAACACGCGGAGTCGGTAGTAAGTTGCAAGTCGCTAGTAACTCACCCCTCATTCCCTGACAGGAGCTTCCTCGACCATGAGCACCATCGACGATATCGGAACCACCATCGCAGCGGTCGCCGACAAGATCGGCCCATCGATCGTCGGCGTCGGGCGCGACGGCCGCGGGTCCGGGGTGGTCGTGGCCGACGGCCAGGTCCTGACCAACGCCCACAACTTGCGAGGTCGCGAGGTAACGGTCGCGTTCGCCGACGGCCGCTCGACCCGCGGCGAGGTTCGTGGCGTCGACCCGGACGGCGATCTGGCCGTCATCGCCGTGGACACGGCGGGGGCGACGCCCATCGGCTGGAGTGACGATGGCGCGGCGAGCGTCGGCGACGCTGTCTTCGGCGCGGCTGCCACCTACGGCGGCGGCAGCCGTGTCACGTTCGGGTTCGTGTCGTCCGTGGCGCGCTCGTTCCGCGGTCCGGGCGGCCGGCGGATCGCCGGCAGCATCGAGCACACGGCACCGCTTGCGCCCGGCTCGTCGGGTGGCGCCCTCACCGACGGCGAGGGCCGGCTGGTCGGGCTCAACACGAACCGGATCGGCGAGGGCTTCTACCTGGCCCTGCCGGCCGATGCGGCCCTCCGGTCGCGAGTCGAGGCGCTTGGTCGAGGCGAGTCCGCGGAGCGTCCGCGGCTCGGCGTGGCGATCGCGCCGAACCATGTGGCTCGCCGGTTGCGGCGCTCGGTCGGGCTCCCGGAGCGTGACGGCATCCTCGTGCGGGGCGTGGAGGATGGCAGCGCCGCGGCGGCTGCCGGCATCGAGGTCGGCGACCTGATCGTATCGGCGGGCGGCCGGGCGATCCGCGACGCCGACGACCTGCAGGATGCCCTCGGCGCCCTCGAGCCGCCGTACGACCTCGTCGTGGTCCGCGGTGCGGATGAGCTGACGCTGAAGGTGGCGACCGCCAAGAAGGAGCGAACACCCGGCGACGCGTGAACCGGTGGCCACCGTGATCAGCGAGTCGGCGATCGGCTGGCGGGTGATTGCTGGGGGCGATCGTTTCTCGCCGGAAGGCCTCCAATCGGATGCGAAATCGGACCTTCGATGCGGGTTCGATCGCTCGGTGCAATCAGTACACCAGCCAAGCCAAGGAAACCGCGGTTAAACCGCGAGATCGATCGCTGAGAGCGATCAGGGGAAGGGTTCGATCGGCGCGGCACACAGCCGACCCGCTAGCATCGGGGCGTGGAACGGTTCCTCGCCTGGTACCGCGTCGGCTCGTCCTATGGCGCCGTCCTCGCGCTCATCGTCGCCAACGCGATCCCGCTCATCGGCGTGCTGTTCCTGGGCTGGAGCGTCTGGAACATCCTGGTCATCTACTGGCTCGAGAACGGCATCGTCGGGGTCTTCAACGTCCTGAAGATGGTCCGGGCCGATGGCTCGGAGACCGGAGCCGGCCCGACGTTCATGGTCAACGGCCAGCCCGCGACGTCGCTGACGAAGCTCGGGCTGATCCCGTTCTTCGTGATGCATTACGGGCTGTTCTGGTTCGTCCACGGCATCTTCGTGCTGACGCTGCCCGCGTTCATGACGCTCGGGCTGAGCGATGGCCCCGGCCTCGACGTCGATCCTGGCGCGGTGCTCTTCGCCGCGATCGCGCTCGCCGTCAGCCACGGGCTGTCCTACTGGTGGAACTTCCTGCGCGGTGGTGAGTACCGGCGGGTGACGCCTGCTGGGCTGATGTTCCAGCCCTATCGCCGCCTCATCGCCCTCCATCTGACGATCATCTTCGGCGCGATGGCGGTCATGTTCACGGGCGCGCCGGTGATGGCCGTCGCGATCCTCGTGGCGGTCAAGACGCTGCTCGACATCGGCCTGCACCTCGCCGAGCACCGGACGGCCTCCGCGCCGACAGGCGCCGCAGTCGTCACCGATTGACGGACGTCGCCAAGGTCAGCTCGCTGCGTTCGACGGGTCGTCCATCACCAGGGCAGTCTGCTGCGCACGCCAATCGCCCAGGCGGGTGGCCAACGCCTCGTCCGCGATGGCGAGGATCGCCGCGGCCAGCAGACCGGCATTCGTCGCGTTGCCGATGGCGACGGTGGCGACCGGGATGCCGCGCGGCATCTGCACGATCGAAAGCAGCGAGTCCAGGCCACCCAGATGCTGCGTCGGGATGGGGACACCGATCACCGGGAGCGTCGTCTTGGCCGCCAGCATCCCCGGCAGATGGGCCGCGCCCCCGGCGCCGGCGATGATCACCCGGATCCCACGAGCCGCGGCATCCTCGGCGTAGCGGAAGAGGTGATCGGGCGTGCGGTGGGCCGACACGACCCGCAGCTCCGCGGGGACACCGAGCTCGCTGAGAACGGCGACGGCGTCGTCGAGCACGGGGAAGTCCGACCGGCTCCCGCCGACGATCCCGACGAGCGGCCGCGCCCCGTCCTCGCTCATGAGGGCTCCTCGCCCTGCCAGCGCAGCAGCTCGACGGCGGCGCGCGCCCGCGCAAGCGCATCCTCGGTCGTGGCGCCCATGGCCGTCACATGACCCATCTTGCGGCGTTCGAAGACCTGCTGCTTGTCATAGAGATGGAGGTGGACGTCGGGATCGGCCATCGCGTGGGCGAGGCCGAGAGCTTCCAGTCGTGCCGGGCGCGGTTCGCCGGTGCCGAGGATGTTCACCACGGCGGTGCTGGCGAGTGGCTCGGTCGAGCCCAAGTCGAGCCCGCACACCGCGCGGATGTGCTGCTCGAACTGGGACGTCGCCGCACCCTCGATCGTCCAATGCCCGCTGTTGTGGACGCGCGGTGCGAGCTCGTTCACCACGAGCCGGCCATCTGGCATCAGGAACAGCTCGGCGGTCAGCGTGCCCGTCACCCCGATGGCCACAGCAAGCCGCTCGCCGAGGGCGACCGCCCGTTCGGTGATGTCGCGATCGACCGTGGCCGGGGCCATGCTCTCCACCAGGATCCCCTCATCGTGACGGTTGCATGCGAGCGGGTAGGTCGAGATGCCACCGACCGCGCTGCGCGATACGACGATCGACAGCTCGCCTCGGAAGGCGAGCTCTGACTCGGCCAGGAGCGCTTCGCCGGCCGGCCGGCCGAGCCGGTCGAACGCGCCCGAGAGCTCAGCCGGATCCGTCAGCCTGAGTTGTCCGCGCCCGTCGTAGCCACCGGTCGCGACCTTGAGCCGCAACGGCAACCCGAGCTCATCGGCCGCCGCGCGCAGGTCGTCGGTCGATCGGACGTCGCGCCACGGTGCGACGGTCGCGCCGGCCGTCTCGAGGAACCGGCGCTCGGCGATCCGATCCTGGGTGACGTGCAGCGGCAGCCGTCCGGGCCGGACCGGCCGGAGCGTCTCGATGGCATCCACGACCTCGACGGCGACATGTTCCAGCTCGTATGTGACGACATCGCTGAACTCCGCGAGGCGCAGCGCCGCGCCAACGTCGTCATACCCGCCGACGACCACCCGATCGGCGAGCCCCGCCGCCGGACAGGCCGGGTCCGGGTCGAGCACCGCGATCCGGTAGCCCATCGCGCGCGCGGCCGATGCCAGCATCCGACCGAGCTGGCCACCGCCCAGGATGCCGATCGTGGCGGGTGGCACGAACGGCTTCCGCTCGACCCCCAGCCGCCGGTGGACGTCGGCGATCCAGGCCTGCTTGCGGTACGTATATTCGGGGGTCGCCTCGAGCGGGCCGCTCGCGACGATGCCCGTCTTGAGCGTGGCGTACCCCTCGACGAGCGCGGGATCGGCGAGCAATGCATCGCGGAAGGCCACGTCGCGGGTGAGCTCCTCGCGGTCGGGCAGGACGTGGCAGTGGATGCGGAACGTCGTACCGGCACGGGCGAGGGAACCGACGAGCATCGGCCGGCTCGGCGGCCATGGATCGGGCCCCGGTTGTGGACCGAACCCCAGCGCCTGGAGCATCGCGGCCACAGCCGGCACGTCCTCCGGCGTCGTGGCGATCGACAGGTCCACGATGCCCTTGCCGGGCAGGCCGGGTACGGCGGTGCTGCCGATGTGCTCGACGGTCAGGTCCGGGCGGCGCTCGTGGATCAGCTCCGTGACGGCCGCCGCCACCTCGATCGTCCTGGGGTCCCATGGTTCGACTGTGGGGGGCAGTCGGACGTAGGGTCCGATCGGCGGGTTCACCGCGCGAGTGTAGACTGCGATCCCATGCGACAGGTCATCGGCCGGCGCGCCTTCGAGGTCGACGTCGGGTAAGTCACCAGCCTGACCGCCCGGACCGCCCGGGTGATCGTGGATATCGGCACGGGTGACGGACGTGTCGTGCTCGCCCGCGCTGCCGCAGAACCGTCGGCGCTGGTCATCGGCGTCGATGCCGTAGCGGCCGCGATGGCCGAGGCGTCCCGTCGCGCCGACAGGCGCGGTCCTGCCAACGCGCTGTTCTTCGCCGCCGGAGCCGAGGCCCTGCCGGCCTCACCCCTTGCCGGTCGGGCCGACTTCGTCACGGTGCTCTTCCCATGGGGCTCGCTGCTGCGCGGCATCGTGGGACTCGACGACGCGGCGTTGCGGGGCGTCGTCTCGGTGCTCGCACCGGGCGGTCGCCTCGATGTCCTCGCGTCGGTCGTGCCGTCCGACGCTGTACCGGGCCTCCCCTGCCTCGATCCCGGCGCCGAACCGGCTATCCGTCGTTCGTGGTCCGCCGCCGGACTCCAGCTGACCGCGATGGGACCGGCATCCGCGATCGACCTCGCCGGGTCGGGCTCGGCCTGGGCACGGCGTCTGCGGGCGGGTGGTGAGCAGCGCCCTGTCTGGCACCTCGAGGGTGTCCGCTCGGCTAGCATCGGCGAGTGACCCCGACCGTCCCCGTGATCCTCGATGTCGACACCGGCATCGACGACAGCCTGGCGCTCCTCTACGCCGTCGCCTCGCCCGAGGCGGACATCCTTGCGGTCACCTGCGTGTCCGGCAACGTCGAGGCGCGGCAGGTCGCGACCAACACGCTGGCCGTGCTGGAGCTTGCCGGGCGGACCGACGTCGACGTCGCGATCGGTCGTGCGGTGCCCCTCGTGCGACCGCTCGAGACGACACCCGAGACGCACGGTCCGCACGGCATCGGCTACGCGGAGCTACCTCCGCCGACCCGGCGACTGAGCGAGCGTCATGGGGTCGACCTCATCGTCGACGAGGCTCGCCGCCGGCCCCGCGAGGTCACCCTGGTCACGCTCGGCCCGCTGACGAATCTGGCCGCGGCGCTGGAGCAGGAGCCCGCCCTGCCCTCCTTGCTCCGCGGGTTCGTCCTCATGGGCGGCGCGTTCGGCGTGCCGGGCAACACGACCCCGACGACGGAATGGAACCTGCATTGCGACCCCGAGGCGGCGCGGATCGTGTTCCGGTCGTGGGGCGCCGCCACCGAGGCCGATCCCGCCATCCCGCGCCCGCTCGCGCTCGGGCTCGACGTGACCGAGCAGGTGCGAATCCTGCCGAACCATGTCGTGGAGCTGGCGCGCCGGGCGGGGAGTACACCGGACGACGACTTGGCAGTCGAGTCGCAGCGCGATCCGCTCGGACCGCGACGGTCGGTCGCCGGCAACCCGGTCATCCGGTTCATCGCCGATGCGCTCCGGTTCTACTTCGAGTTCCATGAGCGATACGACGGCTTCTACGGAGCCTTCATCCACGACCCGTTCGCGGTCGCGGCGACCCTCGATCGGCGGCTGGTGACGAGCGAGGCGCTCTACGTCGACGTCGAGACAAGCGGCGAGCTGACGACCGGGATGACCGTCGCCGACCGGCGGCGCCTCACTGGTAGATCCCCCAACCTCGACGTCGCGACGGGCGCGGACGTCGACACGTTCCTCGATCGGCTCATCGAGCGCGTCGGCGACCTCGCCGCTACCCGGGCCGGCGCCCGGACCTAGCGACCCCGTCCGACCACCAGGAGCAGGAACGACGTCTCGATCACGTCGATACCGGCGATCACCGCGGCGACGATGAGCGGCAGCGGGTGTCCGAGCGCCCAGCCGGCGGCGGCCGCGAACGCCGCGACCGCCAGGAATGCGAGTCGCACGGCGCGGATGAGCCCGGGCACGTCCTCCGTCCCGGCTGCGCCCATCCGACCGACCGAGCGGGCCAGGAGGAACGTGCCCAGCGCGACGGTGCCCCCGACGAGCGCTGCACGGACGATCGGTGGCGGGGCCACGACCGCATCGAGCCATTGGCCGTTCCAGCCCACGATCGTGGCCCCGAGGACTGCCAGGATGCCGAGACCCACCGCGATCATCGCGCCCAGCCGCGGTCGATCCGCCGCCGTCATCCCTCGACGACGTCGATCGCGACCTCGTGGACCTGACCCTCGACGATGCGCCAGGCCCGGATGCTGGGCGTGCCGGTCGCCCGGTCCGCCTCGTCCGCGCTGAGCGACACGAGCACATAGAGGGCATCGGGGTACAGCGCGAGCCCGATGTCGGTCGGCGACGGTACGGCAGGCGTATGCGTGTGGGAGTGGACGATGCCCCAGAACGCCTCGTCGGCGTCGTCGGTCGCGACGGTCAACCGGTACAGGTCGTCGGGGTGGATCTCGTACCGATATGGCGAATCGGCGGCGTTACGGGTCGGCTCGAAGCGGAGGGCGCGACCGTGCTCCGCCGCGACGCCATCACCGATGATCAACCCGCACGCCTCGTTCGGGTAACCGGTACGGGCGTGGTCGATGAGCGCCTGGACGATGGTCGCTGGAAGCGCCGCGGTCGCTGGCCCCGGATGGACCGGCGTCACGGGCGGCTCGCTCCATGCACGGAGCGTGTCTGCACCTTTCGGGCGACCACCCACAGGAACAAGGCGTCGTGCCGGTCCTCGGGCTCCGCCTCGACAGCGGTCGTCTCGATCTCGAAGCCCGTGCGACGCACCAATGCGCGGTTGCGCTTGGCGCCGGGGTGCCCGAAGAACATCGGGACGCCGAGCCAGTCGGACTCGATCTCGTCCGCCGCCTCCTGCGCCCCCATCGACGCCAGGAAGACGCCCCCAGGACGGAGCCACCGATGGATCGACGTCAGCAGTCCAGGCAATTCGGCCTGCGGGAGATGGGTGAGCGAGTAGAAAGCGACGACGGCATCGAGGCTGACCGACGGCAGGTCCAAACCCGCCATGTCCGCGTGGATGAACGTCGCCTCGGGGACGTTCCGTCTGGCCAACTCGAGCTGACGTGCCGACAGGTCGACACCAGTCACCCGGCGGCCGGCGGCGAGTGCCTTGGTCATCGGGATCCCCGCCCCGCAGCCGAGGTCAAGGACCTCTGCTCCGAGCGGGATACGTTGAAGCGCCCGGTCGAGCCAGGCGAGGCGCGTCGGCGACGGGGAGGCGTCGCTCCATTCGAAATAGCGCTCCGCGACCGCGTCGTATCCGTCTGCGACCACGCGCTTGGGGTCGATCGCCAGTTCGCCCGGCCGACCCGCGGTCACCACCAGTTGACGCCGCCTTCGAGCGCATCCTCCATATCGTCGAAGTCGGTCGTGAACGTCCCGGCCGACAGATACTTCCAGCCGCCGTCCGGCAGCAGGGCCACGATCGTGCCCTCGGTCATGCGCGACGCCTCGCGGGCCGCAGCGACCAGCACGGCCCCGCACGATGGGCCGCCGAAGATGCCCTCGCGGAACACCAGTTCACGCAGTGCCGTCAGCGCGTCGAGGTTCGACACCAGGTACTTCGCGTCGATCGAAGTCGGGTCGAGGATCTCGGGGACGAACCCCTCGTCGAGGGAGCGCAGCCCCTGCACGTTCTCACCGGGGAGCGGCTCGGCCCCAACGATTCGGACCCCCGGCTTGTGCTCGCGCAGGTAGCGCGACACACCCATCAACGTCCCGCCGGTGCCGAGCCCAGCCACGAACACGTCGATCTCCGGGCAATCGGCCAGGATCTCCGGCCCGGTGGTCTCGTAGTGGGCCTGCGGATTCGCCTGGTTGCCGTACTGGTATGGCATGACGAACCGTGCGTCCTTGGCGACAAGGTGCTTGGCCAGCGCGATCGCGCCGTTCGAGCCGAGCGTCCCGGGTGAATCGATGACCTCCGCTCCGAAGAGCGCGGCCATCTGGCGTCGTTCGTTGGTGACGTTGTCGGGCATGACCAGCGCGACCCGGTAGCCCTTGCGCCGGCCGATCATCGCCAGGGCGATGCCGGTGTTGCCCGAGGTCGGCTCGAGGATGATCGAGTCCTCGTGCAGCAGGCCGCGGGCTTCGAGATCCTCGATCAGGTACTTGGCGGCGCGATCCTTGACCGACCCGGTCGGGTTGAGCATCTCGAGCTTGGCGAAGATGCGTACGTTCTCGTTCGGGCTCATGCGCGGGATCTCGACGAGCGGCGTGTGGCCGATCGCGTCGAGGATGTCCGCATAGCGCCCGCCGTGGGGTGCCAGGTCCTCGTGGGCGTGGGTGTGGTCGTGATCGGCATCGGCGACCCGCCACGGGAGAGCCATGGTCAACCGCCGGCCATCGCCGGGAGGAGCCGGACCTCGTCGGTCTGACCGACCGGCGTGTCAAGGCCCGCCAGGTAACGAACGTCCTGGCCGTTGACGTACACGTTGACGAACCGGTTGATGTCGCCCTCGTCGGTCAGCAGCTGGCCGCCGAGCGACGGGTGCCGCTCGATGAGGCCGCCCACGACCGAGCGGATCGAGTCACCCTCGATCTCGACCGACTTGGCACCGCCGACGTTCGGCCGGAGCACGGCCGGGATGTAAACGGTGCTCATGCGCGGGCTTCGGGCGATACGGAGCCGGCCAGGCCGGTCGTGCTCAGGAGGAACGGCGCGTCCTCGCCGACGTTGACCGTGGTCAGCGGGCGCCCGGCCTTGCGCGCCTCGGCTGCGGCGTCGGAGCAGGTGGGGCAGTTCGGATCACGCCGCAGCTGGAGCTCGGTGAACTCGGTCTCGAGCGCGTCGAACAGGACCAGGCGGCCGGCGAGCGTCGTGCCGATGCCGAGCAGCACCTTGAGCGCCTCGTTCGTCTGGAGCAGACCGAGGATGCCGGGCACGACACCGAGGACGCCTGCGACCGAGCAGCCGGGCGCGAGCTCGGGCGGCGGGGGCGTCGGGTACAGGCAGCGATAGCACGGACCCTCGAAGGGTATGAACGTGGTGAGCTGGCCCTCGAAGCGGAACACGCTGGCGTGGACGACCGGGGTCCCCGCCGCGACCGCCGCGTCGTTGAGCACGTAGCGGGTCTCGAAGGTGTCGGTACCGTCGAGGATGACGTCGTAGCCGTCGATCAGCCGCTCGACGTTGTCGGCGGTCAGCATCTCCTCGTGCTGGATGACGTTGACGTCCGGGTTCAGGGCGTTGATCGCGATCCGCGCCGATTCGACCTTGCGCTCGCCGACACGATCGGTCGTGTGCAGGATCTGGCGCTGCAGGTTGCTGACGTCGACCACGTCGAAGTCGACGAGACCGATCGTCCCGACGCCGGCCGCGGCGAGATACAGCGCGGCCGGGCTGCCGAGCCCGCCGGCGCCGATGAGCAACGCCTTCGACTCGAGCAGGCGCTTCTGGCCGGACGAGCCGACCTCCGGGATCAGCAGGTGCCGGCTGTAGCGCTGCTTCTGCTCGGGGCTGAGGACGACCGGCGTTTCGAAGTCGAAGCCGGCGCCCTTCCAGGCCTGGAAGCCGCCGGACATGCTGGCCACGTTCGTGTAGCCCATCTCGGCGAGGGTCTGGCCTGCGAACAGCGAGCGGACTCCGGCCGCGCAGTACAGGATCACGGGCGCATCGCGGTCGGGGGCGGCCGCCTCGATCTGCTGCTCGATGTAGCTCTTCGACACATGATGGGCGCCGGGCAGGTGGCCCTGCTCCCACTCGGACGCCTCGCGCACGTCGACGATGGTCGCCTCGCCGGCGGGGAGGGCTTCGACCTCCTGCGGGCTGACCTCGCGGATCCGGGCGCGGGCCTCACGCAGGAGGTCGGCGTAGGACTTCGGCATCGGTAGGTTGTGCTCCGGTAGTTCGACGGGCTGACCGCTCAGGCGGCCAGGGCGGTGGTGGCGGGGTGGTTGGGGTCGCGGGCGGAGTCGCGACGCATGCCGGCTCAAGCCGGCGGGCGACACCTGCAGCGGCGCTCGATCCGAGTCATCCCGATCATGCCTTGGCCCCTTCCGGGGCCTTGGCGTCCGGGGCCGCGGCGCCGAGTTCGTCGAGCACGTGCTGGAGGCTCTCGTGGCTCAACATCGCGCACTTCAGCCGCGCGGGGCCGATCTCGATGCCGAGTAGGTCGAGCAGGTCGTCGGCGCGGAACGACGCGACATCCTTGAGCGGCTTGCCCTTGATCTCGTCGGTCAGCAGGCTGGCACTTGCCTGGCTGATGGCACAGCCGCGTCCGGTGAACCCGACGCGGTCGATGACGCCGTCCTTGACGCCCAGCATCAGCGTGATGCGGTCGCCACACAGGGGGTTGGAGCCCTCGTAGCTGGCGTCGGCATCCTCGATGACCCCGAAGTTGTGGGGCTGGCGGTAGTGCTCGAGGATGTAGTCGCGGTACAGGTCGTCCATCGGAGCATCGAGTGTAGCGCGGAACGCCAATCCCGACCAGCGGGGTCGGGATTACCCTTCTTGGCGGCATGCACGCACCCGAGGTGCGTCCCCGCAACGGACCGTTTGGTCGGCCCGGCTGGTACCAACCGGCGGGCCTCGGATCGGGCATTCGCGGATATCTTCGGGGTTCGGTGACGACGAACCTTTCCGACGCTCTGGGTGTGGCGCTCGGCGGCGAGGCGCAGAAGCGTGGTCTGATCCCACGCCTGCCGGCCGCTGACCGGCTGCTCGCCGATGCTGCCGTCTGGCTGACCGGGGAATACGCGGACGCGGTGCGCTCGACGCACCAGCGGACGCTCCCGTCCGGCGAGACGGCGCTTGCGGTCGACCTCCATCCCGCGACGTCCCCGCTGCTCCTGACCGCGTCGGACCTGGGTCGCGTGACCGCGTCCGGCGACACCGGGGTGGTCGGACCCGGTTACCACCGGTTCGTGGGCCGGATCCTCGAGCGCCTCGGCACCGAGATCGGGATCGACTGGACCGATGGCGATGGTGCGACCACGTTCGCCGACCGCGGCGACGTCGAGCGGCTTTACCTCGGCTGGCTCGGACCTCGGTTGTCCCGGGCGCGAGTCAAGGTCCGGCGCGGCGAACGAGGCGTGCCGCTGGGGATGCCGCCAGGCACCCGGTTCGCGACCGAGCAGGCGCTCGCGACCGTGCTGGGCCCTCGCGACGAGGCGTGGCTCGAATCGGCCATCGCAGATCCGCGGGTCGCCCTCGACATCACGCCCTGGTGGGCCGACGCGACCGACGCCCGCTACCTCATGAACCGCGCGCTCGTCCTGATGTGGCTCGAGGTTCGATGGCGAACGCCGGCGATGGAGGGCGAGGCCGACCTGTTCGACGAGGTCCATCGACTGCTGTCCCGTGCCTACCCGATCGACCCGGACCTCCCCTACCCCTGGCACGCCTGGACAGAGATGACCACGCTGCGCGGCGTCGACGACCCGATGGCCCGCCAGGCCGCGGCGCGCGCCACCAAGGAACCCGTACCGGAGCCACCCGTCGGCTACCGCCGCGATCCGGTGCGCATCACGCATGAGGGCTGGTCTCTCGAGGTGCCCGGCGAATACGCAGAGCGCCGAAGCGCGGACGAATGGTGGGGCAGTGGCGGCGGGCGAAGCATCACGCTGGCCGCGACCGCGACCGGCAACGCGGATGGATCGCCGATGACCGCGCACGCGTTCATCGAGCAGTTCGCGGTCGACCTCGGACCCGATGCGATCGCCCACAGCCAGGGCGGCGTGCTGGCACGGGCTCGCCTCATGACCGACGCGTCCTCCGGCGTCGAGGTCGGCATCCTCGAGGGCTACTCGGCGGTCACCGGGTCGGGTGCCGCCATCCGGATCGAGTTCGACGACCCGGCCGACTGGCAATGGGCGCTCGAGACCTGGCGGTCGCTCACGCCGGGCTGAGAGCCAGTAGTAGGCATGCGCCGGCACACCGGTGCCCTCCCCCCGAAGAGCACCGGCATGCGGCAGAGGTCAGACCGAATTGCTGACCTGCGTCAGGATGGTGCTGATTTGGCTACCCAGGAAGATGAGGGCGACGATCGCGATGATGGCGATCAACGCGAGGATGAGGGCGTACTCCGCAAGTCCCTGGCCAGCGTCGTCCTCGTGCACGCCCGCCCAGTGCGATCGGATCCGCTTCATAAAGGTCCCCTGATGCCTGCCTCTGGCTGAGGCTGCACCCGGTCATCGGACCGGGCGTTCGTGAGCATCCGTTCGATCACGTGGTGCCCGGAATCGGTGAGATTCCCGCATCGGGTTTACGGGCGGTCCCGCAACCTTCAGGACGCTGGCCAGTCGAAAGCGACGACCGTCCCGGCTCCCCGCTCGCCCGGGCCAGCGCGGACCGATGCCCCGCACGATGCGGCCTCCGTCGCCATGTCGACCAGCCCGCGGCGTCCATCCTCAAGGCCGACGCGTTCGATGCCGGGCGGCACGCCCGGCCCGTCGTCCTCGATCGACATTCGGATCCGGTCTGGACCGTTCGCAACGAGGACGCGCACCTTAGCCGCCGGCGCGTGCCGCACGACGTTCTCCAGGGCAAGCACGGCGACACGGAGCGCGGCGGCCGCCACCGCTGGTGGTGGTGACCCCGTTGCCAAGCCACGATCCTCGGCGACGTCGATCGTGACTCGGACGTCTGAGCGATCTTCGACGCCCTCCGCCAACGACTCCAGCGCCGTGACGAGGCCGCCGATCTCGAGCCCGACCGCGTCGCGGGTGTCGATCATGGCCTCCACTTGGCGCAGGGCATCGCGCAACGACGCCGCGAGTCGATCCACCGACCCGAGCCGCTCCGCCTCGCGGATGGCGCGCCGGAGGTCCGGCACGACGACGGCATGAAGGTCGCGAGCGAGCCGAGCACGCTCGGCGCTCGCCGCGCGACGCTCGCTTGCGCGGCCCGGCATGAGCTCCTCGATCAGTGTGCGGATCCAGGCGATCGCATAGTGCAGTGCATCCATCGGGCCATCAGGCCGGGCGCGGATCGCTACCAGCCGTCGCCGTGTCCGCTCCGCTGTCGGCCGCAGGTCGCCCGCCAGCCCGACGAGCACGAAGATCGCCGTCGTGATCAGGAAGGCGCGGGTGACCACGACCAGGTCGCCGAGCGGCCGGTCCGCCTGGATTAGGACCACCTCGGAATCAAGTGTGGCCAGCACCCACACGCCCAGCGCGAAGACGGCCGCGACGGCGATTGCGCCGGCAGCCGTCAGCCAGCGAGTTAGACGGCGGACCGGGTCGACCGCGTACGCGACCGCCGTAGCCGTGGCGCACACGGCGGCGAGCACGATCGTCAGTGCGATCCACCGCCACGTGTCCGGATCGAGCCCGTCTCGATGCGCGCGTCCGACGGTCGCAAGATCGATAGTGATCGTTGCCAGCGCGACGATCAGCGCGAGCCAGGCCATGGTCGGGTGGCGCGGCCAGGCCAGGCCCACGACGCACAGCGACGCCGCACCCACGAGGAACGGCAGCATCGCGTCCGGCGAGACCGCGGATCCCCCGGTGAGGGCCGCCCGGAAGACGCCGAGCACGACGAGCAGGGCGACGGCCGCGAGGCCCAGCACGACGTATGCCTGCGGCCGGCTCACCGCCCGGCGCGCCGATCCGCCGTCCAACCCTCCTCCATCGACAGCACGGCGAGCTCCGTCCGAGACAACAGCCCGTACCGATCGAAGAGCCGGCGCAGGTGGCTTTCGACCGTCTTCTCGGAGAGATCCAGGGCGGCGGCGATCTCGGCGTTGGTTGCCCCGTTCACGACGCGTCCGATGACCTGGATCTCGCGCTCGGACGGCCGTCGCCGCGCCTCGCGGGAGCCAAGGAGGGCGGCCGCGCTGTAAGCCGTGCCACCGGATGCGATCGTGCGGATCGCGTCGATGATCTCCGGGACATCGGCGGCTTTGTCGAGGTAGCCGGCGGCGCCGCCATCCAGTGCGGCGCGGATCAGCGACGGATAGCCAAAGCCCGAGAGGAATAGGACTGCGGCTGGCGCTCGTTCCCGTAAGGTGCGCGGGTCATGGACGGATCGCAGGACCTGCAAACCCTCGGCGCCGCCTGCGAGGTTCATGTCGCAGACGAGCACGTCGACCTTCGACGCGAGCTCGGTCGCCTCGTCGGTCGTCCGCGCTGTCCCGATCAAGCGAAGGTCCGCCGCGTCGCGAATCGCCGTCGCGATGGCAGCCACGACCGTGGGGTGGTCATCGACGATGCCGACTCGGATCGGATGTCGTGGTGGGCGTCGGTTGGTGATGACCCTCTCCCTGCAGCTGGAGCCTATCGGGTCAGCGTGGCGTGGATCTACCGGATCCGCATCCGATGGATTCCCGCAATGCAACGGCCGGGTCGTTGTCGGGATTGACGCGCGGGCCGGAGGCGTGGTCGGGCGGCGGCACTAGCCGCGGAAGACCCTGAGGACCTCGCGCAAGCCGGTCGCCAAGCGGTCGATGTCGTCGGTCGTCGTGTAGACGCTGAAGCTCGCTCGCGCGGTGGCGGCGAGGTCCATCCGTTCGTGGAGCGGCATGGTGCAGTGGTGGCCGGCACGGACCGCGATCCCGAACCGGTCCAGCACCTGGGCGACGTCATGGGGGTGGATACCCGGCAGGTTGAACGGCACGACGCCGCCGCGACGGTCGGGATCCAGCGGCCCGTAGAGCTCGATCGAGGGGACCTCACGGGGCAGGACGTCGAGGGCGTAGGCGACCAGCTGCCGCTCATGCTCGCGCACCGCGTCCATGCCGATGCCCATCAGATAGTCGGCAGCGACGCCCAGGCCGATCGCGTCGCCGACGGCCGGGGTGCCCGCCTCGAACTTCCACGGGATGTCGTTGAACTCGCTCCGCCGGAGATGGACCTCGCGGATCATCTCGCCGCCCGCCAGGAACGGCGGCATCGACTCGAGCAGCTCGCGCCGGGCCCACAGCGCCCCCGAGCCCATCGGGGCGAGCACCTTGTGGCCGCTGAACGCGTAGAAGTCGCAGTCGAGCGCCTGGACGTCGACAGGCACGTGCGGCACGGCCTGCGCACCATCGACGAGGACGAGCGCCCCCGCCGCGTGGGCCATGTCGACCATCTCGCGGACCGGGTTGATCGTGCCGAGGGTGTTCGAGACATGGGTGAACGCGACGAGCTTCGGCCGCAGCCGCAGCAACACCTCGAACACGTCGAGCCGCAACTCGCCGTCATCCGTGATCGGGATGAACTCGAGGTCGCCGTCCTGCTCCTGGACGAGGAGCTGCCAGGGTACGAGGTTGGCGTGGTGCTCCATCTCGGTCAGGACGATCGCGTCACCGCGTGCGATGTTGCGTCGGCCCCACGAGTACGACACGAGGTTGATCGCCTCGGTCGCATTGCGGGTGAACACGATCTCGTGGCTGTCGGGCGCATTGATGAACCGCCCGACCGTGGAGCGTGCTCGCTCGTACGCCGCGGTCGCCTTCTCGCCGATGGTGTAGATGCCGCGATGCACGTTGGCGTTGTATTCACGGTAGAAGTCGGCGACGGCGTCGATGACCACCCGTGGCTTCTGGCTGCTCGACGCCGAATCGAGGTACGTCAGCGGATGCCCGTTGATCTCCTGGTCGAGGATCGGGAAGTCGCGCCGCAGCGCGACGGGGTCGAGGGTCGGTCGGTCGGACGCTTCGATGGCCATCGTCGGCGCCCGGCTAGCGGGCGGCCTCCACGGGCTCTCGGTCGAGGTCCGGGTCGAGCTCCGGGCCCTTGGGCACGAGGAGCGCCTCGTCGGGCGCGGTGACCTCGAGCCCGGCCTCGCGAAGGATAGGGCCGTAGCCCTCGTCCTCGAGCTGGAGGGCGAGCTCGCGTCCACCGCTCTTGACGATGCGACCCTGGGCCAGGACGTGGACGACGTCGGGCTTGATGTGGTTGAGCAAGCGCTGGTAGTGGGTGATCAGCAGCACGCCGAGCTCCGGGTTGAGCATCGCGTTGACGCCCTCGGCCACGATGCGCAGCGCATCGATGTCGAGCCCCGAGTCGGTCTCGTCGAGGATGGCCATCTCGGGCTCGATCACCGCCATCTGGAGCATCTCGAGTCGCTTCTTCTCGCCGCCCGAGAAGCCCTCGTTGACGTAGCGCGACGCGAAGCTCTCGTCCATTCGCAGGAGCGCCATCTTCTCGCGCATCTTGGTGCGGAAGTCGCGCATCGAGACGCCGCCCTTGACCGGATCGGTCGGGTCGATGTCGTCGCTCTTGTCGATGCCCTGGAGCTTGGCGTTGAGAGCGCTCCGGATGAACGACGCGACCGACAGGCCCGGGATGGCGGTCGGGTACTGGAAGGCCAGGAACAGCCCGAGCCGGGCGCGCTTGTCCGGAGTCAACTTGAGGATGTCGCGGCCCTTCCAGAGAACCTGGCCGGCGGTGACGACATAGGCGGGGTGCCCCATCAGCGCGTAGGCGAGTGTCGTCTTGCCGGAGCCGTTCGGGCCCATGATCGCGTGCACCTCGCCCTTGCCCACGGTCAGGTCGATGCCCTGGAGGATCTCCTGATCGGGTTTTCCGAGGGGGGCGACGCGCAGGCCGCGGATGACGAGGTGCTGGTCGGTGGCGGTCGACTGGTCTGTCACGTGGCGATCAGGGCTCCTTCTTGGTCGTCGAGCGCGACCACGCGCGGTGGCGCGAGGTCGGCGAGAGTCATCGAATCGAGGGTCGAGGTGATCGCGTCACGGACGCGCACCCACAAGATGTTGACGGTGCAACGCGAGGACCGGTCGCAGGTCGTTGCGTGTTCCGGGTCGTCACTGGCGCAGAACATCGGCGCGATCGGACCTTCGAGCGCGCGCAGGACCTCGCCCATCGCGATCGCTGCGGGCGGGCGGGTCAGCTCGTAGCCACCGTGAGCGCCGCGCGTGCTCACCACCAGGCCCGCCTCGCGGAGGTTGACGACGAGCTGCTCGAGATACGCGCGCGGGAGATCCTCCTCCGCGGCGATGCCGGCCAGGCTCGCCGGCCCGGTGCCGTAGTGGCGGGCCAGCTGGACCATCAGGCGCACGCCGTATTCGCCCTTCGTCGAAAAGGAGACCGCGCCCGAGCCATGGTAGGCGGGGCGCTGGACGGGAACGGGCGGGCTGTCGGTCGGGGCGGTCAGGGGTCGCTTCCTCGCATATCCGAGTGATTTCGTCGGATATCGAGTCTAGGGCCGCAGCGCCGGGGCGTCAACGCGAGCGGCGGGCATGGCACGGAGCCGGCGGACCAGCTCCGCCGCCTGTTCGTAGCGCCCGAACGACGGCATCACGTATGTCCCGGCGATGCGGTCGCCGACGACCGCGAGCAGTTCCTCCGTGATGCGCAGGCCGACTGCGGCGCCATGCTCGCCCGCGTCCCGCAGCGCATCGCGGGTCGCGTCCGGGATGGTGATGCCGGGGACCTCGTGGTGAAGGAATTCGGCATGGCGGGACGACTGGAGCGGCAGGACCCCGAGCAACACCGGGATCGGGAAGCCGGCCGGGCCGAAGCGCCGGCACGCCTCGCGGAACATCGCCTCGACCTGTGCCTCCGAGTACAGCGGCTGGGTCATGATCAGGTGGGCCCCAGCGGCGACCTTCCGTTCAAGCCGATCCCACTCGGTGGCGGCGTCCGCGGCCGTGGGATCCAGGGCGCATGCGATCGTGAATGATGCCGGCTGTCCGATCGGCGAGCCGGCCGCGTCCTCGCCCCGGTTGAGGCGCGTGAGGATCTCGACGAGGCCGATCGAGTCGACGTCCCAGACGCCCGTCGCCCCGGGCAGGTCACCGATCCGCGGCGGATCCCCGGTCAGGGCGAGGATGTCGCGGACGCCCAGCGCGTGGGCGCCCAGCAGCTCGGACTCCAGGGCCATCAGGTTCCGGTCGCGCGTCGTGAAGTGCACGACGCACTCGAGATCGAGGTCGTGCTGGATCCCGAACGCCACGGCGAGTGCGCCCATCCGCACTCGGGCCATCGCCGAGTCGCTGACATTGACGATGTCCACGCCGGCGTCCTGCAGCATGTGCGCCGCCTCGATCGTGCGCTCGATGCGGACCGAGCGCGGCGGGTCGATCTCGACGGAGATCACGTAGCGACCGTCGGCCAGGGCCCGAGCGAGCCGCGACGGCGGGGCGGGCGTATCCGTGGCGGCGGCGACCTCCGCCCTGATGGTCGTGATCGTGGGGGGACGGACGGCGGGCGCGGCCGGCGGCGGAGCGGCTTCCGCTCCTGTCCGCGCGTCGATCGCCACGCGCATCGCGGCGGTGTGGTCGGGCGTCGTACCGCAGCACCCGCCGACGATGGCCGCGCCGGCGTCGAGCATGCCGCCAACCATCCGCCCGAGATAGTCGGGGCCGGCGGCGTAGACGAACTGGCCCTCGATCCGCTGCGGCAGCCCGGCGTTCGGCAGGATCGCCTTGCCGCGACCCTCCATCGCCACCAGCGCCTCGAGGCAGCCCACCGGCCCCGCGCCGCAGTTCACACCGATGATGTCGACGTCGATCCGGGCGGCGAGTGCCGCGGCCGCCGGTCCGGCGCGGGTGCCGTCGGGCAGGTCGACGCCCTCGCCGAAGGTCAGCAGCGAGATGACCGGCAGGTCGGCGGCCACCGAGCGGGCCTCCTCGACGGCGATCGCGAGATGGTCGATGTGGCCGAACGTCTCGAACCAGAAGACGTCGACACCGCCCTCCAGCAGCCCCTCGATCGTCTCCCGGAACGCCGCTCGGACCGCGTCCTCCGGGAGATGCAGGATCTCGCGCGTCGGCGGACCGAGCGGCCCGATCGAGCCCGCGACGAGCACGTCGCGGCCGGCGACGTCACGGGCCTCGCGCGCGAGCTGCGCGCCCCGCCGCGCGAGGCGGCCGGCGCGGTCCGCCAGACCGTGCGGGGCAAGGCGGACCCGGTTCGCCCCGAACGTCGCGGTCTCGATGATGTCCGCGCCGACGTCGAGGTACTCGCGATGGATCGCGCCGATGAGGTCGGGCCGGGTCGCGACCAGATCGTCGAGGACGGCACGCTGCGGGATGCCCCGGCTGAAGAGCAGCGTGCCCATCGCGCCGTCGGCGAGCAAGGGCCCACCGGCAAGCCGGTCGCGGAACCGCGCGCGGGCGTCGCCGACGCTCATGCGGGTTCTCGGAGGTTGGGCGCCAACCATCGTTCCGCCTCGGCAACGGGGATGCCCTTGCGGGCGGCGTAGTCCTCGAGCTGGTCGCGGTCGATACGGCCGATCCCGAAGTAGTGGCTGGCGGGGTTCCACAGGTAGTACCCGGACACCGAGGCGCCGGGCAACATGGCGAACGACTCGGTGAGCTCGATCCCGGCGCGGGCCTCCGCCTCGAGGAGCTCGAACAAGGTTCGCTTCTCGGTATGGTCGGGGCATGCGGGGTAGCCGGGCGCGGGGCGGATACCCTGATAGCGCTCCGCGATGAGCTCGCTGTTGGACAGCTCCTCGTCCGGCGCGTAGCCCCACAGCTCGCGGCGGACGCGCTCGTGCAGGCGCTCGGCGAACGCCTCGGCGAGGCGGTCGGCGAGCGCCTTGGCGAGGATCGCCGAATAGTCGTCGTTGGCCGCGACGAACTCGGCGACCAGGCCGTCCGGGCCATCGAGGCCGTGACCGGCAGTCACCGCGAACGCGCCGATGTGGTCGGGGAGGCCGGTGTCGATCGGAGCGACGAAGTCGGCGAGCGCGACGTTGGGCCGAGCGTCGGTCTTGGCCATCTGCTGACGCAGCGTCCGGAACGTGGCGAGCCGGTCGCGGCGCTCGGCGTCGCGCCAGACCGCGATGTCATCCACATCTGCGTTCGCAGGCCAGAACCCGACCACGCCGCTCGCGCGCAGCCGCGCCTCGTTCACGATCCGGTCAAGCAACCTGCGGGCGTCGTCGTACAGATCGCGCGCCGCCGTGCCGACCTTGGGATCGTCGAGGATCGCCGGGTAGGCGCCGCGCAACTCCCATGTCGCGAAGAACGGTGTCCAGTCGATCCGTTCGACGAGCTCAGTCAGCGGATAGTCGTCGAACGTACGAGGTCCGAGGAACGTGGGTCGCGGTGGCGTCACCGTCGACCAGTCGATCGGGACCCGATTCGCGCGCGCCTCCCCGATCGTCAGGTAGCGCTCCTTCGCCTGCCGGCCCGCGCGGTCGAGCCGGACCGCCTCGTACTCGTCGCGGATCCCGGCCGCATACGTAGCCCGACGGCGGTCGTCGACGAGCGCCCCCGCCACGCCCACCGCCCGCGACGCGTCGAGCACATGGACGACGGGACCCGAGTAGGCGGGCGCGATCTTCACCGCCGTGTGGGTGCGCGACGTCGTCGCCCCGCCGATGAGCAGCGGCGTCGTCATGCCGAGGCGCTCCATCTCGGACGCCACGTGGACCATCTCATCGAGCGAAGGCGTGATCAGCCCGGACAGCCCGATCAGGTCTGCGTCGTGCTCGGCGGCCGTCTCCAGGATCCGCGCGGCCGGCACCATCACCCCGAGGTCGATGACCTCGTAATCGTTGCAGCCAAGCACGACGCCGACGATGTTCTTGCCGATGTCGTGGACATCACCCTTGACCGTGGCGGTGACGATCGTGCCGGACTTGCGCGCGCCGGTCCCCTCCCGCTCGGCCTCGAGGTATGGGACGAGGTGGGCGACGGCCTTCTTCATGACGCGGGCGCTCTTGACGACCTGGGGCAGGAACATCCGCCCGGAGCCGAACAGGTCGCCGACGACGTTCATCCCATCCATCAGCGGTCCCTCGATGACCTCGAGCGGACGGCTGGCGGCCTGGCGCGCCTCCTCGGTGTCGTCGACGATCCACGTGTCGATGCCCTCGACCAGCGCGTGGGTCAGCCGCTCGCCGACAGGCTTCTCGCGCCAGGAGAGGTCCTCGGCCGGCCGATCCATGCCGGCGCTGCCTTCGTAGCGGGTGGCGATCTCGAGGAGTCGTTCCGTCGCGTCGGGGCGGCGGTTCAGCACCACATCCTCGACCCGCTCGCGCAGCTCGGGTTCGATGTCGTCGTACACCGGCAGCACGCCGGCGTTGACGATGGCCATGTCAAGCCCCGCCCGCTTGGCGTGGTAGAGGAAGACCGAGTGGATGGCCTCGCGAACGCGGTCGTTGCCACGGAAGGCGAACGACACGTTCGACACGCCGCCCGACGTCCGCGTCCCGGGTAGCTCCGTCTTGAGCCGTCGGACCGCTTCCATGAACGACACGGCGTAGTCGTTGTGCTCCTCGATGCCGGTCGCGATGGCGAAGATGTTGGGGTCGAGGATGATGTCCTCGGACGCGAAGCCGACGACCTCGGTCAGGAGCTTGTGGGCGCGCTTGAGCACGCTCACCCGCCGCTCGACCGAGTCCGCCTGGCCCTGCTCGTCGAAGGCCATCACGACGACCGCGGCGCCGTAGCGCTTGCACAGCTGCGCCTGGCGAAGGAACTCGGCCTCGCCTTCCTTCAGCGAGATCGAGTTCACGACGCCCTTGCCCTGGAGCTGCTGCAGCCCGGCTTCGATGACCGACCACTTCGAGCTGTCGACCATGACCGGCACCGTGGCGATGTCGGGTTCGGCCGCGACGCGCCGCAAGAAGCGGGTCATCGCCGCGACGCCGTCGAGCATCGCCTCGTCCATGTTCACATCGATCAGCTGGGCGCCGTTGGCGACCTGCTCGCGAGCGATGTCGATCGCCTCGTCCTCGCCGCCTTCGGCCATGAGCCGGGCGAACTTGCGCGAGCCGGTCACGTTGGTGCGCTCGCCGACATTGACGAAGGTGTCGCCTGGCGGCGGGATGACCACCGGCTCGAGGCCGGACAGCCGGGTCTTCGACGGTGGCCGGACGAGGGGCCGCGGTGGGCATCCGGACACGGCCGCGGCGATCGCCTCGATGTGCTCGGGCGTCGTGCCGCAACAGCCGCCCGCGATGTTCAGGAGGCCGTGTCTCGCCCATTCGCCGAGGGCGTCGGCCATGGCCTCCGGTGTCTCGTCGTAGCCGCCCAGCTCGTTGGGCAGGCCGGCATTCGGATAGGCCGACACCGGGCGGTCGGCGATCCGTGCGAGCACGTCGAGGTGCTCCCGCAGCTGCTTGGGGCCCAGGGCGCAGTTGAGGCCGACGACCAGCGGGTCGGCGTGGCGGACGCTGTGCCAGAACGCCTCGACCGTCTGCCCGGAGAGGGTGCGTCCGGACGCGTCGACGATCGTCCCCGAGATGATCACCGGCAGTCGCTCGCCGAGCTCGTCGAACAGCGTCTCGACGCCGAAGATCGCGGCCTTGGCATTGAGCGTGTCGAAGATGGTCTCGATCAGGAGGATGTCGGCGCCGCCCTCGATGAGGCCCGCCGCGGCGTCGTGGTAGGCCTGCTGCAACTCGTCCCAGGTCACGCCGCGGGCCGCCGGGTCGCCGACGTCGGGGCTGATCGATGCGGTCCGGTTGGTCGGACCGAGCGCCCCGGCGACGAACCGCGGGCGACCGGACTCGCGGGCCTCGGCGGCGTCGGCGGCAGCGCGGGCCAGGCGCGCGGCCGTGACGTTGAGATCGCGGACGACGTCGTCGTCGAGGCCGTAATCGGCTTGGGCGATCCGGGTCGAGGTGAACGAGTTGGTCGAGACGATGTCCGCGCCGGCATCGAGATAGGCGGCATGCACCGCCTGGACCGCATCCGGCTGGCTCAGCGACAGCAGGTCGTTGTCACCGCGCAGATCCCGCGGGTGATCGCGGAACCGCTCGCCCCGGTAGCCCGCCTCGTCGAAGGCGTACGCCTGGAGCATGGTGCCCATGGCGCCGTCGAGGACCAGGATGCGTTCCGCCAGCAGGCCGGGCAGCCGGGCAAGCCGCGCCCCACGCGTGAACGGCGGGCTGGCGTCGCGCTCAGACGTGGGCGACGGACTTGGCGGCGAGAGGGTGCGGTTCGGCACGGCGACTCCGGTCGGCGGGCGTGGCGACGGGACCGGCCCGTGGACCCGGACGACCTGGTCGCTTCGAGGGATCTCCGAAGGGAGTGTCCCTTATCTCGCAGGAAGACCTGCCCGGAATTGGCACCTTGCCGACCTCGCGTCGGTAGGTTGTCGTGGCGTCAACGGGCCGGTCCCTCAGCCACTCTTGATAAAGCTCTCTTCGGTTGTAGGCGGATGATGCCCGAGCGTCCGGGGCACCGCAAGCGGCTACCCCGGATCGCCCGAAACTCCTAGCTTCGCGAGGGGGCGAGCGAACTCGAACGTTAGGTCTTGCGACGCTTTGTCGACGGTCCTATGGCTGCTGGACTGCCCCCCTGGATCGCCGTTGTCGCACGGCCTGCCCTGCGGCCGGTCGCCGCAGGGCCAGCGGCTGCCGATTTCGGGTTGACAGCCGCCGAATCGCGATTCTTCCCGCTCCGAGTGGGCCCTGTCATCTCTTGTCTCGTCGCCATCTCAGTTGATCACGAACCAGGCGATGAACGTATTCGCCGTAACCGTCGTGTTTAGATAGATCGTGAACGAGCCAGTGGTCGGGACGACCGCACGGACGTATCGGCCTGACCGGTTCGAATGGAGCACGGCGAAGACCCGGCTGGATGTGGTCACACCCACCAGGTTGACCTTGATCGTTGATCTGCCGCTCAGGATCGTAACCCGGCCAGATCGACTGAATTTCACTTTCCCGCGGACGTCGAGCGCGATGTCAGCGCCGGATCCATCGCCGCCCCAAGCGAGGAGGCCGGTCCCGCCGCCGGTGAAGCCGGCGGCCACCATGCCGTACGCCCCATCGCCGCGGACGCCAACGAAGCCAGAGCCGGCGACCCCGACATCAGGGCTGTCGCCCCAGACCCCGCTGCCAAACCCGCTGAAGTCGATCGGGGCTGCAGGTGCGAAGCCATAAACGCCGGTGTACGCGCTGAACGATTCGTTGGTATCGGTCTGGTCACCCGTCGCTCCGACCAAACCGGCCCGATCCGGGTTGGTGGTGCTCGCCTTGAACGCGATGAAGCCCGCCGCCGATTGGGTGACGGATGTCTGGGCGGTGGACGGGTTGTCCTGCTCGGTCGACATCGGCGTGGGCGCGGCGGCCGCGGTCAGCGGAAGGGCCGCCGAGGCCGCCATCGCTCCTGCGGCGCCAGCCGCCGCAGTCAGGAGTGCTCGTCGAGAGCGGGGCGCGTTTGAGTCGGACGCCATCAGGGTCCCTCCAGCTCGATGGCGTGCGGGCCTCCCGACGCCTGATGGCATCCTGCCATGCCCGTGTCGCAAGGTCGAGTTACAACGTGGGGCGATGGTCCTAGGGCCGCAGGCTCCGAAAGTGCTCATCGTCGTGGTCGACCGCGAGCCGAACGAGCGCAGCGACATCAAGCCGGCCGAAGGTGGTGTGCCGACCGGCTCGTGCCCAGCCGTCCTCGTCGAGCGCCCGGAGCGCCCGGACGGTCGAGGCTCGCTCCTCGCCGAACCGAGCAGCGACACCCTCGATGTCGAGGTCGGGTTCGCCCGGCCATGGTCCGGGCTCGGCCCACGTCCAGTGCGGTTCGGCGGCGGTCTCGAGGTC
>DATAFZ010000139.1:0-9009 GCA_036257225.1 Candidatus Limnocylindrales bacterium | reverse complement strand
GCCCGACCGCGTGATCCGCGACATCCGCCGCTATCGGGTCCCCTTCCCATCCATCGGTGGGGCGACTACCGATTCGCACTGAACGCCGGTTGGTTTCGTGTCATCGCTACGCCGACTCACCCGCAAGCGAATAGCCCCATTGGGACTCCAGGGAGTCGCCTGGGCGATCAACCGGAACGTGCGAGATCCGAGGTCATCGCCACCCCTTGGATCCACGGGTAACGTGATCACCGCTTCGCGTTTAGGCGTGTCGGTGTTCGGTCTGGCGCAAAACGGCGCCCCGGGCACGAGGCCCGGGGCGCCGCGGAGCGCGATGACGGGGCGCTAGGAGGAAGCCTTCTTGCTCGCGCTCCTTGCCGATGTCTTCATAGCTGACGTCTTCCCGGATGACTTTGCGGCGGTCGTCTTCGCGGCGGCCGCCTTGGTGGCCGGACGCGACGGCTTCTTGACCGTGGGCTCGGCCTCAGCGGTTCCGGCCTCGGCGGCCTTCGCGGCTGCGGCCTCGGCGCGAGCGGTCTTGCTGAGCGCGGCGCGGGCCTTGCCCGCCGCTGTCTGCGCGCCCTTGGCCTTCGTCGACTTCCCGGCGGCGATGCGGGCCTTCGCGGCCTTGGCGGCCGCAGCCTTGCCGGTCTGCTTCGTGACCCGACCGGACGACCCGGCGGTCGCGCCGCCCAACGCGGCGTTGATCTTGAGTGTCAGCCGCGACTTGCGACGCGCGGCGGCATTCCGGTGGATGGCGCCGGCCTTGACGGCGCGATCCAGCGCGGATAGCGCCTCGGTCAGTGCAACGGTGGCGGTCTCGGCATCGGTCGTCGCGCCGACCGTGCTCAGCGCTCTCGCGACGTAGGTCTTCGCCGCGCTGCGGCGTGGGCCAAGCACCTCATGGCGGCGGGCTGCCTGCCGGACGCGCTTGAGGCCCGACGGCGTTCGTGCACCCGACCAGGTGCGGGGCGTCTTGGCCAAGGGAAACCTCTCGAAACGTGTGGTAGTGGTCCAAAAATCGCACGGAACGGCGCGGGGTGAGCGCCGTACGCGGAGGCGGATGCTACCACAGGAGCCGTTACACTCCGCCCTCGTGACCATCCCCCAGGAGCGGCTGCGCAACTTCTCGATCATCGCCCACATCGATCACGGGAAGTCGACGCTGGCGGATCGGCTGCTCGAGCTCACGCACACCATCGACGCTCGGCAGATGACGAGCCAGGTCCTCGATTCGATGGATCTCGAGCGCGAGAAGGGCATCACGATCAAGGCCCGCGCCGTTCGGCTGGAGTACGCAGCCAGGGACGGCCAGACCTACGGGCTCAACCTGATCGACACGCCCGGTCACGTCGACTTCGCGTACGAGGTCAGCCACAGCCTGCAGGCGTGCGAGGGCGCCATCCTCGTCGTCGACGCGACCCAGGGCATCGAGGCCCAGACGCTCGCGAATGTCCACCTCGCCCTGCGCGAGAACCTCACGCTCATCCCCGTCCTCAACAAGATCGACCTGCCGTCGGCCGACCCCGACACGATCATCGACGAGCTCGAGAACGTGCTCGCCATCCC
Organism: Candidatus Limnocylindrales bacterium; assembly: GCA_036257225.1. Taxonomy (GTDB): domain Bacteria; phylum Chloroflexota; class Limnocylindria; order Limnocylindrales; family CSP1-4; genus SPCO01. The sequence goes on along the minus strand of DATAFZ010000139.1, from coordinate 7,461 downwards.
GCGCGAGGAGGTGATCCTGGCGAGCGCCAAGGAAGGCACGGGCGTCAGCGACATCCTGGAAGCGATCGTCGAGCGGATCCCGGCGCCGGCCGGCGACCCGGCCGCGCCCGTCCAGGGCCTGATCTTCGACAGCCACTACGACGCCTACAAGGGCGTGATCGTGTACGTCCGGCTCGAACAGGGCACGCTCAAGGGCAGCGACCCGATCCGCCTGATGGCCAGCGGCGCGACCGCCGAGCCGCTGGAGCTCGGCGTGTTCCGCCCGCAGCTCGTCCCGGTCAAGCAGCTCAGCGCCGGCGAGGTCGGCTACGTCGCCACCGGTCTGAAGAACGTCCGCGAGGCGCAGGTCGGCGACACCGTCACGACCCAGGCCCGCCCGGCCACCCAGCCGCTACCCGGCTACCAGGCCGCCAAGAGCCTCGTCTTCGCGGGCATCTACCCGGTCAGCGGCGAGGACTACCCGCTTCTCCGCGAGGCGCTCGACAAGCTCCACCTCAACGACGCGAGTTTCACGTTCGAGCCGGAAAGCTCGGTGGCGCTCGGGTTCGGGTTCCGTTGCGGGTTCCTCGGACTGCTCCACATGGAGATCGTCCAGGAGCGCCTCGAGCGCGAATTCGATCTCGACCTCATCGCATCGGCGCCGTCGGTCGAGTACCACGTCCAGCTGCAACACGGGCGAGGCACAGTAGTTGTCGACAACCCGGCGCTCCTGCCCAACCCGGCCGACATCGAGTCGATCGAGGAGCCGTGGGTCAAGTTGAGCGTCGTGTCCCCCAGCCAGTACATCGGCTCGATCATGGAGCTCTCGACGAACCGGCGCGGGACCTTCGTCAACATGGAGTACCTGGACCCGACGCGGGTCGTGCTCCACTTCGAGATGCCGCTCGCCGAGCTCATCGTCGACTACTTCGACCAGCTCAAAAGCCGGACGCAGGGTTACGCGTCGATGGATTACGAGGAGCTCGGCTATCGGCAGGCCGACCTCGCCAAGGTCGACATCCTCGTGAACGGCGAGCCGGTCGACGCCTTGAGCCTCATCGTCCACCGCGATCGTGCCCAGTCGACAGGCCGTGCCCTGGCCGAGCGGCTCAAGCAGTTGATCCCCCGCCAGATGTTCGAGATCCCGATCCAGGCGGCGATCGGCAGCAACGTCATCGCCCGCGAAACGGTCCGCGCCATGCGCAAGAACGTGTTGGCCAAGTGTTACGGTGGCGATATCACCCGCAAGCGAAAGCTGCTCGAGAAGCAGAAAGAGGGGAAGCAGCGGATGAAGCGGGTCGGGTCGGTCGAGATCCCGCAGGAGGCGTTCCTGGCGATGCTCCGCATGGACGAGGCCTGAGCGCTCGTGGAGGATCTGTTCGAGGTCTCGCGCGGGCTGATCGTCGTCGGGCTCGCGTTGCTGCTCGTCATGCTGCGGCTCGACGCCGAGCGCTTCGGGACCGCGGAATACTACGAATCGACCCGCGACGGAGAACGGCCGCGCGTGCGTCGACGGCTTGCCTGGTACGGGCTCGGCGCCGGGCTCGTCGTTGCGATGGCATACATCGCTCCGGCGCCGCAGACAGACCTGTTCCTGGGGACCGGGGATCGGCTCGGCGCGGTGATGGGCGGGCTGATCTTCGCTGGCCTCGGGGTCGCCCAGGCGCTGGCCTTCGCCACGCTCCGCTATCAGCGCATCCGGTTCCCGGACATCGCCTCGTATCCCGGCGCGCTGCTCAACTCGACCGCGACCGCGTTCATCGACGAGGCGACGTTCCGAGGCGCTATCTTCGGGACGCTCCTCACCCTGGGGCTCGAAGCGAACCTTGCCAACGTCGTGCAGGCCCTGCTGTACGCCCTGATGACGCGGCTGGGAGCGCCGGGCCGTGACCGCTATCTGCTCGTGCTGGCCCTGGCGATCGGCATCATCGCCGGCTGGTTGACGGCCGTCACGGGCGGGATCGCCGCCGCATTCCTCGGGCACGCCGCGACCCGCTTCGCGGTGTTCCTGGCCACCGGCCACACCGGCCAGACCCTTCCCAAGGGACGCGAGGTGGAGGAGATCGACCGCCGCCGCCGTCCCCCGGAGGGTTGGCGCGTCATCGGCAGTCGGGAGTCCCCAACGCGGGATCGCTGACCGTGGAGCGGACGCCGGCCCCGCGTCCACCTGTCGCCCTGTACATCCACGTGCCGTTCTGCGTGTCCCTCTGCCCGTACTGCGACTTCGTGGTCATCGCCGGCTCGGCGGCGCGCGGCCCGCGCAACCGGATCGGCCAGTTCCTCGACGCGCTGCTGGTGGAGTTGGACCTACGGGCGGAAGCGCTGGAGGCGAGATTCGGGCCGCCGGGAACGCGGCGACGCCCCGTACTCGACTCGGTGTACCTCGGCGGGGGGACGCCGTCGCTGCTACCGGCTGACGAGGTCGAGCGGATCCTCGCGCGCGTGCGCCAGCGCTTCGGGATCGCCGAGGACGCCGAGATCACGATCGAGTCGAACCCCGGGCCCGACGAGCGCGGCGACCCGGCGGCCCTCCGCCGTGCCGGTATCACCCGGATCTCGTTCGGCGCCCAGTCCTTCGACGACACCGAGCTGCGGAAGCTCGGCCGACGCCATCGGGCCCGGCACGTGGCCGACGCCGTGGCGGGTGCCCGCGGGGCCGGGATCGCGTCGGTCAACGTGGACCTCCTCTACGACATCCCCGACACCGACCTGCCGACCTGGATGACGACACTGGATGCCGCGCTGTCGCTCGAGCCCGATCACCTGTCGCTCTATGCGCTGTCGCTCGACGATCCGGTCGCGGAGGGCCTGACCGGGCCGGTGGGCGACCACCTCCCGACGACGAAGGGCGCGCGGCGATGGCGCGACGCGGTCAAGCCCGGCCAGGACGAGGACCGGGCGGCCGGCCAATACCACCACGCCGCGCTCGCCCTGGCAGATGCCGGGTATCGGGGCTACGAGATCTCGAACTGGGCCAGGCCGGGCCACGAGAGCCGGCACAACCTGGCGTACTGGCAGCGCCGACCGAACGAGGCCGCCGGGCCGGGTGCGCACGCATTCGATGGCGTCGTCCGGCGCTGGACGGCGGCGCGGCTCGATCTATACGTCGCCGCCTTGGGCGCCACGCCGCCGCGATCGCCGCCGGGCGGCGTCGACGAACTGGATGGCGCGACGGCGGCGGCCGAGGCGCTGATCCTCGGCCTGCGACTCGATACGGGCGTGCCGCTGACCTCGACCCGCGAGCCGCCACTGTCCGAAGTCTTCGGCTGGGCGCTGGCCGCAGGACTGTTGACGGTCACGCCGCGGGATCGGGTCGTGCTGACGACCCGGGGCCGGCTCCTCTCGAACGAGCTCTTCGCCCGACTGATCTGAGGGACCGCGTCAGGCGGCGACCGGCTCCATCTCCGACCCGGCCGCGATCATCACCGAGGCCAGCGTGCCGTACGCGGCCGACCATGCCTCGCGGGTCTCGGCGTCGAAGGCCTCGCCGAGACCCTTCGCCAGCGTCCACAGCAGGGCTGCGCCGACCGTGTCGTAGTGCTCCGCGCGGACGCCGTAGCCAGCATGGCGACGACCCATCGCCTGGACGGCCGGGACGATGGTGTCCAGCTTGTCCAGGCTCTTGACGACGACCGCGAGCGTTCCCATCAGCACGGTCCGCTGCTTCGCCATATCGGTACGCCGGAACAGCCGCTCGATCGTGGTGTCGAGCTCGAACAGGCGCTGATAGAAGATGGTCGCGGCGGCGTCCGAGATCGGCTCGACGGCCGACCAGCTAGTTCGGATGAGATCGATCTGCCTGGGCGTCATGAGGGGGTGCTCCGTCGTGGCGGACCGGTGTGCGCTTGTGACCCGGTCACCGAGGATGCTGCGGGTGAGGAGTCGCAGCCGGGCATGGACATCCGTCGAGAGGCGCAGTGGACGGCCGTCGCCGCGTTGACACTCGGCTCCGGCGACTGCTACGATGCCGAGCAACCGCGTTAGCACTCTCACCTATCGAGTGCTAACTACCACGGGAGATCGAGTTGGCGCGACGGATCCGCCACCCACTCGGCCCGTTGGACCTCCGCTCACAGGCGATCCTCCGGGCCGTCATCGAGGAATACATCGCGTCGGCACAGCCAGTCGGCAGCCAGGCGCTGGTGGAACGCTATGGCCTCGGCGTGTCGAGCGCCACCGTTCGCAACATCCTGGCCGAGCTGGAGATGGCCGGGCTGCTGACCCACCCGCACACGAGTGCCGGGCGCATGCCGACCGATGCGGGCTACCGCTTCTATGTGGAGTCCATCGTCGATGCCGCGCCGTTGTCGGCGGTCGAGCAACTCATGATCCGCCACCAGTTCGGCCAGGTCGAGTTCGCCAGCGAGCACTGGTTCCGTCTCGCCGCAACAACGCTCGCGGGGCTGACCCGCTCGGCGGGTCTCGCCACCCCGGCCAAGCCGAGCGCCGCACATATCCGGCGGGTCGATCTCGTCGCCGTCAACGAGCGGATGGCGAGCCTGATCCTCGTCCTCCGCGAGGGCGCCATCAAACAGGCCGCGGTCAGCCTCGATGAGGCAGATGCCATCGACCAGGCGACGCTCAATCGGGTCGCCGGCCTGCTCAACGAACACCTCGTCGATCTGACAGCCGTCGACGCGGAGCGGACGCTTGCAAAGCTGGACGCTGACGAGCCGCTGCAGCGGCTCGCGCGCCGGGTCGGCGAGCGGATCGTGCGCATCCTGCGCGAGTACGACGCCGCTTCGGTCGAGGAGCTCTTCTCGGACGGGCTGCTGAACGTCATGGAGGCGCCGGAGTTCGCCCAAAGCGACAAGCTCCGCCAGGTCTTCACGGCGCTGGAGAACCGCACCTTCCTCGGCGAGCTCGTCGGGAGTGTGGCCGGGTCGGGCCGGATCCGCGTCGTGATCGGCGCCGAGAACCCGCGCCAGGAGATGCACGACGTCTCGCTGGTGCTCGCCCCGTATGGGCGACCGGGTCGCGCGCTCGGCGTGGTCGGCGTGCTCGGCCCGACCCGGATGAGCTATCCCCACGCGATCGGCACGGTCCGGTTCGTGTCCGGTCTGATGAACGAATTGGTGGACCATCTGTATGCCTGAGCAGCGACAGCGGACCCGCGCCCAGGAGCGCGCGGAGGACATCGACGTCCGCCCGACGAAGCTCCTCGCAGACATCGAGTCGCTCCGTGGCGAGCTCGCCGAGGCGAAGGCCCAGGCGGACGACTACCTGACCGCGCTCCAGCGCGAACGCGCCGAGTTCCTCAACTACAAGCGCCGGACCGCGGAGGAACGCGAGCGCGACCACGGGCTGGCCGGTGAGGACCTGATCCGCAAGGTGCTGGCGCTGGCCGACGATTTCGACCGGGCGATCGACGCGCGGCCGGATTCGGTCGCGAATGACCCCTGGTTCGAGGGCGTCGCCGTCATCGATCGCAAGCTCCGGCAGCTGCTCGAGAGTGAGGGCGTGAGCCCGATCGACGCCGCTCCGGGCACCCGCTTCGATCCGCGCGAGCACGACGCCATCGCCACCGTGCCCGGCTCCGGCCGCGCGGAGGGCGAGATCGTCGAGCAGGTCCGCCGCGGGTATCGACTCCGCGACCGGGTGCTTCGACCGGCACTCGTGGCTGTGGCCGGGGCACCCGAACCGGCACCTTCATCCAATGAACGACCCAACTGACTGACAACAACCGAGCGAGGAGCACATACCGATCATGGGCAAGATCATCGGCATCGACCTCGGCACGACGAACTCCGTCGTCGCCGTCATGGAGGGCGGCGAACCGACCGTCATCGCCTCTGCGGAGGGCGGTCGGACCATCCCGAGCGTCGTCGCATTCACCAAGACCGGTGAGCGGCTGGTGGGCCAGCTGGCCAAGCGCCAGGCCGTCACCAACCCGGGCAATACGGTCTTCTCGATCAAGCGGTTCATGGGCCGTCGATTCGACGATCCCGAGACGAAGCGGTCGCGCGAGCTCGTGCCCTACACGGTCGAGAAGGATCCCAAGTCGGACGGCATCGCGGTGAAGCTGGCGGACGGCAAGACCTACACGCCGCCCGAGATCAGCGCGATGATCCTCCAGAAGCTCAAGACCGACGCCGAGGCGTACCTCGGGGAGAAGGTGACCGAAGCGGTCATCACGGTCCCGGCCTACTTCGACGACACGCAGCGCCAGGCGACCAAGGACGCCGGCCGCATCGCCGGTCTCGACGTGAAGCGGATCATCAACGAGCCGACGGCGTCGGCGCTCGCCTACGGGCTCGACAAGAAGGGCGACGAGAAGATCGCCGTCTACGACCTGGGCGGCGGCACGTTCGACATCTCGATCCTGGAGCTCGGCGAGGGTGTCTTCGAGGTCAAGGCGACTAACGGCGACACGCACCTGGGTGGCGACGACTTCGATCAGCGCGTCATCGACTGGCTGTTGGCCGAGTTCAAGAAGGACCAGGGTATCGACCTCTCGAAGGACCAGCAGGCCCTGCAGCGGCTCAAGGAGGCCGCCGAGAAGGCGAAGATCGAGCTGTCCACGACGGCGACGACCGAGATCAACCTGCCGTACATCACGGCCGACGCCTCGGGCCCCAAGCACCTCGTCGTCTCGCTGACACGGGCGAAGCTCGAGGACCTGGTCGACGATCTCATCGCCAAGACCGCCGGCCCGGTCAAGGACGCGCTCAAGGACGCCGGCCTGAAGCCTGGCGACATCGACGAGGTGATCCTGGTCGGCGGCATGACCCGCATGCCCGCGGTCGTCGAGGCCGTCAAGAAGATGTTCGACGGCAAGGAGCCGCACAAGGGCGTCAACCCGGACGAGGTCGTGGCCATCGGGGCGGCCATCCAGGCCGGCGTGCTGGCGGGTGACGTCAAGGACGTCCTGCTGCTGGACGTGACGCCGCTGTCGCTCGGCATCGAGACGCTCGGTGGCGTGATGACCAAGCTCATCGATCGCAACACGACGATCCCGACCTCGAAGTCGCAGGTGTTCTCGACGGCGTCGGACTCCCAGTCGCAGGTCGAGATCCACGTGCTCCAGGGAGAGCGCGACTTCGCGGCCGACAACAAGACACTGGGCCGCTTCATCCTCGACGGGATCCCGCCGGCGCCCCGTGGGGTGCCGCAGATCGAGGTCACGTTCGACATCGACGCCAACGGCATCCTCGACGTGAAGGCCAAGGACCGGGCGACGTCGAAGGAGCAGCAGGTGCGGATCACGGCCTCGTCGATGCTGTCGAAGGACGCCGTCGACCAGATGGTCCGCGACGCGGCCGAGCACGCCGACGAGGACAAGCAGCGCCGCGAGGAGGTCGAGACGCGCAACCAGGCCGAGTCGCTCACGTTCCAGGCGGAGCGCACGCTCAAGGACCTGGGCGACAAGGTCTCGTCCGAGGACAAGCTCGAGATCGAGAACCAGGTCGCCTCCATCCGCGAGGCGCTCAAGGGCTCCGACATCGAAGTCGTCCGAACCGGGATGGCGGCGCTCGTCGAGAC
>DATAFZ010000099.1:0-17473 GCA_036257225.1 Candidatus Limnocylindrales bacterium | reverse complement strand
CGCCGAGGTCGTAGCGGCCTTCGTAGGTCGTCGATACACCGGGGGCGGTCTCCCAATCGATGACGATGCCATCGAGGTAGGGCCTCGACGAGTCGGTGATGCTCGGCAGGTAGGCCCAGCCGAGGTAGGCGCCGCCACTCGTCGAGTAGACGTTCAACGTGTCGTCGCCGCCCGTCTTGAGCGCCTGCTTCATCGCGCTTTCGGCGCCGCCCGATGCCGACGCGAACCATGTCGCGTTGTCCGTTCGCGTGACGCCCGCGAGATCGAAGCCGAAGCCGGTATCGGCACCGCCTTCGCCTCCGCCGAACGTCGTGTTGAGTACGTCGATCTGCGCGTTGATCTGCCGAGCTGTCAGGTTGCCTTCCGCTCCGTCGGTGATCACGTGGAACCAGACCGGGACCGTGACGTTGAAGTCCGCCGGGGCGCGGTTCTTGGCCGACGCCGGGAGATCGACATGGAGCTGGCTGAGATCCTTCTCGCGCAGCTTGGTGCCCCGGCCCTCGAACGCGACTTCGTCATAGTGCGGGTCGCACAGCGCGGAGCCGCCGGCCGTACTGGAGGCGGCCACAGGCACCGCTCCAAGGGTCGCGATGAGCGCGTATGCGGAGATGAACGCGATTGCACGACGCGTGATGGGCATCCGAGTCCTCCGCTGGGACCGACGACCGCTCCACCGATCGTCTGGACTTCGGACTCTAGTGCGGTCGGCCGCCCGGTGCGACATACGCGGACCCGTCGGCGGTGCGGCGACGCCCCGCGCTTTCGTCGTTCCGTGCTAACGTGCTATCACGCTACCAAGTTACCTTGCTGACGGGGATCGAGGAGCAGATGGCGCAGGACTGGCGGACACCGAACGTCGAATCACTGTTCGAAGCGATCCTGCGGCTCGAGTCGACCGACGAAGCTGCGGCATTCTTCCGCGACCTGTGCACGCTCGGCGAGCTGCACGATCTCGGCCAACGCTGGGCCGTCGTCCGCATGCTCGACGAGGGACGCCACTACACGGACATCTCGCGCGTGACCGGTGCCAGCACGGCCACGATCACTCGCATCGCTTCATGGCTCCGGCACGGCGAGGGCGGCTATCGCGCGATGCTCGAGAAGCAGCGAGCGTAGGCTCGGGCAGTCCCCGCCCCCAGGCGTCACCATAGGTGCGTGAGCCCGACACCCGTCACCTTCGCGACACCCAACCAACCTTCGTCGTACACGTGGGAAGCCACGAACGAGGAGGTTGCGGAGCGCTACGGCGTCCCGATCGACGACATCGTCCGCTTCGACCTGAACACCGCCGCCGCTCCACCTGAGATCGCCCATCAGGTGATGGCGGCTGGACGGTTCCATGTCTCGCTGTCGGAATACCCACCGGCCGACTATCGCCGACTGGTCGAGGCCGCCGCGGAGCGCTACGGCGTCGGGACCGACGAGCTCGTGGTGGGTGCTGGGGCGGACGAGATCCTCGACGTGATCGGCAAGACGTTCCTGGTCGAGGGCGCCCGCGCGGTCATCCCGATCCCGACCTACGCCATGTTCCGCGTCCTCACCGAACAACGCGGCGCAGAGGCCGTGCTCGTCCCGCGACTGGGTGAGGGCGAGGGCTATGCCCTTGACCTGCCCGCCGTTCGCAGCGTGGCACGCGATGCAGCGCTCGTGTGGCTGTGCTCGCCCAACAACCCGACGGCGCAGGCCGAGCCCGACGGCGCGATCGAGACGCTGCTCGGCCACATCGCGGCCGACGCGGCCGCTGACGGTCGATCCGCTCCGGTCGTCGTGGTCGATGAGGCCTACGCCGAGTTCGCCGGTCACTCGCTGGCAGACCTGCGCTTCCAGCACGAGAACCTGATCGTGATCCGGACGGCGAGCAAGGCGTACGCGCTGGCCGGGCTCCGCGTCGGGTTCGCGATCGCCCGTCCTGCGGTCGTCGCCCGGATGAACCCGATCCGGCCGCCCGGCTCCGTGTCGACCGTGTCGGTGACCGTCGTGACCGAGGCCCTCCGCGATCCGACGCTGGCCGTGACGAACGTCGAACGCGTGGCGGCAGAGCGAGCCCGCCTATCCGCCGCACTGACCGATACCGGCTGGTCGGTAGGCCCATCGATCACGAACTTCCTGCTCGTCGATCTGGGATCGGTCGACCGCGCCGCGGCCGCCGCCGAGGCCTTGCTCGAGCGTGGGCTCGTTCCACGCACGTTCCCGGAGTCCCATCCACTCGCCGATCACCTGCGGCTCACCGTGCGAAGCCCGCAGGAGAACGATCGGCTGATCGAGGCCGCGCGCGACTTGGAAGCTGGCGCCGGCCGCTAGCGCTCCAGGCGACCGATCTCGCGCCGGCGCTTGCCGATCCGGACGTCCAGCCACTCCCCGGCGATCGGCTCCGGGACCTCGGCCGCGTCGGCGACCCGGCTCCCGTTCACCGTCACGCCACCGCCCGCGATGAGTCGGCGCGCCTCACTCCGAGAGCCGACCAGGCCTGTCGACGCCAGCAAGGCACCAACGCCCTCCTCGAGCGCGGATCTCATGAAGGTAAAGCCGCCTGTCGACTCGAACAGCGACGCCAGCACCCCCGGGTCGACGATCGGCGAGCCGGAGAACAGCGCCGCGCTGTCGGCCTCGGCCTGGGCCGTGGCCGCCTCGCCATGCGTCCGCGCTGTGATGTCGCGGGCAAGGGCGCGCTGCGCCGCCCTGCTCTCAGGCCGATCACGCAGCTCGGCCTCCAGCGCCTCGATGCCCTCCCGGTCGAGCTCCGTGAACCAGCGCAGGAACGTGCCGACATCCCGGTCGTCCGTGTTCAGCCAGTACTGGTAGAACGCGAACGGCGTCGTCCGCGCCGCGTCCAGCCAGATCGACTCGCCGGATTCGCTCTTGCCGAACTTCGAGCCCGACGGCGACAGCAGCAGCTTGTAGGCCAGCCCGTGAGCGGGCTGCTCGGCGGCCTCCTCCCCCACCCCGCTGGTGCGCCGGATGAGCTCGAGCCCGGCCGTGATGTTGCCCCACTGGTCGGCACCGCCCATCTGGAGCTCGACACCCATCGTCCGGTGCAGATGCCAGAAGTCGTACGCCTGCAGCAGCATGTAGCTGAACTCGGTGTACGACAGGCCGCGGTCGAGCCGCGTTTGCACTGAGTCCTTGGCGAGCATGTACGGGACCGTGAAGTGCTTGCCGATGTCGCGCAGGAACTCGATGAGCGACAGCTCGCCGAGCCAATCGAGGTTGTTGACCATGACCGCGCCGCCCGACCCGGGGGTGAAATCGAGGAACCGCTCGAGCTGACCGCGGACCCCGGCCAGGTTCGTCTCGAGCGTCGCCCGATCGAGCAGGTTCCGCTCCGCCGACCGGCCCGATGGATCGCCGATCATCCCGGTCCCACCGCCGACCACCGCGATCGGACGGCCACCGGCGCGCTGCAAGCGGAGCAACCCGAAGATCGGCACGAGGTGGCCGACGTGCAGCGACTCCGCCGTCGGGTCGAACCCGATATAGCCCGTGATCGGCCGTCCGGTCGCCAGACGTCCCGCCAGTCCGGGGGTCGCCGCATGCAGGATGCCGCGCCATTCGAGCTCGGCGAGCAGGTCCGTTCCGGCTCCAGCGGAGGGTGTCGCCGTCACAGGGAGGGCCATCGCGCCGTCTCGAAGCGGACGGCCACCCAGGTACGGTCGTTCACGGACCCTATGCTATCGTGCGGGCTTAGATGCAGACCACCCTCGCCAGGCGGCAGCGTCATCGACGCTCCATCAGCCGTCGGCCGACCGGGCGTGGCGGATCCGTCATCCGCTACATCCTCATCGCCATCCCGATCGTCTTCCTGCTCGTCACTGCCATGCTGGGCGCCGCAGGGACGTTGTTCACGGTGGCCGCGTACAACTTCTACGCGCAGGGCCTGCCCGACCCCGAGAACGTCCTGAAGGACCTCAGGTTCGAGCAGCAGACGATCGTGTACGACCGGACCGGCGACGTCGAGCTGGCACGGCTCGGCACGCTCCGCCGCGACGTCGTCGCGTTCGCCGGGATCCCCGACGAGACATTGGATGCGACCACCGCCATCGAGGACCAGTTCTTCTGGACGAACCCCGGCTTCGATCCCGCGGCCATCATCAGCGCGGGCCTCGACACCCTGTCGGGACGGCCACGCGGCGCCTCCACCATCACCCAGCAGCTCGTCCGTGCCCGCCTGCTGCCACCCGAGGCATTCGCCGACACGACCTATGAGCGCAAGATCCGCGAGATCATCCAGTCGATCCGCCTGACCGAGGCCTATCCAGGCGACAAGGGCAAGCAGGACATCATCACCGCCTATCTGAACCAGAACTTCTACGGCAACCACACCTACGGTGTGAAGGCCGCCGCCAAGGGGTATTTCGGCAAATCGCTCGATGAGCTGACCCTCGCCGAGAACGCGATCCTTGCCGCGATCCCACAGTCTCCGACCAAGTTCGACCTCATGCGCAACGCCGAGGAGGTCTGCCTCGACGACCCGCCACCAGACCCCGAATCCGACGAGGTCTGCAAGGAGTCACGGCTGGAAGTCCCCGCGACCAGCGAGATCGTCGAGCGGCGCAACTACATCCTCGACCTCATGAAGACGCGCAGCCCGCTGAGTGGCACCCGCCATACGCGCGAGGAATATGACCAAGCGAAGCTCGAGCCGGCCATCATCAAGCCGCAGGTCTCCGCCTCGTGGCGTGCGCCGCACTTCGTGTGGCAGGTCCGCGAGGCCTTGACGGGCATCCTCTGCCCGGACACCCCGCTCGACTGCGAGAAGGTCGATACCGGCGGCTATCGGGTGACCACGACGCTCGACTGGAGCATGCAGAAGGTCACCGAGAAGTGGATCTTCGTCGCCTCCCGGGCCCCGAACTCGAAGGACCCGCGCGCTGTCCTCCGCCAGCGGAAGATCCCGACGCGCGAGTGGGGCTGGATCCTGAACCTGCGTGGGCGCAACATCCACAACGCGGCCGGGGCGGTCATGGACTACCGCACCGGCGAGGTCCTCGCCTACGTCGGCAGCGCGAGCTACACCCACAAGGGCAACAAGAAGTTCCAGCCCCAGTTCGACGTCCTGTCCGACGGCTGGCGCCAGCCCGGATCGTCGATCAAGCCGATCGACTACGCCATCGGCATCGACGACGAGACCCTCACCGCGAGCACGATGCTCATGGATGTCGTCGCCGACTTCGGCCGCGGCTTCACGCCGACCCAGGCCGACAAGCTCGAGCGTGGGCCGGTGCGCGTCCGCAGCGCCCTGCAGTTCTCCCTCAACATCCCGGCCATCAAGGCCACGATCATGCAGGGCCTCGAGCACACCTTCGAGCGCAGCCAGGACTTCGGCCTGGTGTTCCCGCCGACGGCTATCCCGGTCACGTCGATGGGCATCGGCACCCTCGAGACGCATCCCATCGACATGCTGACGGCGTACTCGACGATCGCCAACGGCGGCGTCCGGATGCCGCGTCAGGTCATCACCAAGGTGGTCGACGAGAACGGCCGCCAGGTCTGGCCGCTCGATGAGACCCAGCCCGAGGGCGCCGAGGTCATCAGCCCCCAGGCGGCCTACATCATCACCGACATCCTGGCCGGCAATACCGTGCCCAAGATCAATCCGTACTGGGGCGAGTTCGCGATCTACAAGGGCGGCAAGCGCCGACCAGCCGCGTACAAGACCGGTACGACCAACGACAACCGCGATGTCCACGCCTACGGCTACCTGGCGCCGCCGACCAGCAAGAAGGTCCCCGCCCTGGCCGTGGGCGTGTGGATGGGCAACAGCAACAACGCCCCGAACCGCGGCAGCCTGTCGCTCGACTCGTCGGCGCCGCTCTGGTCGGCCATCCTCCAGGAGGTCAGCGCCAAGCAGCCCATCGCGAACTTCAAGGCACCCAGCGGCCTGCAGACCGCGACGGTCGATGCATTCACCGGCCTCAAGCCCGGCCCGTTCACGAAGAAGACCGTCAAGGAGCTGTTCATCAAGGGCACGGTCCCGCGCGAGCGAGAGACGATCCGCATCGCGCATCACATCGACGCGGCGTCCGGGCTGCTGTGGCGCGCGGGATGCGTCGGCCCGCGCGTGACCCGCGGGTTCTTCAATCTCAACGAGGTCGAGAGCAACTTCCCGAACTGGCAGAAGGCGAACCGCAACTGGGCGTCGCGCGCGGCCAAGGGGCCAGGACGGCGCGGTGGTCCGGAGGGCACCCGGACCTCGTACTTCTACAACAACTCGTTCGCGCCCTACGGCCGATCCTGGGGCGCGCCGTTCGCCCCGACCGCGAAGTGTCCGCTCGCCCCTGTCAAGACGCCGCCACCCAGCTGCGACCCGGCCCTGCCCGAGCTGTGCCTGCCACCCGGTCCGGACAAGAGCAAGCCACCGAAACCGCCCTGATCGATGGCGCCTGGCGGATCAGAGACTGACTACGGTCGCTCCGTCCCCGCCCTCGCCACGCTCACCGGGCCGTGCTGACCGCACGAGCGGATGCCCAGCCGCCGCGCCCCTGACGGCATCGCGCAACGCGCCGGTGCCCAGTCCATGGATGATGGTCACCGAGCCGAGCCCAGCGACGGCCGCGTCGTCGAGGTAGCGGTCGAGCGCCTCGAGCGCCTCCTCCACGCGGGCGCCGCGCAGGTCGAGCGATGAGGCGACGCTGCGCGCACGCTCGAGCCGCAGCGTCGCAGCGTTGGACCCGGACGTCCCGGTCCGGCCGGCACCGACGGCCGTCGGGACGCCGATCGCAGGAACCAGGTCGTCGACCTCGACCGTGACCCGCAGGCCGCCGGCCTCGAGCGTGCCGCGCCGGCCGCCCTTCTCGAGTGCAGCGATCCGCCCCTCCCAGCCGCCGGACCGACTCCGCGCGCGATCGCCGACCTTCCAGGTTCGCGGCCGCGCAGGCTCCGGTGCCGCGTCGCCGGCCGCTTTCTCGACGGGTGGGAGCCGCCCGGCGATCCCCTCGGCACGGGCCAGGGCGGCGTCGAGGGAGGCCGCGGTCACCGTCTCTCGCTCCAGCGCGCGCCGTGTCGATGCAAGCTCCGCTCGCAGATCGGCCACGACCCGGTCGGCTTCCTCGCGCGCGGCCCGGACGTGCGCATCGCGCTCGCGGCGGGCGCGCCGGCGCTCGTCCTCGGCCGTTCGCAACGCGTCGGCGGCGCGGGCTTCCGCTGCGCGGGCACGCTCGAGCGCCGCGCTGGTCTCCCCCTCGGTCGCGCGGATCGATGCCAGGGTCGCCTCGAACGAGCGTTGCGCCTCGCTGAGGCGCGATCGGGCGTCGGCGACGATGGACTCCGGCAGCCCGAGTCGTTCCGCGATCGCGAACGCCTGGCTGCCACCCGGCAAGCCGATCGTCAGCTTGTAGGTCGGCGACAGGGTGTCGAGATCGAACTCGACGGCCGCGTTGCTCGCCCCCGGGGTCGTGTGGGCATACGCCTTGAGCTCGGCGTAGTGGGTCGTCGCCGCCACGATCGCACCGGCCCGGATGAAGTGATCGAGCAGGGCTTGGGCGAGCGCCGAGCCCTCGGTCGGATCGGTGCCCGCGCCGAGCTCATCGAGCAGGACGAGCGTGCCCGGACCGGCCTCGGCGACGATCGTCGTGATCCGCCGCAGGTGGCCGGAGAACGTCGACAGCGACTGGGCGATCGATTGCTCGTCGCCGATATCGGCGAAGACGTCGCGCCACACCGGCAGCTTGCTGCCGGCCGCGGCGGGTACGTGCAGTCCCGCCTGATGCATGAGGCTGAGCAGACCGAGTGTCCGGAGGGTCACGGTCTTGCCGCCCGTGTTCGGACCGGTGACCACGAGCGCCGTGTAACCGTCGCCGATCCGGATGTCGATCGGCACGACGCGGCCGGTCAGCCCCGGGTGACGCGCGGACAGGAGCACGATCTCGAAGCGGTCGGCGGTCTCAGCCCGCGTCGCGTCCATGTCGGCCGCCAGCGACGCCTTGGCGGCCCACAGGTCGAACCGGGCGAGCGCATCCAGGGTCTCTCGCAGCGCCGTCGCATTCGCCGCGATGAGGGCAGAGAGCTCATCGAGGATGCGAGCGATCTCCTCCCCCTCGGCGACCTGCGCCTCACGCCACGCGTTGCCGAGCTCGACGGCCACGAGCGGCTCGACGAACAGCGTCTGGCCGCTGCCGGACGCGTCGTGGACGATGCCCTTGACCCGCGATCGCGCCTCGGCCTTGACGGGCACGACATAGCGTCCGTTGCGGAGCGTCACGATGGGCTCCTGGAGCGCGTTCCCCAGCTCCGCCCCGACGAGCGCATCGAGCCGCCGGCGGAGTCGGTCATAGGCGACCCGCACGGCCGCCCGGAGACCGCCGAGCCGCGGCGAGGCAGTGTCGAGCAGCTCGCCGACCGGGTCGAAGCTGCGCGCCAAGGTGCTCCGCACCGCCGGTAGCGGATGCAGCTCCCGGCCGAGCTCGCGCGGCAGCGGTCGCCGTTCCTCGGTCAGCGAGGTCGCGAGGCGAGCGGTGGCGTCGAGCGTCTCGGCGATGGCCAGGAACTGCTCGGGATCCAGCCGGCCGCCGCGAACGGCGCGCTCGATCGAGGGTCCGATATCGTGGGCCGCCCCGATGCCGATGCCGGGTCGGTCCGACAAGAGCGCGCGAGTCTGGTCGGTCTCATCGAGCCGGCGGGCGACGACGACCGGGTCATCCGATGGCTCGAGCTCCTCGGCCAGTCGACGCGATGGCGGAAACGACGTGGCATCCGCCAGGCGCTGTCGGACGAGCGGGAACTCGAGCAGCGCCTGCGAGCGGGTGTCCATGCGCGTCGACCCGCCTAGCGGGCGCGCGGGCCCGACACGGACCGATGCCCCGCGACCGTGAACCGCCACGGCCGGCCGGCCCACTCCGGTCCGGCGTACGCCACCCCGATCCGCGTATCTGCGCGAACGAGATCGTCGGCGACGACGTCAGCGGGATCGGCCGAATCGCGCTCCAGCCGCAGCGGCGACCCGGGCTCGCACATGTCGATGCCGGTCAAGGACGTATCGACCCCGAACGCGGCCGCGACCAGCCCCGGCCCGCTCGCCAGGCGGTGGTCGGGCGTCCGCGCCAGGCGCGCATTCGCGAGCGCCAGACCCTCCGGCGTCCGGCCGACCCGCCGTCGCGCCTCGACCGTCAGCCTCGACTGGCGCATGAGGTCGACTCCGGCCAGCGGCTCGACGGCACGGACGAGCACCGCCGCCGGTGTCCCCTCGTCTCCGGTCACCACGTTCAGGCAGTCGTACATCCCGTAGACAAGGTACACGTAGGCCACGCCCGCCGGTCCGGCCATGACCCGGTTGCGCCGGGTGCTCTCGAACCGCGCGTGCGACGCCTGATCGTCCGGTCCGCCGTATGCCTCGACCTCGACGATCCGGCCCTCGCGCCGACCGTCGTCGTCCTCGCGGACCAGCCGCGCACCGAGCAGCGACCGGGCGACCTCGGGAGTCGCGCCGGTCAGCGTCCCCCGGTCGAGGACGCTCAGGAAGGCGTGCTCGGGTAGAGCACCTTGATCGAGGTCGGGATGAACAGGCCCACCAGGATGAAGAACGCCGGGATCAGCGTCGACCTGAAGACGGCCACGATGCGCGAGTCGTCGAGCAACGTGAAGAGATCGCGCAGGAACTGCATCTCGTTCGGACCCTGCGGGATGCCGGTGAGCTGGTAGTAGGTGTCGAGGATGATGACCACCGCCCCGAGGATGATGGCCGCCTGCAGCAGGCCCAGCAGGCCGCCGATGATCTCATCAGCGAATCGCGCCCGCTCGAACAGCGGTTGGGGCTTGTAGAACCCCTGGATAACGATCGCGAAGGCCAGCGCCGCAGCGACGAAGACCGTCATGAACCCGACCATGTAGCTGTACTGCGGGGACTGGTCGGTCCAGTTGGCGGCCAGGAAATCACCGAGCGGAGCAGCGATGTTCGCAGCGAACAGGAACGAGAACAGGATCGACGCGATGCCGATCAGGCGACGGATCGTGCCCTGGGCGAACCCGAGCACGAAGAACGCAGCGAAGAAGAGGACGAGCAGCAGATCGACGGTCTTGACGTTGTTGAAGAAGTCCCCGAGATCCACCGAACCTCCTTGGGTGACGGTGCCCGCCCGAGCCGTCCGGCCCAGGAGCCGCGCAAGGGTAGCAGCGGCCGATCGCGCGTCGCAACCAGCCCGGCGCGCCGGTAGGCCGGTACTTTCGGGTCAGGTCCTGAGGCGACCTCCGACGTCCGCGGCGAGCCCAGCTGTGATCCCGTCGATGGCGGCGTCGACCTCCGTCTCGACCAACGTCCGGTCGTCGGCCTGGAACGCGAGGCGATAGGCGAGACTCTTCTCGTCGTCGGCCAGCGGCCGGCCACGGTAGATGTCGAACAGGCGGATCGAGCGCAGCAGCGGCCCGCCGTGCTGCCGGATCGCGCCCACGACGTCGGCCGCCGGGACCGTCTCGGCCACGATGACTGCCAGGTCACGATCCACGGCCGGATGGCGAGGAAGGGCCGAGATCCGCGGCACGCTCGGCTGGCTGCCCGACAGCCCGGCGACGGCGAGCTCGGCGACCAGGATGCGCGCAGTGCGGAGGTCGAGGTCCTCGACCAGCGCGGGATGCAGCTCGCCGACACGGCCCGCGAGCTCGGCACCAGCGCGCACGCTTGCGGCCCGACCCGGATGGAGGCGTGGGTCATCGGTCACGGGCGCGTACACCGGCGCCGGCAGGCCAAGCCGCCACGCGACCAGGTCGATGACGCCCTTGATGTCGTCGAGGTCGTACGGCCGCGCCGATCGGTTCCAAGCCGGGATCTCGGCCGCCCCGGTCAGGGCGATGGCGAGCCGCCACCACTCGTGCGTGGAGTCGCCGTCCTCCGTGGCGCCGTAGCCCTTGCCGATCTCGAAGATCGCGACGTCCGGGCGAGCCTGCCGCGCGTTCGTCGAGATGACCTCGACGAGACTCCCGATGAGGCTCTGGCGCATGATCGAGTGCTGCGTCGACAACGGGTTGGTGACGGTGACCGGGCGCCCACCGGCCTGCCCCTCGCCCGGGACGTCGACGTCCTCGATGGGCGGGAAGCGCTCGATCATCGACGGTGAGACGAGCGCATACGTGGCCGCCTCGGTCAACCCAGCGCCGGCCAGCGTCTCCCGGACGGTGTCGCGGAGCCGCAGGGGTGACGGCCGATACGGCGGCATCGGCGTATGCGGCAGGATCTCGGGGATCGTGTCGTAGCCCTGGACCCTCGCCACCTCCTCGGCGATGTCCGCCTCGATGACGAGGTCGCGCCGCCAGCTCGGCACGGTCGCGACGAGCGTTCCGGCATCCCTGGCGTCGACCTCGAGCGGCCGGGGGGTCGCGGCGATCAGGATCCGCGTGTGGGGCCCGGCCGGCTCCGTGGCCACCCCGACCCGCGCCAGGACGGCGGCCTGCTCGGCCGAGCCCATCGTGGTGCCAAGCAGCCGGTCCACACGTGCCGGACGGAAGGCGACCCGGGTGGGGGCGGGCTCGCTCGGGTCGGTGTCGACGGCGCCGACCGCCACGTCGCCACCGGCCCACTCGCGGATCAGCCTGGCGGTCCGATCGGCGCCCAGCCGCGCCATTCGATGCTCCTGGCCCTTCTCGAATCTGAGACTCGCCTCGGATCGAAGGCCGTAGCGGAAGGCCGTTCGCCTGATGCTGACCGGGTCGAAGATGGCCGACTCGATGGCCACGTCCGTCGTCCCCGGCCCGATCTCGGAGCCCGCGCCGCCCATCACGCCGGCGATGCCGATGGGCCCGTGCGGGTCGGCGATGATCAGTGTGTCCGGCTCAAGCTTGCGCACGACATGGTCGAGCGTCTCCAGCCGCTCGCCCTCCCGGGCGAGGCGGACGCTGATGCGCCCGTCGTGCACGGCGGCCGCGTCGAACGTGTGGATGGGCTTGCCGAGCTCGAGCATCACGTAGTTGCTCACGTCGACGACGTTGCTGACGGGCCGCTGGCCGGCGGCGATGAGCCGCATCTGGACCTGGTCTGGTGACGGCTTGACGGTCACGCCTCCCACCCATCGACCGACGAACCGCGAGCACAGCGCGGACTCCTCCACGTCGACCCGGAGTCGCTCGGCGATCGGCGGCCCGGTCTCGACCGGGTCCGTCTCGGGGAAGCGGACAGGGGCGCCGGTCACCGCGGAGACCTCCCGCGCGAGTCCGACCATGCTCAGCGCATCGCCGCGGTTCGGCTTGACATCGACATCGAGGACGATGTCCCCGAACAGATCGGCGAGGGGCACCCCGAGCGGTGCGTCCTGCGGGAGGATGAGGATCCCGTCGGCGTCGGAAGTGAGGTTCAACTCGTCGCCGGAGCAGAGCATGCCGTTGCTGACGACGCCCATCTTCTCGGTGCGCTCGATGCGGCGGTCGCCGGGCAGGACGGCACCCGGCAGCGCGACCGGCACCCGCTGGCCCGCCGCGATGTTGGTCGCCCCGCACACGATGTCCAATGGCTCGCCGCTACCGGTCGTGACCCGCGTGAGCGACAGACGGTCGGCATTCGGGTGTTTCTCGACCGCGAGCAGCTCGCCGACGACCACGTCGTGCCAGTCGGCGCCCCACACCTGGATGCCCTTGACCTCCATCCCGAGGAGGGTCAGGCGCTCAGCCAGCTGCTCGGGCGTCAGCTCGATATCCACGTACTCCCGCAGCCAGGACAGCGGCACCCTCACGTGCGTGGCCTCATCGGAACTGCTCGAGGAAGCGCAGGTCGTTCTCGAGGAAGAGGCGGATATCGGTGATGCCGTGCTTGAGCATCTTGATGCGCTCGGGGCCCATGCCGAAGGCGAACCCCTGGTACCGCTCTGGGTCGAGCCCGCCGTACTGCAACACGACCGGGTGGACCATCCCGGCGCCCAGGATCGTCATCCAGCCGCTGCGTCCGCAGGCAGGGCAACCGGTCCCACCGCACACGAGACACTCGACGTCGAAGGCGACCGACGGCTCCGTGAACGGGTAGTAGCCGGGCCGGAACCGGGTGCGCTTGTCCGACCCGTACATCGCCTTGGCGAACTGGTCGAGCAGGCCCTTGAGGTCGCCCATCGTGGTCCCTTCGTCGACCATCAGGCCTTCGACCTGGAAGAACTCCGTGCCGTGGCTGGCGTCGATCGCCTCATAGCGGAAGCAGCGACCGGGGAGCAGGGCGCGGATCGGTGGTGTCTCGGTCTGCATCACGCGGATCTGCCCCGGTGAGGTGTGGGTCCGGAGGAGCCTGCCCTCGACGTCGACGTACAGCGTGTCCCATAGATCCCGCGCCGGATGATCGGGCGGGATGTTGAGCATCTGGAAGTTGGTGAGGTCGTCCTCGATCTCCGGACTCTCGTAGACGACGAAGCCGAACTGCTCGAAGATCGATGCGATCTCGCGCATCGCCTCGATGCTCGGGTGGAGCGTGCCGCGGCGGATGGGCCGGCCGGGCGTGGTGACGTCGACGGCCTCGGCCGTCAGACGAGCCTGCATCTCCGAGCCGCGAAGGGCCGCGCCCCGTTCGGCGAGGGCGCCTTCGATGGTCTGGCGGACCACGTTGGCGATCGCGCCGACCTTGGGTCGATCATCGGCCGGTAGCGCGCCGATGCCCCGCAGAACGCTGGTGAGCCGGCCCTTCTTGCCGAGCACGTCGAGCTCGAGCGCTTCGAGCGCCGCGACGTCCGGGGCGGCCTCGATCGAGGTCAGTGCCTCCGTCCGGAGCGCCTCGAGGTCGCGGGTCAGGTCGGCGAGGTCCACGGTCGAATCCTCAGGCCGATGCGCTTCGACGGACGCGCTCGGCCTTCGGAGGGTAGATCGCAGACTCCCGGAGAGTCGGTGCTATGCGCCCTTGGCGGCTTCGACGATGCGACCGAATGTCGCGCTGTCACGCACCGCGAGGTCGGCCAGGATCTTGCGATCGATCTCGATGTCCGCGCGCTTCAGCCCGCTGATGAACTGCCCGTACGTCAGCCCGTTCTGGCGGGCGGCCGCGTTGATGCGGATGATCCACAACTCGCGCATCTGGCGCTTGCGCTGCTTGCGGTCGCGGGTGGCGTACGCCATCGCATGCAGGAGCGCTTCGCGTGCCGGCTTGACCAGCTTCGAGCGGGTGCCCTTGCGACCTTCGGCGGCCTTGAGGAGGCGCTTGTGGCGCTTGTGGGCGGCGACGCCTCGCTTGACTCGTGCCATGGCGGGTAGTGGCTCCTACAGGTACGGCAGCAGGCGCCGGACCTGCTTGGCATGGACCGACTTCATGACGGTCTTGCCGGCATAGCGGCGCGTCCGTCGCGACGATTTGATCTCGAGGTGATGGCCGCGCCACGCCTTGACCCGGATGATCTTGCCGCTACCGGTCTTGCCGATGCGCTTCTGGGCCGTCTTGTGGCTCTTGATCTTCGGCACGCTGGCCTCACTCTCCTGCTTGGACGGGCTCGGGCTCCTGGACGGCCGGCGCCTTTGGCGGGGCGGCGGCTGCCGGCTGGGGCACGACTGTCTTCGATTCTGGCGCGGGTGGCGGCTCCGCTATCGCATCAGGCGGCGTCACGTCCGGCGCGTGCTTGCGATCCGGTGCGTCGTGGCCCTTGGGCTTGTGTAGCGATGCCATCGTGATGTGCATCGACTTGCCCTCGAGCAGCGGCGTCCGTTCCGCGACTCCATGTTCCTTGACCCGTTCCACGAACCTGGCGAGCAGGTTGCGGCCGATCTCCGGGTGGGTCAGCTCCCGACCCCGGAAACGCACCGTCACCTTGATGCGGTCGCCATCCTCGAGGAACTCGATCGCTCGGTGGACCTTCGTATCGAAGTCACCCACGCCGATCTTCGGCGTGAGGCGGACTTCCTTGAAGGTGACCGAGCGCTGCTTGCGCTTGGCTTCCTTCTCCCGCTTCGTCAGTTCGTACTTGTACTGACCGAAGTCGAGGAACCGGACCACCGGGGGCTGGGCCATCGGAGCGACCTCGACGAGGTCGTATCCCCGTTCCTGCGCCATCTCGAGAGCCTGCGGCGTGGGCATGACACCCAGCTGGGCTCCCTCTTCATCGACCACCCGGACCTGTGGGATCCGGATCATCTGGTTTACTCGCAGGTCTCGGCTGATGGTTGGGCCCCTCGTGAGGTTGATATCCACTCGACCGGCGTGGGCGCACGGCCCCCACCGGACGAGCGGGCAGGATAGCACAGGCCCTCCGAGGGCGACAACGAACGGTGTGGCGACCCTACTACCCGTCCCGGCCCGCCCCGGCCTGGCCCGGCCGAATTCCCGTCCCACGGGAGCAGACGACACCGTTGTCGCCTCGCCCGCACCTCATTCCCGTGCCACGGGAAGATGCCGCTTCAGCTCTCGCCCCACGGGAGACCATCGCCGGGATCGGCCTCGGACGTCGCCTGCTCCCGCCCCACGGGAATCGGTCTGGGGGCACGAGCCGCCCGATCTGGAGTTCCTGTACTACGCCGATTCGCTGATGGAAGCCGACTGACTGCGACCGCGGCGATCGCCCCACCGATCAGGCCCAGCGCCAGGTCGCCCAGGGTGTCGGCGTAGGCAGTGGCGGCCTCTGGCGAGTCCGGTACGAAGGCCACGTACTCCGCGAGCTCCCACAGCACCGCCGTGCTCGCCGCCCAGCCGAACGCCAGCGTCGCTCGGGTCCACTGCCCCCAGTCTCCGGCACGCAGCAACAGGCCGATCGCAGCCGTGTGCAGGCCCCAATTCACGAGGTGGTTGGCGTCGTCCCACCACTCGACCGCGTCGTACAGGTCGAGGGCGTTTCCCGCGACGTCGATCAGGAACGGGACGCCCAGCAGGATGTCGGCCGCGACCGGGAACGCGAATCCGCGCGGTCGACCGAGCACCCACCAGCCGACCGGTAGCGCGACCAAAGCGATCGGATAGGCCACCGCCCGGCCCGTGAACGCCTTGCCGCTGAACTGCGGCAGGTCGGGGCTGAGGACCGCCCAGGCGAGCAGCAGGACGGTCGCGACCTTGATCGCGACGTCGACCGCGAGGAGCCGTCGATCCGGCACCGTCGCGGTTACGCCACGCCCCGTGCCTGCGACTCAGCCGCCAACCGGTCCGCGAACGACTCCCAGTCCTCGGGCGGTTGCTGCTCCCCTGCCCTGGTCCGCGGCGAGGCCGTGCGCGCCTCGATCTCGCGGTCACCCAGCACGACCATGTACGGCACCTTCTGCTCCTGGGCGGTCCGGATCTTGTACTGCATCCGGTTCGACGACCCGTCCACATCGACGCGCAACCCGCGCGACCGCAACACCCCTGCCAGCTCCTCAGCCGCCGTCACGTGTCGATCCGCGATCGGGATGACGACCGCCTGGACCGGGGCGATCCACAGCGGGAACGCGCCTGCGAAGTGCTCGATCAGGATGCCGATGAACCGCTCGAGCGACCCGTAGATGGCGCGGTGGATCGCCATCGGCCGTTGCGGCTTGCCGTCCTCGTCGATGTAGGTCAGGTCGAAGCGCTCGGGGAGCATCGTCAGGTCGATCTGGATCGTGGCCATCTGCCACTCGCGACCGAGCGCGTCGTCGATGTAGATGTCGATCTTGGGTGCGTAGAACGTGCCGTCCTTCGGCTTCAGCTCGTAGCTGATGTCCGCGGCCGCGAAGGCCTCCTTGGTGAGCTGCTCGGCCCGTTCCCAGAGCGCGGGGTCGCCGATCGCCTTGTCCGGCTTCGTCGCGAAGCTGAACCGAGGCTCCAGGCCGAACCAGCCGTAGGCCTCCCGGACCTCGCCGAGTAGCGCGACGATCTCGTCGGTCAGCTGGTCGGGGCGGACGTACAGGTGGGCATCGTCCTGGATGAACTGCCGCACGCGGGTCAGACCGGACAGCGTCCCCGAGCGCTCGTTCCGGTGCAGCCGGCCGAACTCGCTGAAGCGGAGCGGTAGATCACGGTAGGAGCGGAGCCTGGAGCGGTAGATGTAGGTCGACTCGGGGCAGTTCATCGGTTTGAGACTGAACGTCTGGTTCTCCGACTCGACCAGGAACATGTTGTCGCGGTACAGGTCCCAGTGGCCCGACTGGCGCCAGAGCTTCTCGGACACGACGATCGGCGTCGAGACCTCCTGGTAGCCCCGGCGCTCCTGGAGCTCGCGCATGGCGCCTTCCAACGTCCGCCAGATGCGCTGGCCCTTGGGGTGCCAGAAGGCGGATCCCGGCGAGACGTCATGGAACGAGAACAGGTCGAGCTGGACACCGAGGCGGCGGTGGTCGCGCTTCTTGGCCTCGGCGCGTCGCCACAGGTAGGCGTCGAGATCCTCCTGTGTCGCCCAGGCCGTGCCGTAGACGCGCTGGAGCATCGGCCGCTTCTCGTCGCCGCGCCAGTACGCGCCCGCCGTCCCGAGCAGCTTAAAAGGGCCGATCTTGCCGGTGCTCGCGACGTGCGGCCCGCGACACAGGTCGATGAATGGGCCCTGCCGGTAGAACGTCGTGGGCGGCATCGGCGTGCCGTCGCGCTTCGAAGCGGCCAGGAGGTCATCGATGATCTCGACCTTGAAGTCCTGGCCCTGCTCAGCGAGGCGGGCGC
>DATAFZ010000064.1:0-28531 GCA_036257225.1 Candidatus Limnocylindrales bacterium | reverse complement strand
TCGTCGCCGACCAGGCACGCCGGACCTACGACATCACGATCCGTCGCGACGATGGGACCGTCGTCATGCGCAAGCGCGGTCTCGCCTGGCGGCGCCCGGAAGTGCCGTCCGTCCGCGAGATGTGTCTCGAGACGACCACGGGTCAGCCGAAGCAACGCATCGACTTGTCGGATGTGCAGGTCCTGCAGGAGCCGGGTGCATGAGGATCGTCGTGACCGGCGTCGCCGGCTTCATCGGCTCGAACCTGGCCGAGGCGCTCATCGGCAGGGGTCATGAGGTCGTCGGGCTGGATGCCTTCATCGACTACTACCCGAAGGCCGTCAAGCAGGCCAACCTGGCCGGCCTGGCCGAGACGCCGGCGTTCCGCTTCGGGGAGATCGACCTGCGCACTGACGACCTCGACCCCTGGCTCGAGGGTGCCGACGCGATCGTCCATGAGGCCGCGATGGCCGGCCTCATGCGGAGCTGGACCGACCTCGAGCTCTATGCGTCATGCAACATCCTGGCGACCAACCGGCTGATCGAGGCCGCCCGCCGGGCCGGCGCGCTCCGCCTCGTGTTCGCGTCGACGTCGTCCGTCTACGGCACCGAGGCGGTCGGGGACGAGGATCGCCCCCTCGAGCCGTCCTCGCCATACGGGATCACCAAGCTCGCGGCCGAGAAGCTCGTCCTGGCGCACACGGCGCTCCACGGCCTACCGGCGACCATCGTCCGCTACTTCTCGATCTACGGACCTCGCCAGCGCCCGGACATGGCCTATCACCGGTTCATCGAGGCGATGCTCGACGGTCAGCCGATCACGGTCTACGGTGACGGCGAGCAGACACGCTCGAACACGTACATCGACGACGCGGTGACCGGCACCATCCTGGCGCTCGAGCGCGGGGAGATCGGCGGCATCTACAACATCGGTGGTGGTCGCACGATCTCGCTCAACGCGGCGATCTCGCTCATCGCCGGCCACCTCGGCGTTGAGCCGATCGTCGTGCGGGAGCCCGCCCGGCCAGGCGATCAGCGCCATACCAGCGCTGACGTCAGCCGCGCCCGCCTCGCGCTCAGATACGAACCGCGGGTGGAGCCGTCCGCGGGTCTGGCTCGGCAGGTCGACTGGCACCGCGCGCGGCGAGGCGCCGGCCAAGCCACGGGACGGACCTAGACGCCAGACCCCTTGAAGATCGCAAGCGCGGTCTGCGCCATCAGCTTGAGGTCGAGCACCGTCGAGCGCCGCTCGATGTACTCGATGTCGAGCCGAAGGCGTTCGTCGAACGTCATGGTCCCGCGACCCTTGACCTGCCACAGGCCCGTGATCCCGGGCACGACCTCCAGACGTTCGGAATGCCACAGGTCGTAGGTGCTCGCGGCGAACGACGTCGGGCGCGGCCCGACGATGGACATCTCACCGCGGATCACGTTGATGACCTGGGGCAGCTCGTCGAGGCTGGTCTTGCGCAGGATCCGCCCGACGCGCGTGATCCGCGGGTCGTTCGGGATCTTGAAGTCCGGCGCCGGCAGGATGTTGAGGTGCTGGAGGGATGCCTTCAGCTCCTCGGCGTTCTGGACCATGGTTCGGAACTTCCACATCGGGAAGCGCACGCCGTGCTGCCCGGTTCGCTGCTGCGCGAACAGGATCGGCCCCGGCGACTCGATGCGGATCAGCAAGGCACACAGCAGGCCCAGCGGGAGCACGATCGGCAGGGCGACCAGACAGACGACGAGATCGATGGTCCGCTTGGTCGGGGTGTAGCCGCGCGGGTTGCTGACCTGACCAGGCGAGCGCGTCATGATCGAGCGGCGGTCTCACCCAGCGGCTGGGCGTCCTCTAGCTCCATAGGCTCGCCGTCCTCGTCGGCGACCGCAGCTCGGATCGGGGTCGGCACCTCGCTCAGCGCGGCGCCGTGGACGGCCGAGATCAACGCCCCGCTCGTCAAACCGTCGTCCGGGAACGTGGCGAGCCGCAGATCATCGACGAGCAATTCGGGAGCTATGGTCCTCAGCCGGGCGAGCAGCGCATCGGCCGACGCACGCGTCGATTCCGGGAGCAGCACGTAGACGCTGCCATCGTCGACCCACGTCCGGTCGACGAGTCGGAGATGTTCATGCAAACGACGCGATAGACCCGGAAGGTCGGCAGCGGCCGCGGCCTCGGGATCGGCCGGACCGCGAAATCGCAGCAGCGTCATCGACTTGACGGAACGGCGCGACCGACGGAGCTCACGTCGGAACTCGGCCCAGCCGGCGCGCGCGGGGGTGGTCGTCGGCGCCGCCTCGGGCTCGGCGGGGGCGGTGATCAGCACGAGCACCAGCGCGATGACACCCATCACCCCGAGCCACCACGCGAGACTCGGTTGGAGCGCGAGGCCGGCCCGTGCGAATTCGAGACCGATACCGGCGCCGGCGAGCGCCGCGATGAGGGCGACGACGAGGTGGTGGCGTCGTGCTGGGGTCATCCGGGACCCCACTGCAGCGAGGCGACGCGGCCGGTCTCGGCGACGGCGCCCTCGGCCACGGCCCTGGGCACGAGCGTGCCCCGGCCGAAGGACGAGTAGGTGAAGCCCACGGCCGCAAGGCGTTCGCCGCTCAGGACGTTGCGCCCGTCGATGACGATGCGGCGATTCATGGTCGGGCCGGCGACTGCCCAATCGAGGTCGACGAATTCGGGCCACTCTGTGACCAGCACGGTGACGTCGGCGCCGCGGAGGGCGTCTGCGGCTGCCGGGGCGACCTCCAGTCCCGGAACGATGGTCGCTGACCGCTCGCGAGCGGACGGCATCGGGTCGTAGGCGACGACCGAGGCCCCGAGCTCGATCAGCTCGCTGGCGATCGTGAGGGCCGGCGCGTCCCGCAGGTCGTCCGTGTCGGGCTTGAAGGTCAGCCCGAGCAGGGCGATCCTGCGGCCTCGGACGGTCCCTTCGAGGAGTGTCGCGGCCCGCTCGACGACCTGGCTGCGGCGCCGATGGTTGACCGTGTCGACCGCGGT
The DNA here is from genome assembly GCA_036257225.1 of Candidatus Limnocylindrales bacterium. Lineage (GTDB taxonomy): Bacteria > Chloroflexota > Limnocylindria > Limnocylindrales > CSP1-4 > SPCO01. Next base: position 25,554 of record DATAFZ010000064.1, on the reverse strand, counting down.
GAGCAGTGGCGTGTCGACGCCGACCTGGGCGGCGGTCCGGATCGTCATCGATACCTGGTTGGGCAGGCACGATCCGCCGAACCCGACGCCGGCCCGCAGGAAGGAGCCACCGATACGGTTGTCGTACGACATGCCGTCCACGACCGTGGCGACGTCGGCGCCGAACGCGTCGCAGATCTCGGCCAGCTCGTTGGCAAAGCTGATCTTGGTCGCCAGGAACAGGTTGGCCCCGAGCTTGGTGATGGCGGCATCGATCGCGCCCATCACGACGACCGGGGCCGCCGCCGAGTGGTAGAGCTCCCGGAGGGCGGCCTCACCGTGGCCATCCGGGTCGCTCACGATGCCGAGCACGATGCGATCGGGCTGCTGATAGTCGCGGACCGCCCGGCCTTCGCGGGTGAACTCCGGATTGAGGAGCACCGGGATGGACGCGAGCCCGGCGGTCGCCCGGCGGCTGGCGACGAGGGCCGGCAGCTGGGTGATGAAGTCCGGCGGGAGGGTCGAACGGATGACGAGCGTCGCGTGATCGGCCAAGACCGGCACGATGTCGGCGAGCGCTCCTCGGACGGTGTCGGTCTGCCAGCCGCCGTTCCCGTCGTGGGTGCCGACGGCCACGATGACCATGTCGGCTGTGGCGGCAGCCCCGCGAAGGTCGTCGGTGAAGCACAGGCGACCCGTGGCGATACCGTCGGCGACAAGCTCGGGGAGCCGGGGCTCGTGGAAGGGGACGCGGCCCTCACGCAAGGTCGTCAGTCGACGGGGATCGGCATCGACACCCGTGACGTCGTGCTCCCATTCGGCAAGGCACGCGCCCGTGACGAGCCCAACGTAGCCCAAACCGACTACGGTGACACGCATTCTCTCTTTCCCCCTTCGGCCGAAGCCTCGGTGCTCCGGCTAGTCCGCGACGACCCCGACCTCCCCAAGGAATGAGCGTCGATCCGACATGGCTCCGATATGGGCCCGATGACAGCGCCCCTGAGGGCCGATGCTAAAAGTACCAGCCCCTGGGGGTCCTATCGTAAGGCCCCCACCTCTCAAATACACTTGCGATTACGAGCCGAAACGAACTTAAGGGACATTTCAATCGCGTCTTCCGGTGCGCCGCCGCACCAAGCGCCGGGACGACCGGACTCGGAACGAAGGCCGCCGACCCGGTCGTCACCCGACCTCGGGTAGCATGGCCGCCGTCGGTCCGACTGACACCGGAGGAAGCGTGCAGGGCGTTCTCGATGGCATCCCCATCGTGCTGGTCCTGCTGGCCGGCGTAGGGGCGCCGCTGGCGGGGTGGTACGCGACCAGGTGCGCGCGGAATCCCGCCATCTGGTTCATCCTCGGCGCCATGATCGGACCGCTCGCGCTCGCCCTGCTCGTGTTCGGACCGCCCGGCCGTTGCCCGAACTGCGACCTGCCGATCGAGGGCTGGGCGACGACGTGTGACCGATGCGGTGTCTCGCTGCGGTTCGGCTCGGTCGGGGCGTTCATGCCGGAGGTTCGCCGCCAACCCGCCGATCAGGAGCCCGGCGAGGCGCCCATCCGTGGGTGGCCACTCCCCACGCCTCGAGGCGCGTCACCACCGACCCCCATCGGCACCGCCCGGACCGCGATGCGGCGCGATGCGCAGGGCAGCTGGCCCGGCCGGACCATGGTCTCGCCGATGGCCATGGGTACCCGCCCGTCGTTCACCGCCTCGAATCGTGTCCTCGCAACGACGTCCGACGAGGTCACCGCTGGTGAAGTCCTGTCGACCGGCGTCTACATCTCCGGGAATGCAGGGCTCGAGATCGGCGCGACCTATGCCATCGCGCGCGACGGCGATCAGCTCCGGGTGTTCGGACCGGTCGATGCCGGGCAGCTGACGGTCCGTCACCAGGGGCCCGTGCTCGATTTCGAGGTGACCGCGATGGACGACCGCGTCATCATCTCGGGCCGCGAAGGCCGCTCCTCGTTGGCGATCGTCTTCCGCACCATCGGCGGGATGCGGGCCGCCGACCTCGAGCTGGCGCTCGCGGTGCCGGGCGTCGGCGCCGGTCCGTGACGGTCAACGAGCCGGTTTCACCCGAGCGGCGCGCGCGGCCACCTGGTCCTGAGGTCATCGGGGGCGCGCTCGCGTTCGTCGTCGTGGCGATCGTGGCGACGACGGTGTTCGCGATGGGCCCGCCCCCGCCAGCGACCCCGAGCAGCCCGCTGCCGAGCCGGTCCGCCGGCGTCGAGACAGTCACGCCGAGCCCGCTGGTGGATCCCGGGGCGGTCATCCTGCTCCAGGCGGTCAACGAACGGCTCGCGGGCTTCGGTCGGGGGCTGCAGCGCGAGCTCGACCGGACCAACCTCCGCACGAATGAGGTCGCCTCGCTCGTCCGCCAGGTCAACACGACCGTCGCGCTCGGTGGCGACGCGGTGGTCGCGCTCAACGGTGCCCAGGGCGAGGACGAGCCAGGCGGCAAGCTGGCCGCTCTCTACAAGTCCATCGGCGATTCGGCGACCCAGACGTTGCGCGCATCGCTGGCCAATACCGCCGACTATCGCGTCGGGGCGACCGTCCTCGTCAAGTTCATCGCCGAGATCCCGGCGCTCCAGGCCGCGCTCGAAGCGCTCGCGGAGGGTCCGCCGCCCTCGCCGAGCGCCCCCGCCTCCGCCGCCCCATCGGCTTCCGTCGCGCCGCCGGCCTCGTCGCCCCCACCGGCGTCCGCGACACCCCCACCGGCGTCCGCGACCGCGCCACCCTCCGGTCCGGTCGGGTCGCTCGAGCCGTCACCCGCACCCGACGAGCAGATCGAAGGCGGTGGCTTCGAGACCGGGGTCGGCCCGCCGTGGGGCCTGTTCGTCGCCACGGGCGCGAGCGCGACGCTTGCTCCCGACACCGTCGCGCCCGCCGCAGGAACGACATCCGCGAAGGTCGACATCGGCATCGAGAGCTTCGCCTACTCGGGTGTGTCGCTGCGGCAGCCAGGCCTCCAGATCGAGGCCGGCCGGCATTACTCGCTCAGCCTGTGGGTCCGTGCGGAGACGCCTCGCGACCTACGCGTCCGGATCGGATCGAGCGTCGGTGCGTCCTACCTCGCGCGCAGCGCCCCGGTGACCACCGCGTGGACCCAGGTGGTGTTCCCGTTCATCGCATCGGTCACGGACCCGAACGCCGCGCTCGAGATCGAGCTCGGGCGCTCGGACGTCACGACCTGGGTCGACACCGTCTCGTTCCGGCCGGCGACGGGGACGTAGCGCCGCGGACGTAGCGCCGCGGACGGTGGTCGTCAGCCCAGCGTGCCGCCTGGCCGCGGGGCGTGGACCCTGACGTCGCCCAGGCCGCGTCCGGCGAGCGCCTCGCGCAGCTGGTCGGGTGTTCCCGCCAGGATCGGAAACGTCCCGTAGTGGAGCGGCAGGACCTCGGTGACACCCAGGAACTCGACCGCCATGGCCGCGGCCCTCGGATCCATCGTGTAGTGGCCGCCGATCGGGAGCATGGCCATGTCAGGACGGTACAGCTCCTGGATGAGCCGCATGTCCGTGTACACCTCGGTGTCGCCGGCGTGGTAGATGCGGTAGCCATCCTCGAGCTCGATGACGAACCCCGCGGGCTCGCCGAGATACAGCGTCGTCTCACCGCCGGCGTTCCAGTCGCCGGCCGAATGGTGCGCCCGGACCATCGTCATCCGCAGCCCGCCGTGTTCGACGGTCCCGCCCTTGTTCATCCCGACGACCGCGTCGGCCCCGCCCGGCAGCTGCCGTGCCAGCCAGAGACTCATCTCGTGGATACAGGGCCAGTAGGGACGCAGCCGGCTGGCGAGGCTGAGCGCGTCGCCGAAGTGGTCGAAATGCCCGTGCGTCACCAGGAGGACGTCGCAGCGGTCGACTTGGTCGACCGCGATCGGGCTGGTCGGATTGGCGAACCACGGATCGATGATCACGGTCCGGCCGCCGGCCGTATCGATGCGCACGCACGAGTGGCCGTACCACGTGATCGTCGTGCCGGTGGGGAGCGACATGAGGCACCTCCATCGAGTCGTCGGTGTCGATGCTAGCGACGCGGCTACACTCGCGAGGTGGCAGCCACGCAGATCGCCGAGAACCTCGCCTACATCAACTGGACGGTCCTCGCGGGGTTGGCGCTTGGGACGTACGCCGCCGTGGTGCTGCTCGGGCGGCGGACCTCTGCGACCCGTGGCTACCTCGGGTTCGTGACGGCGTGCGCGATCGGCTTCGGGCTCCTGGCCTGGCTCAGCGACGGCGCGCTGCCCGGGACCCTCGGCGCATCGCCGGTCGTCCCGGATCCAGCGTTCGACGTCCCGCGGCGTGCAGCCCTGGCGGCGTTCGTGGCATTGGGGCTCGTCGCGCTTATCGCCCGGCGGGCATCTGCGAACGCTGGGAGCTTCCTCGAGGTCGCGGCGGTGACGGCCGGGGCCCTGACGGTCGTGTTCGGGGCGCTCGGCTGGGGTGGGGGACCGATCGGCGCCGCGGCCCTGCTGGTCCAGCTCGCCGTCCTGTTCGCGGCGACCGGGGGCGTGTTCGCCGCGATGATCCTGGGGCACTGGTACCTGGTGACGCCCAAGCTGCCGGAGGCCCCGCTGATCCTGATCGCCCGGCTGTTGCTCGCGGTCATGGCGATCCAGGTGGTGTTGTTCGTGGCCTGGATGGTGGTCGGAGCCGGTCCGGCCGACCCGGCGCCGTTCGGTGCGCTGACCGGTGAGTGGGCCCTGTTCGTCTGGCTGCGCCTGATCGTGGGGCTGATCTTCCCGCTCGTCGTGTCGTGGGCGGCAGTCCAGACCGCGCGGACCCGCTCGATGGAATCCGCCACCGGCCTGCTGTACATCAACGTCGGCACGATCGCCGCCGGCACCATCCTCGCGGCCGGCCTGTACTTCGGTGCGGGGCTGCTCGTCTGACGAACCCTAGGAGGCCGGAACCGGGATGAAGGATGAGCGTGGCTGGATCCCGCGCGAAGAAGACGTCGACTGGATCGAGTCCATCGCGCCACCGTTGACGCCAGCCCTCGCCGCGATCGAGGCGGCCGCGGCGGAGCCCCGCGTACCGATCGTGGACCGCGACGCAGGTCGCGTCCTGTCCGTGCTCGCCGGCGGACGGCGGCGCATCGTCGAAGTGGGGACGGCGTTCGGGTATTCGACGCTCTGGCTGGCGATGGGCCAGCCGGACGACGGGACGATCGTCACCATCGATCCGGACCGCGGGCGGACCGACCGTGCCCGCGCCTGGTGGCGGCAGGCCGGCATAACGGACGACCGGATCACGGTCCTGACGGCGAAGGCCCTCGAGGCGTTCGACGCGGGCGATCCTGCCCTGGCCGGCCCATTCGACCTCGCGTTCATCGACGCGCTCAAGCCCGAGTACGGCGACTATCTGGATCGGCTCATCGACGGCCGGCTGGCACCCGGGGCGCTGGTCCTCGCCGACAACGTCCTGTGGAGCGGCCGCGTATCCGGCGTGACGCCGGCCGAGCCCGACGATGCCAACACGGCTGCCCTCCGCTCGTTCAGCCAGCGGGTGCTCGGCGATCCCCGTTTCACGGCCACGATCCTGCCGGTCGGCGACGGGCTGCTGGCCGCGGCATGGCGCGGCTAGGACGCTCACCGAGGTGCGCGTCCGCATCCGCCTCTTCGCGATCCAGCGCGAGCTGGCCGGCGCGCGCGAGGTCCCGCTGGAACTGCCCGACGGCGCGACGGTCGACGATGCGTGGCGGGCGCTGGTCGGCATGCATCCCGCCCTTGCGCCCGGACGCGCTTCGGTCCGGTTCGCCCGGAACGGCGCCTACGCCGACGGGCCCACGCCGCTCGCCGAGGGCGACGAGGTCGCGATGATCCCGCCGGTGTCCGGTGGCGGTGCGGAGCGCCGCATCCTGGAGCTGCGGACGGAGCCGTTCGACGCCGGGATCCTTGGCGAGCTGACGGACCGCCTGGCCTCGCCCGAGGACGGCGCCGCCGTGGGGTTCCTCGGCCGCACGCGGGTCACGCCGGGCACCCCGGCGCCGGGCCAGGAGGCGGAGGCTGCCCGACATGCCGACCGGCACGTCGAGTCGCTCGAATACGAGGCGCACGAATCGATGGCCCTCGCCGTGCTCGGCGACATCGCCGATGAGATCGCCGCGAGGTTCGCCGTCGAGCGCGTCGCCATCGTCCATCGGACGGGCGAGGTGCCGCTCGAGGAGGTGTCGATCGCCGTCGTCGCCGTCAGCCCGCACCGTGGGGCGGCGTTCGACGCGGCACGCTATGCGATCGACGAGACCAAGGCCCGCGCGCCAATCTGGAAGGCCGAGCACTTTCGTGACGGTCACGTGTGGATCGGCGAGCCCGCCCGCAGCGGACCGAAGGAGGGCACGTGAGGGTCTTCATCAGCGTCGACATGGAGGGCATCGCGGGGGTCAACCACCCGGCCCCGACCGACCCGGCCGACCGCCGCTACCCGGTGTCCGTCGATCTGATGGTGGGTGAGACCAATGCCGCGATCGAAGGCGCCCTTGCCGCCGGCGCGACCGACATCCTCGTCAACGACAGCCACTGGAACATGTACAACCTGCTGCCCGCCGACCTGCACCCGGGCGCGCGCGTGCTGCAGGGGCAGAAGGCGTGGTCCATGGTGGCCGGCGCCAGGCCGGGCGCGGACAGGGCGCCGTCCTTCGACGTCGCGCTGTTCGTCGGCTATCACGCGCGGGCCGGGCACCCGAGCGGCACGATCGCCCACACCTACTCGGACATGCCGGTCGAGACCCGCCTCGACGGCCGACCGACCGGCGAGTACGGGGTGAACGCCCTCGCGCTGGGCGCGTGGGGGATCCCGGTCGGGATGGTCGCCGGGGACGACGCCCTCGCCGAGGAGGTCGAAGGCTGGTTGCCGTGGGCCGAGCGGGTCGTCGTCAAGACCATCGATGGCGGGCGCAGTGCGATCTCGGTCCACCCCACCGTCGCGCGGGACCGCATCCGCGCCGGCGCCGAGCGCGCGGTCGGGCGAGCCGCCGCCGGTGAGCTGCAGGTCCTGGAGGTCGGGCGGCCGGTCGCCATCGAGATCGACGTCCCACGCGGGGTCATCGCCGACCACGCCGCGATCATGCCTGGCGTGGAGCGGGTCGGCGATCGGACGATCCGGTTCGCCCACGATGACCCCGAGACGGTGTTCCGCGGCATGCTCGCCATCCTCCGCCTCGTCGAGTCGGTCAGTGGCTGACCGCTCGATCGACAAGCTCGCCGACCGAGCCGCGACGCTGGCCGGCGCCTGGGGCGCCCGTGCGCGCGCCTCCACGACGCTCGGCCAGGAGCGTGCACTGCTGCGGCTGTTCGGGGTCACCGGCCTGGATCGTTCGGGGCGTCCGCTGGCCGGCGCTGCGGTCGACCGCTGGCTGACGAGCGCCGCGGACGGGCTCGGCGGTGGGATCGCGCTGCCGTTCGCGATGGCCCTGACCGAATACGACCTGGAGCCGCAACAGCTGGCGCTGGACGTGGCGTCCGGGGCGATCGACCTCGCGCTCGAGGCCGAGCTCCTGCGCGAGCCGGATCGTCGCGCGACCGCCGTCGCCGAGGCCCGTCGGCTGGTCGACGCTGCCATCGAGCGCATCGACGCCGATCGTGTCGCGCGGCGCGAGCTGGTCGACCTGCTCGGTGAGGTGTCTCGGCCGTGGCTCGGCACCACGCTGGCGGCACCGGACGTCGATGAGGCACTCGACGAGGCGGCCGCCCTCGCGTCGGCGGGCTACGACCTGCTCCGGGTCGAGGTACCGATCGGACGCGAGCTCGCCGACCGCATGCAGTCGGCCGGCGTCGAACCGCCGGAGTGGCGGCCCGGCGACCGTCGCCGCCGCTCCGAGGCGATCGACTTCGACGATACCGACCCGGCCCCGTCAGGCAGCCAGCGCGCACTGGCTCGGCTCCGTCGCGCTGCCGATGGCGTCGCCGCCCAACGACGCGGCTATGTGCGACTCGGCACGGCCATCCCGCCACTGGGCGTGCCCGAGGGAGCGGTCGTCGCCGCATACGAGCGGGTCGATCTCGTCGAGGCGGACCCGGTCGCCGAGATCGTGGTCGGCGGGGTGGACCCCGACCGCTCGCTGGCCGATCACGCGTTCGCACGCCGGCTGCACCGCCGGGCCGACACGTTCGTGTCGATCGGTCCGGGGCCGCTGGTCGTCGCCCCTGACCTGGTCTCGGGGGTGCCGTCCGATCCCGCGACCCGATCTGGCCGGGCCCTGGCGCTCCAGTTGCTAGGCGTCGCGCTGGCCCGTGCCGACGGTCTGTCGGCGGGCCGGATCGTCGTCGGCGCCTACCCCGCCTGGCTTGCCGACGAGGCATCCGCCGTCGCCCGTATCCTGGCTGAGGTCGACGTCCGCCGCTCGCTGTTCCCCGACCACATCATCAGGTTCGATGAGCCGGTCGGGACCGGGCTGGCCGCCGGGACGAGCGCGTCGTGGCCATACATCGTGGCTGCTGCGCTGGCCCGGACGGGGTCGACTGCTCTGCTCATGCGCCGGCGACTTCCAGACATGGCCCACGCCGCGGCCGACGCCCGCGCCGCCGCTCGGGTAGCCGCCGATGTCGCCGGCGTCTCGAGCCGGCGCGCACTCCATGGCATCGCGGATGACCATGCCAAGGCGATGGTCGCGGCGGCAGAGGCGACCATCGATCGTCTGTCCGACCTGGGCTGGCGGGCCGTCGTCGGCGACCCGCCACGCGCTGTCGGTCGGACCCGCGATGGGCGCGCCCCGTGGGCCATCGGTGGCGACGCGATCGCGGAACGCACGGAGGCCTTCGACGCTTTGGCGGCCTTCGAGATGGACTAGCCCAGTGGCGGCGGCGATCCACCCGATACCGCCGGGATCACGTGGACCGTCGCATCCGCTCCGACCGGCGTCGTGAGGTCGGCCGGTCGGCCGTCCACGAACACGTTGATGTGGGCACGCAGCCGCGGCCCTGCCTCGACCAGCCGGTCGCGCATGCCGGGCGCCCGCGCGTCCAGGGCGGTGATCACGGCATCCACCGTCTCACCGGCCAGCTCGGTCCGGCGCTCCACACCCGGAAAGAGCGCCAGCAACGAGCGCGGCAGCATGACCGTCGCCATGCGGTCAGTGCTCGCGGACGACCGCCTCGACCGCCCAGATCTCGGGCAGGTTGCCCGTGATCAGCCGCCACGACTCGCCCTCGTCGGAGCTGTGCCAGAGCTGCCCGGTCTTGGTACCGAACGCGACCCCGACAGGATCCAGCGGATCGCGGGCCATCGCCTCGCGCAGCACGCTGATGTAGGCGCCCTCCTGCGGCAATCCCCGATCGCCGCGAGTGAAGCTGTCGCCGCCGTCGGTCGTGCGCCACACGGCGGCGCTGGCGTCGGGCATGTAGCGGCCGTCTTCCGGTTGCGTCAGCGGGATCACCCAGAACGTCTTGGGGTCCCGCGGATGCGCGACAAGCGGGAAGCCGAACTGACTGGACACGCCGTTCTTGGACAGGTCGGTCCACGTCAGACCGCCATCCGTCGAGCGGTACTGGCCGCAATGGTTCTGCTGGTACAGGGTCTCCGGCTCACCGGCCGCCATCGCGAACTTGTGCACGCACTGGCCGGTCTCCGGCTCCGGGCCTGGGACGAAGTCGGCGCGGACGCCCTTGTTGCGCGGCTCCCAGGTCGCGCCGCCGTCGCGCGTCTCGAACACGCCGACCGCCGAGATCCCGACCCACATCCGTTGCGGATCCGTCGGATGCGGCACGATCGTGTGGAGGATCAGCCCGCCGGCACCCGGTCCCCACGTCGGCCGCGACGGGTGGTTCGTCAGTCCCTCGACGTGCGACCAGGTCCGGCCGCCATCGCCGCTCCGGAACAGCCCGGCGGGTTCGACGCCGGCGTACAGCGTGCCGTCCGGTCCGCTGGCAAGACTCCAGATCGTGGTGATCGGGGATCCCTCCTCCCCGTCGCCGTACGACAGCCCTTCGGAGGAGTGCGTCCAAGTCGCGCCCTCGTCCTCGCTCCGCCACACGGCCGGGCCGTACCAGGGGCTGCCGCCGGCTGCCAGGATCGCGCCGCTCGATGGCTCGACGATCAGGTCGTGGATCGGCCAGCCCTCGCACAGCGGGCCACGAAGCGACCACTCGTCGCGACGCTCGTCGCTGTCGAGGAAGAACGCGCCCTTCGGGGTGCCGACCAGGAGTCGGACGTCGGTCATGACGGGACCTCCACGGGAGGGTTGGGATGACGGGTCGGGGTCAATAGCCGGCTTTGAACGGGTAGACGACCCACTGGTCGGTCTCGACGACGTGGACATCGGGTCGGTCGGGGACGACCGAGTGCTCGGGCTTGTAGTGGAGCACCGCCGTGACGGGGGATCCGCCCGCACGGCGGACTCGTTCCGTGACCGCGTGGATCGTCGTGCCGCTGTCCCACACCTCGTCGACGATCAGCACCCGCTTGCCACGCAGCAGCGGGTCGGCGGGGAACTGGAAGAACGTGGGCTGGGCGGCGGGCTGACCCGTGTCGTCGTAGAACTCGACGGCGGCGACGAGGATGTCGCGAAGTCGCAGCCGGTACGCGAGCATCCCGGCGGGGACCATGCCGCCGCGGGTGATCGCCAGCATGACGTCGAACGGCTGGCCCGCCAGGCTGTTCGCGAGGACGCCGACGAGTCGGTCGAGGTCATCCCAGCTGACGACGTCGCGTTCCGGGGCCGCGATACCGGTCACGGAAGCAGGATAACGCCCGTTCCGGCTCCATCGTCCGGACGCAAGACCGGACCATCGAGGGGGACCCGGTGCGTCCGTGCACATCTACGATCGGCGCCTCCGATCCCCCAGATCAGGAGGTTCGCTCATGCGACGTTTGTCGTTCGTCCTCGCCCTCGCCCTCGCCACCGTGATGGCGCTCGCCGGCACGGCGACGGCCGCCAGCAAGTTCCGGACCTTCGGGACCGGCGAAGTGTCGTTCAGCGGTGGCACTGCCACGCTCACCAACGACTCGGGAGAATATTCCGGCGTCTATCTCGCTTCCAAGAGCCGGAGCGGCAAGAGGATCGCGTCGATCCATTTCTCGTTCCATCACAGCGGGTCGGTCGCGGGCGGCGCGCCGCGGTTCAGCATCCCGCTCGATACCAACCGGAACGGCGGCCTCGACGGCTATGCCTTCCTGGACGCGCTCACCTGCGGCAACACAGGAACCGTTAGCACCGACGCCGCCAACTGTGCGGTCTTCCTCAACTTCAGCAGCGAGTGGTTCGTGAATTGGGATGCGATGGTCGCAGCCCATCCGACCTGGCGCATCGCGCCGGGCAAGGTGCCCTTCGTGATCGCCGACCAGCCCGGGACCTACGTCCTGTCGAACATCGACCTCCGCTAAGCCCCGGACACCCAGCTCTCGAGGGCGGGCTTCGGCCCGCCCTCATCGATTCACCCGGTCGCCAGCGGCGAACGAGCGCTGATCTCGGAGAGCGAGGCGGGGTCGTCGAGCGCCGACACGTCGCCGGGGTCGAGGCCAAGCCAGGCTGCCCGGATGACGCGCCGCATGACCTTGCCCGAGCGGGTCTTCGGCAACGACGGGACGACGGCGACGACCTCCGGCTTGAGCGGCTTGCCGAGGTCATCGGCGACGATGCGAGCGACGTCGGCTCGCAGGCCATCGTCGTCGCGCTCGCCCGGTCGGAGCACGCACAGCACGACGATCGCCTCGCCCTTGATGTCGTGCGGCACGCCGATCGCCGCCGCCTCGAGCACCGACGGGTGCCGGACCGCCGCGCTCTCGACCTCGGCGGGTCCCACGCGCTTGCCCGCGACGTTGAGCGTGTCGTCCGAGCGGCCATGGATGAACCAGTAGCCGTCGGCATCGATCGAGGCCCAATCGCCGTGCGCCCACAGGCCGGGCCAGCGCGACCAGTACGTCTCCTCGTAGCGCTCGCGATCGCCCCAGAAACCACGGGTCATGCCCGGCATCGGCGCCCGGATCACGAGCTCACCGACCCGCCCGCGGACCGGCCGGCCGTCGTCGTCGACGACGTCGCCCGCCGTCCCGATGCATGGTCCGCTGAACGAGGCCGGCTTGATGGGACCGACCACGTTCCCGCCGACGATCCCGCCGCTGACCTCCGTGCCGCCGCTGTAATTGATGATCGGGCAGCGGCCACCGCCGACCTCGCGGAAGAACCACCACCACGGTTCGGGGTTCCAGGGTTCACCGGTCGAGCCCAGCACCCTGAGCGACGACAGGTCGTGCGAGCGGACCGGCTCCTCGCCATGGGCCATCAGCGAGCGGATGATGGTCGGCGACAGCCCGAGGTGGGTGACCTTGTGGCGTTCGACCAACGACCACAGCCGGTCCGGGCCTGGGAAGTCGGGAGCGCCTTCGTACAGGACCAGCCGCGCGCCCAGCAGCAGCGATCCGGCGATCGCCCACGGGCCCATCATCCAGCCCAGGTCGGTGAACCAGAAGAGGCTGTCGCGCTCGGTCAGGTCGAAGGTGTGGGCGAGGTCCTGGGCGGCCTTGATCGGGAAGCCGCCGTGCACATGGACGGCGCCCTTCGGCCGCCCGGTCGTCCCCGACGTGTAGATGATCATGAACGGCGCCTCGGGGTCGCGGTCCGTAGCGGCTCCCGACGGAGCATTGCCGGTGGCGTCCCACCAGACATCCCGCTGCGGCGTCCAGGGCACGTCCAGGGCATCACCCGCACGTCGGACGACGACGACTTGCTCGACCGACTGCGCCGATTCGACCGCTGCGTCCGCCACCGACTTCAGATCGACCCACGCGCCCCGTCGGAGGAAGCCATCGGCGGTGATGAGCAGTCGGGCGCCGCAGTCCGCCAGGCGCGATGCGATCGCCGGTGCGCCATAGCCCGAGAAGATGGGTGTGAAGATCGCGCCGAGCCGGGTGACCGCCAGGACGGCGACGACCGTCTCCGGGAGCATCGGCAGGAGGATCCCGACCCGCTCGCCGGCCACGATCCCGAGCGAAGCGAGCTGCGCCGCGGCCGCCCGAACCTCGGCGGCAAGCTCCTTGTTGCGCAGCTCACGGATTTCCCCATCTTCCCCTTCCCACGTGATGGCGATGCCATTGGGTTCGCGCGCCGCGCGTGGCTCGACTGCGGCCGATGACCAGTCGAACGAGCCACCGATCCACCAGCGGGTCCACGCCGGGCCACCGGAGAAGTCGGCGATCTCCCGCGGCCGGCGTGTCCACGGGATCGCGATGTCGTCGGTCGCGGCGCCCCAGAACCAGGCCGGATCAGCGACCGCACGAGCCTGCAGCGCATCGAGCGACGGCTCGCCGGTCGAACGCAGGAACCGGGAGAGCCGCGCCTCGGCGGCCAACGCGGGATCGGGCCGCCAGGCGACGTCGGGGGCGTCGCGACCGAAGATGGGCCAGTCCTCTCCGCTCGAGCGCCTCACGTCGAGAGTCTACGGCGCGGCTTCTCCGAGCAGCGCGTCCACGGCTGCATCCAGCACCGGGTCGCGGCCGGCCATGACGTCGTGCCAGGTCGCCTCGACCGGGATGTCGGGCTCGATCTGGAGTCGGTCGTCACCGGGTGCCTTCTCGTGATAGCGACGGGAGATGAGGACCACGATGCCGGTGTGCTTGAGCGTTTCGACCGGTCGAAGACCGGTCCCCTCCAGTGCCCGATCCAGGTAGGCGCCCAGGCGGCTCGAGAGCGCGAACACGTCGAACGGAAGCGAGATCCCACGCTCGATGCGTCGTCGGGCCATGCGCCCGAGTCTATGCGGGCGCTGCTCCCGGCGAGGGTCGCGGGATCAACGGCAGGCGCACGGTGAACGTCGCCCCGGCCCCATCGCGGTTGGCGGCCGCGATCCGGCCCTCGTGGCGCTCCACGATCCAGGCCGCGATCGCCAGCCCGAGACCGGTCCCGCCGCCCGGTGCCCCGGCCCCCCGATAGAACCTGTCGAACACGCGCGGCAGGTCCTCGGGCCGGATGCCCGGTCCCTCGTCCTCGACGACGAGGACCGCGTCACCGCCGTCGGTCCGGACCCGGACATCGACGCGGCTGCCGGCCGGCGCATGGCGGATCGCGTTGTCGACCAGGATCGCGACGAGTTGGCGCAGCCGCGCCGGATCACCGTTGACCTCGGCCGGGATCGGGTCGACCACCATCCGTACGCCACGCTCCTCGGCCAGCCGCGTCAGCGCTGAGGCGCCCGTCGATGCGACATCGCCCAGGTCGATCGGCACCTGCTCCAGCTCGACCGCCCCGGAGTCAGAGCGCGCGAGGAGCAATAGGTCGTCGACCATCGACGTGAGGTGGTCGACCTCGTCGCGGATGTCGGTCAGCGCACTCCCCACGGCCGCGACCGACTTGCGGGGGTGCCGCTCCAGGTCCTCCACGCTCGCCCGGATGACCGTCAGCGGCGTGCGCAGCTCATGCGATGCGTCCGCCGCGAACTCGCGCTGACGGCGGAGCGCCTCGCGCTGGTTGGCAAGGGACTGGCGGATCGGCACCAGGGCTCGGTTGGCGTATGCCGCGCCCACGCCGGACGCGACCAGCAGCGCGATCGCCCCGCCGACCACGAGCACCAGCACGAGGATGCGAAGCGTGCGCTCCTCGGTGGTCCGATCACCAACGACCTGGACGAACAGCTGCCGCCCGCGGAAGTCGACCGGGTCCGTGAGGACGCGGACGGGGGTTTCGGTCACGCTCGCACCGACGCCATCGACCGTGACGCTCCGTACCTGGATCGGGACGGTGGCCTCGCGGATGTCGCGTTCGCCGGTGGCGCGCGCCGCCTCGACCGATTCGACGACGGGCAGACCGCCCGGCACGCGCTGGCCGGGCCCGACCGGATCGCCCTGAGCGTTCAGGATCATCGCGAAGGTCCCCGACGCCGGGCCGCCGAAGATGAATCCGCCGGCGGGCAGCTCCTCGCCCGGCGCGGGCGGCGTCCGTGTGATCTGGTTTGCCTGCGAGACGAGCTCGGCAGTGCCCTGCGTCGAAAGCGACCGGTCGACCGCCACGTACAGCACGATCCCGAGCAATACCAGCAGCGCGAGCGTGATGCCGCCGCTCCACAACGCCAGCTGGATCCGCACGCGGCGGAGCAGCCGTGCCTCCGCGGGTGTGACGTCCTCAGGCATCGGCGAGCCGGTAGCCGACGCCACGCACCGTCTGGATGTGGCGCCCAGCCGACCCGAGCTTGTCGCGCAGGTAGTGGATGTACGCGTCGACGGCGTTCGGAGTGACAGCCACGCCGAACGGCCAGGCCTGATCGAGCAGTTGGTCCCGCGACAACGTCTGGCCTGCATGCCGGAGCAGGCACTCCAGCAGCGAGAACTCGCGCGGGCTCAGGTCGACGGTCGTGCCGTCCACCGTCACGCGGCGGGCAGTCTCGTCGAGGGTGATCGGACCGGCCACCAGGGTCGGCTTGGTGCGTCGGCCGGGCGGCGCGCCGCGGCGAGCCAGCGCTCGCAGTCGCGCAGACAGCTCCTCGAATGCGAACGGCTTGACGAGGTAGTCGTCGGCCCCGGCGTCGAGTCCGGTGACCCGGTCGCCGACCGTGTCGCGCGCCGTGAGCATCAGGATCGGTATGGCGGAGCCGACCGCGCGCAACCGGCGCGCGACCTCCAGCCCCGTCATGTCGGGCAGGCCGATGTCGAGGATCACGCACTCGATGCCGGGGGCATCCTCGGCGATCTCGAGCCCGGTCTGGCCGTCGGTCGCGAGCTCGACCACGTGGCGATCGTCCTCGAGGAGTCGCTTGAGCAGGCGGGACAGACGCGGGTCGTCCTCGACGACGAGCAGGTGCATACGTTTCAGCCTAGCGATGGTTCGGTCATCGCGAGACCGTCACATCGCGGGCCGACATCTCCGGCGTCTCGCTGCCGCCGCCCGACACGAGGCGCCCGCCGGTGACCTTCACCGAGACGTCGTCGCCGACCGCCACATCCGACGACGAAGCGTCCGCTGCCTCGTGATACGTCGTCGCGTCGTCGAGCTTGAAGGTCATCTCCCGCCCATCGGCGAGCTGCAACGTGATGCTGTCGGCGTCGACCGCGGTGACGGTCCCGTCGATCGCGAGGCCGCCGTTGAGCGCGAGGCCGCCCGGGTTCGGCCCGTTGGGGTCAAAGCTGCCACCCGGCGTCACGACGGTGCCGTCAGGCCCGAGGCCGCGGGCGAACGCCGGGCCGGCGCCGGCCGGTGCGGTCATGCGGCCCGCCGCGAACGCCACGCCGCCGATGGCAAGCACCGCTGCCAAGGCCAGGGCGATGTCGAGTACCCGGCTCGTCCGTCGGGTCGGGGTGACGATGGGGTTCTGGGGCGCCCGGGGAACCAGCGGGGCAGGATCCATGGTCATCGAGGGGTCTCCTTACTCATACCGAAGGGCGGCGATGGGGTCCAGCCGCGCGGCCTGGCGCGCCGGCCACACGCCGAACACGACGCCGACCAGCAGGCTCGACATGACGGCCGCGATGAGGGTCGTCGGCGTGAACGCGAACGACCACCCGGCGACCTGCGCGATGAGTGCCGAGACCCCCAGTCCCAGCGCCACACCGAGCAGGCCGCCGAGCAGTGACAGCGTCAGCGCCTCCACCAGGAACTGGGCGAGGATGTCCAGTGCCCGGGCGCCGATCGCCTTACGGATGCCGATCTCGCGGGTCCGCTCGCGGACCGAGACCAGCATGATGTTCATGATCCCGATGCCGCCCACGACGAGCGAGATCGAGGCGATGCCGCCGAGCAGCAGCGTCAGCGTCCCGCTGATGGACGAGGCCGCGGCAAGCAACTGGGTCTGATCGAAGATCTCGAAGTCGTCGTCATCAGTCGCTGCGAGGTCGTGCCGCTCGCGCAGCAGCGCCGTGATCCGGGCGTTGGTCGTGTCCATGTCGGCCGACGGATCGACGCTGACCCCGATGCTTCGCACGCTGTCGCCGCCGACGAAGTACTTCTGCACGGCCGCGACCGGAACGAGGACCTGGTCGTCGGGGTTCTGGAAGCCGCTCCCGCCCTTCGGCTGGAGGATGCCGATGACGGTGAAGCCGATGCCGCCGATGCTGATCTCGCTGCCGATCGCCGCCTCGCTGAGTCCCAGGTCGTCGGCGACCGACGCGCCGAGCACGGCCACGCGCAGCTCCCGCTCGACGCTG
This sequence comes from Candidatus Limnocylindrales bacterium, assembly GCA_036257225.1. Taxonomy (GTDB): domain Bacteria; phylum Chloroflexota; class Limnocylindria; order Limnocylindrales; family CSP1-4; genus SPCO01. The sequence goes on along the minus strand of DATAFZ010000064.1, from coordinate 8,502 downwards.
ACCGGCGTCAGCGTGGTGCCCTGCCACACGGTGTAGGCGCGGACGTCGGCGTAGGCGCTGGTGGTGCCGACGATGGTCGTGGTCGTTGACTCGTCGAAGGCTGTGACCTCCTGGCTGGTCGACACCTCCGGTGCGACGCCGGCGACGCCGGGAACGTCGGCGATGGCGGTCACATCGTCCAGGGTCAGGCTCGTGGAGCCGTCCTGGTTCTGCTCGGTCGGGCTGATCGTCAGCAGGTTCGTGCCGAGGCTGGCCAGGTCGTCGGTGATGCGCGATGTCGTCCCCTGGCCGACCCCGACCAGCGCGACGACCGACGCCACGCCGATGATGACGCCGAGCATGGTCAGCGCCGCCCGGAGCCGATTGGTGCGGAGCCGCGACAAGGCCAGACGAAGCAGCTCGAGCGCACTCATGCCGCGAGCCGCCCGTCGAGCAGGTGGATCTGTCGATCCGCGGTCGCGGCGACGTCGATGTCATGGGTGATGAGGACGACGGTCCGTCCGGTGCGATGCAGCTCCCGGAGAAGTGCCGTGACATCGGCGCCGGCGTGGCTATCGAGGTTGCCGGTCGGCTCGTCGGCGAGGATCAGCGCGGGCTCGGTCACGAGCGCGCGGGCGATCGCGACCCGCTGCTGCTGGCCGCCGCTCAGCTCGGTCGGCTCGTGATCGACCCGATCGCCAAGACCAAGCCGTTCGAGCGTCGCGCGGGCGCGGCGCAGCCGCTCGGCCCGCCGCACGCCCTGGTACAGCAGCGGGGTCGCGACGTTCTCCAACGCCGAGGTGCGTGGCAGCAGGTTGTAGGACTGGAAGACGAAACCGATCGTCCGGCTGCGCAGGCGCGCCAGCGAATCGTCGTCGAGCTCGGCGACCGGTGCTCCGGCCAGGTGGTAGGAGCCATGGGTCGGCCGATCGAGGCAGCCGAGGATGTTCATCATCGTGCTCTTGCCCGAGCCCGACGGGCCGACGATCGCGACGAATTCGCCCGTCTGGATCTGGAGGCTCACATCGGCGAGGGCGGGGACCTCGACCGGACCCATCCGGTACACCCGGCTGACGCGGTCGAGATCGATGAGCGGCGTGGTCATCGTCCGATCCCTAGTTGATCGGTCGTTCGTTGATCGGCCCGGCGCCGTCGATGCGGCGGACGACCCCGCCCGGCAGTGCGCCGCCCGAGAAGCCGCCACCGTTGCTCGTACCGATCAGGTCAGCGGTCGTGCCGATGACGACCGGGGTGCCCGCCTCGAGACCGCTCGTGATCTCCGCGGTCGCGTTGGTGATGAGACCGACCTGGACCGGCATCCGCTGCGGGTTGCCGTCGGCACCGATCGTCATGACCGCGTAGTCGTCCGTCGTGCCCTGCAGCGCCGCGCTCGGCACGGTCACTACGTCGGTCGCCGAGGCGATGGTGATCCCGATGTCGGCGCTCATCCCCGGACGAGCGTCCGCCGGCGTCTCCTCGAGCGTCACCGTGACGGGGTAGGCGACGACGCCCGATGTGCTGTCGCCGGCCGTCGGTGAGATCGCGGTGACCGTGCCCTCGACGGTGGCGCCGACCGCATCGATCGAGACTGACGCCTTCTGGCCGAGCTCGACGTCCGCGAGGTCGCTCTCGACGACATCGGTGGTGATCGTGACGGCCTTCGAGACCACGACGATGGCCACACCTGGCGGCGCATCGAAGCCGGTCGCGACGTTGACCTCGGTGACGATGCCATCGATGGGGGAGCGCAGGCTGGCGGCCCGGAGCTGGGCGCGGATCGCGTCGAAGTCCTCGGTCGCTTTCGAGACCTGATTAAGTGCCGAGTACAGCTGCAGGAGGGCCTGGTTTTCCGCGTTCTCATCGTCCGCGTCCCGCGCGTCGGCGAGCTGCTCCCGGGCCAGCGTCTCCTGCACCTTGGCGGTCTTCAGGTCCCTGGCGGCGCGGTCATAGCTTCGCTTGACCCCCGCGTTGTCGGCCGTGGCCAGGACCTGGCCCTCCGTCACGGTGTCGCCGGGCTTGACCGACACGTCGGTCACGGGCCAGCTGGCCTCGGAGGCTGGAGCCTCCGTGTCGCCCTCGATCAGCCAGGGCGCCGAACCGAACGCGAGGCCGTACGTCGTCGCCGCGGCGAGGCTTCCGGTGGCAGCCACCTCGTCGGTGACGTCGCCGATCGCAGCGTCCGCAGTGAGGTACTCGGTCGCGGTCGTGGTGCCCGCACCCAGACCGCCGACCCCGACCGCCACCGCCGCGACACCGACGGCGACCAGGACGGCCAACGCGAGAAGCTTGCGTCGCATGTCTGCGCCCTACCTACGAGCCCGGCGGCCGATCCGCCGTGTGACCCGTATCGAAGGGGCGCTGGCTGAGACCCGTCTGAGAGCGTTGGTACGACCGCGTAGCATCGCGACGTGAGCGAGCAGCGGGCGGTCCACCGCCGGCCACGGCGCGAGGCGGCCGGCGTGCGACAGCTCCCCTGGCGACGGCTCGTGAACCCCTATCGGCCGGTCGAGATCCTGTCGGCTGACGAGGTCGAGACTATCCATCGGGCGTCGCTCCGGATCCTGTCCGAGATCGGGATGCAGGTGCTCGGCGATCGGGCGCTCGATGCGCTGACCGGGGCGGGGGCTCGGGTGGATCGCGCGACCAGGGGCGTGTGGCTGGATCCGGGTCTCGTGGAAGCGCTTGTAGCCAGGGCGCCTCGGGAGTTCCGGTTGCATGCGCGGAACCCGGAGCGGGACGTGACCTTCGGCGGCGCGCACCTGGTCTTCTGCGCGGTCGGCGGGCCGGCCTTCGTCAGCGACGTCGAGCGGGGCCGACGGCCCGGCAACATCGCCGACTTCCGCGACTACGTCCGGTTGATCGGCGCGCTGGACGTGATCCACCAGGAGGGTGGCGGGCCGCTGGAGCCGACCGACCTGCCGGTCGAGACGCGACACCTCGACCAATACCAGGTGTTCGCCACCGAGCTCGACAAGACCTGGCACTGCCTGGGGACCGGGCGAATCGTGGTCGACGACGCGCTGGAGGTCGCATGCCTAGTCCGAGGCGTGTCGCGGGACGACCTCGTTCGCGAGCCGTCGCTGATCACGATCATCAACACGAACTCGCCGTTGCGGCTCGACGGTCCCATGAGTGACGGCCTGATCGAGATGGCGCTGCACGGCCAACCGGTCGTCGCCACGCCGTTCACGCTGGCCGGCGCGATGAGCCCGGTGTCGCTCGCCGGGGCGATCGCGCAGCAGAACGCCGAGGCGCTGTTCATGGTCGCGCTCGCGCAGATCGTGCGGCCGGGGGCGCCGATGATCTACGGCGCGTTCACCTCGAACGTCGACATGCGGACGGGCTCGCCGGCGTTCGGGACGCCGGAATCGGTCAAGTCACAGTTCGCCAGCGGGCAGATGGCGCGGCGGTACGGCCTGCCATGGCGGTCGTCGAACGCGACGGCGTCCCCTGTGGTCGATGCCCAGGCGGCGTACGAGGCCGAGATGGCTGTGTGGGGCGCGGTGATGGGTGGCGTCAACCTGCTGTACCAGGGCGCCGGCTGGCTGGAGGGCGGTCTGACCGCTTCGTACGAGAAGCTGATCATCGACGCCGAGATCCTCCAGATGATGGCCGAGGTCCTGCAGCCGATCGAGGTGTCGGACGCGTCGCTGGGTTTCGAGGCCATCGCCGAGGCGGGCCCGGGCGGGCACTTCTTCGGGACGGCCCACACGCTGGAGCGCTACGAGACCGCGTTCTACACGCCGCTCGTATCAGATTGGCGCAACTTCGAGACGTGGCAGGCTGACGGCTCGCGAACAGCCACGGAACGGGCCAACATGCTCTGGAAGCGGCTGCTCGCCGAGGCGGTGCCGCCACCACTTGACCCGCCGATCGCCGAAGCGCTGGACGCCTTCGTCGAGCGCCGCAAGCGCGAGATCGCCACCCGCGAGTAATAGGACGCGATGCCAGGAGGATGGGATAGATCTAACGGCCCGCAGTACCGCCTTCTGGCAGGTCGCCGTCCTCCTCGGGGCGGTCGCGGCCTCCGTTGCTGCGTTGTGGGTCACGCTGTCGGCGGACTTCCTGACCTACGCGGGGTGGCTGGCTGTCCAGAAGGCCGACTTCATCCTGGGGCCTGTTCTCGTCGGCCTGTATTGGTACCGCCGCCGTCCGCAAAGCCGCTTCGGCCCGATGCTCATCGGCTTCGGGTTCCTGGGCGCGCTGTACATCCTCCAGTCGTCGAGCAACTCGTGGCTGTTCTCCATCGGCCTGCTGGCCGAGACCGCGATCGGCATCGCCACGAGGGTGCTCATCCTGGCCTTTCCGACTGGGCGTCTCGATCGGCCGGCGAAAGTGATCCTGGTCATCAGCATCCTTGTGTCGCCAGTGCCGGCGGTGCTGAATCAGCTGCTTTCGCCGCAGACGGGCGCCGGCGCGTCGATCTCGGGGTGCCGTGTGGCGTGCCCGAGAAACGAGTTCGCGATCACCTCGAACCCCGAGCTCGCGGCCGCCCTGCTCGATACATTCCGATTCGGCGTGATCTTCGCCTCGATTCTCACAGCCGGCCTGCTCATCTGGCGCTTCGCCACCGGGACACCGCCGCAGCGCCGAGCGCTGGCCATCGGCACACCCATCGCGCTCCTGTTTCTCACATTCCAAGTCACCTTCCAGCTCCTTGGAGCCGTGGACGCGCCGCCTTCAGTCTTCTCCGAGTTCGTCAAGTGGGGCATCGTCGCGGCTCGAGCGGCACTGTGGTACGGCTTCCTCGCGGCGCTGATCGCCGCTGAGCTGTTCGCCAAGCGTGCCCTTGCGCATCTGGTCCAGCAGGCGCTGCAGCGGCCTTCCAGGGACGAACTCGAGGCGATGCTGCGGGATCAGCTCGGCGACCCAGATCTGCGGCTGATCTTCCTCCGCGGTCAAGAGGGATCGCTGCGCGCCGAACCCGGCCGCGCCGTGACGCTCATTTCCCACCAGGGCGCGCCGAGGGTCGCGATCGTTCACGACCCACAGCTCAACGACGACCCGGAGCTCCTGGAAACAGCCGGTGCCGCCGTGCTCATGGCGGCTGAGAATGCGGAGCTGGAAGCCGGCTGGACGGAGGCGCTGCAGGAGCTGGAGCGTTCTCGCACGCGACTAGTGCGCGCCGCGGATGATGAGCGGCGCAAGTTCGAGCGCAACCTTCACGACAGCGTCCAGCAACGACTCATCTCCACGAAGATCCGTCTGGAGAGGGAAGCTGAGGAAGGCGACCTGAGTGAGTCCCGCCGGGAGCGCCTGCGTACGATCGCGCGGAGTGTCGAGGACGCCCTTGCGGAGGTGCGGCAGATCGCTCACGGGTTGTATCCGCCGCTGTTGATCGCATCAGGCTTGCCCACCGCGATCCGCCGTGCCCGCGATCACGCTGCTTCGTCCCCGCAGATCGAGGCCGTTGGAGTCGGTCGCTACCCGCCCGAGATCGAGTCCGCGGTGTACTACTGCTGCCTGGAGGCGATGCAGAACGCTACGAAGCACGGCGGGCGCGACGTCAACGTCTCGGTTGCGCTCGCGGAGGAGAACGGACAGCTCACGTTCCGCGTCGTCGACGACGGACCCGGGTTCGCGGTGGGCGAAGTCCGCGGCCTTGGGCTGCAGAACATGGAGGACCGCCTGGGTGCGCTCGGAGGGCGACTGACGATCACCAGCGCGCCCGGACACGGCACCACGGTCTCAGGCACAGTTCCGGTGGGACCGCTCAGCCCAAAGCGATGACTGAGGGATCGATCCACCGCTGGCCTTGGTGGACCGTCCTTACGGCGGTGATCAGCTGTCCGCGATCGGCAACTCGCTCCTTCATGACCCACGCCCGGTTCTCGCTACCGCCGTCCAAGACCCGCGAGAGCCATAGCGGGTCGGAGTACTGGCTCAAGATCACGACGCCGATGTCCGGGTGCGTCGTGGCCAGGGACTCCGCCACGCGCACGCCCTCGTCCGTCGCCGTCGGCGGCATCCGGACATCCGTGACCACCACATCCGGCCGGAACGCCTCGATCGCGGCCAGAAGTGTGGGCTCGTCGTCGGCAAGCGCCACGAGATCGATCTCGGACGACTCGGTGAGGATCTCGGCCAAGACGTCTCGGACCGCCGGGGAGTCATCGGCGAGCACGACCCGTATGGCCATCGCCGCGGATGATAACCCTCGCCCGAGCGTCGGGACGCTTTGCCACGATCCCACGGCGCTGCCGAGGATCTAGGATCGATGCATCACGGGATCGCGACGAGGAGGCTGAACGCGCCATGTTCACGGCCACCAAGGATCTGATGCTCCCGGCGACCGTCACCGGTTCGTGGCCCCGCCCGCGGTGGTACGACCAGAGTCTTTGGGGCCGGCCGCTCGACACGGCGCTGCTCGACGTCCGCTTCCGCGAGCAGTTCCTCGACGCGCACGCCGCCGTGATCGCCGACCAGGAACGTGCTGGGCTCGACATCCTTACCAACGGCGACTACCACCTCGACGAGGACTTCGCCGGCCGCTCGTGGCATCACTACCCACTGCAGCGTTGGAAGGGGCTCGAGCACGAGGAGCTGCAGTACGAGCGCTCGCGTGACCGCCTGCTCGAGTTCGCGCCCGGGACCCTCATGAACGAGATCGAGACGACGTGGCGCTGGCCGCGGGTGGTCGGCAAGGTCGAGCACGACCCCAGGAACCCGCTCGAGTACGCCAAGCTCTGGCGGATCGCCCAGGCACGCGCCGCATCCGGCAAGCCCGTCAAATTCGGGACGTGCTCATCGCAGGTGCTGTCGATCTTCCTCGACAGCCACACCAAGGAATACGACCTCGAGGACAAGAAGCAGCTGATCTGGGACATGGCCACGGCCATGAACACCGAGTTGCGCGGACTCGCGGCCGCCGGCGCCAAGGTCATCCAGATCGAGGAACCGACGATCCACTTCGTCGCGGCGTTCTACCCCGACCAGAAGGAGCTGCTCGAGTTCCTGGTCGAGGCGTTCAACCATGAGGTCGATGGCCTCGACGATGTGGAGCTGTGGATCCACACCTGCTGGGGCAATCCCAACATGCAGAAGGTCTACACCGGCGAGTCGTACGAGCAGTCGATCGACATCTACCTGAATCGACTGAAGGGGGATGTCTGGACGGTCGAGGCGACCGAGAACGAGCTCGCCGAGATCGACCTGTTCAAGCCGTATGCCGACAAGCTGAGCAAGAAGGTCGCCGTCGGTGTCGTGAGTCACCGCACGCTGCAGGCCGACATGGCACCGGTCGTCGCCAAACGGGCGCGACGCGCACTCGAGGTGATCCCGGCCGACAAGCTGATCCTGTCGACCGATTGTGGGTTCGGACGCCAGGGGTTCAACCGGACCGTCGCCTTCTACAAGACGACGGCCATCGCACAGGCGCGGAACCTCGTTCTGAAGGAACTCGGGCTCGAGGAGCGGTACGTGGCGGCTGCCGACCCGTCGCTCCAGACCGACGTGCTCCCGGACCGGGAGCCGCTGACACACCTGCCGTCGCCATGGAAGTAGCCGAGTCACGCCGCCCCGAGCTCGAGCCGTTCGAGGCGTTGGCCGGGGCGTGGAAGAGCATCGCGACACACCCTTCCCTTCCAGGTGTTGAGGTCCCGGGCACGGCGACCTTCGAGTGGCTGGAGGGCGGTCATTTCCTGATCGGCCGATCGCGCAACGAGCACGCCGACTTCCCCGATAGCCTGCTCGTCATCGGCGCGGGCGGCGATGGCCTGGTGATGCATTACTACGACTCGCGCGGCGTCGAGCGCGTCTACGGCACGAGCCTGCGCGACGGCGTCTGGCGGCTTTGGCGGGACGACCCGGATTTCGCGCAGCGGTTCGTCGGTACGTTCGAGGATCGCGGGTCGACCATCACCGGCCTGTGGAAGGTGGCGGAGGACGGCGGGACCTGGGCTGACGATCTGGCGATCAGCTACACCGCCGCGCCTAGCGAGGATCCCTCGCGGTAAAGATCGCCGCCGACCCGACGGTATGCAGCTCCACGTGCTCGAACGACGCGCCGAGGATCTCGCGCAGTCCTTCCTCTGTGTCGCCGAGGTTGCCGAACGCGCCGCGTCTGTTGAATACGGTCAGGACGCGACGGGCCAGCCAGCTATGAGCCCCGGAGCGACCGAGGACGGTGGCACCGAACAACGTTCCGGTCGGTGAAAGCACCGCGGCGATGTTCTCGATCGCCAGCGCCTTGCGTGACAGTGGACCGGGCAGGCAGTGGATCACAAGGTTGAGCGCTGCCGACTCGAACGGCCCCTGGACGGGGAGCGGCTTCAGGACGTCCGCTTCGACAGCTGTCACGTCCAGTCGTTGCAGCTTGCGAGCGGCATGGCGCAGGACGTTCGGGTTCGGGTCGACGAGGGTCACTTTGCTGCCATCGGGGAGCGATGACCGCTCGATGAACCAGCCCGTACCTGGTCCGACATCGAGGTGGCCGTCACGGATGTGACGGCGATATCCCTCCATGATCGGTTCCATAGGAGTCCGCCAGATGAACCACCCCAGGAAGCCGATCACGACCCGGTC
>DATAFZ010000023.1:0-4073 GCA_036257225.1 Candidatus Limnocylindrales bacterium | reverse complement strand
TCCCGACGGTCGAGGCGCTGGCTGCCGCCACCCCGGCCGACGTCCTCCGCGAGTGGCAGGGACTCGGCTACAACCGGCGCGCCCTCGCGCTGTGGCGAGCCGCCGGCCTGATCGTCCAGAAGCACGGCCGCCGGGTCCCCGACTCGATCGAGGAGCTCGAGGCGCTACCGGGCGTCGGCCCTTACACCGCGCGAGCGGTCGCCGCGATCGCCTTCGGCCAGCCGGTCGGCGCAGTCGATGTCAATGTCGCTCGCGTTCTCGGCCGCCTGGCCGGCGGAGGCGACGGCATGCCGCGATGCGACGTCCAAGCCCTCGCCGAAGCCACGGCCGCCTCCACTGACCCCGCGACCTGGACACATGCGGTCATGGATCTTGGTGCCACCATCTGTCGGGCTCGCGAGCCGAGATGCGACGACTGTCCGGTAAGGCCGTGGTGCAGGTTCACGGCTGCCAGCGCTGCGCCTGCGAGGTCCCGGCCCGCGCCGCCGTTCGCCTCCACTACCCGATGGCTGCGCGGCCGCATCCTCGACCGCCTCCGGGAAGCACAAGGCGACGCCTGGGTCGATCTTCAAGCGCCCATCGGGAGCCACGACCTGACAAGGGTCATCGCGGCAGCGAATGCGATGGCCGCGGACGGCTTGGTCGAGCTCGCGAGGACGCAGCCGCCACATGTGATCCGCGCCAGGCTGCCCACCTTCTGACCGCTGCTCGCCAGCAGTGAGCGATCCGCATCGAACGAGCGTGCTCGCGTCCCGAAACCCTGATCCATGTCGCTTCTGGAGCTCGACCGTGCGTACTCGTCGCGAATCGCTCTGTCGGGGGCGAGCGAAGTCACTGTGAGGACCTTCGAGCCTCGGTCGGCCACCGCCTGACCGCCCGACTGCCGTCGGCTACGCTTGTCGAGCCATGTCAACCGGTTCGATGCTGAGCTCTGGCGCGGGCTCGCGCCTCCCCACCGACGACCCCGAGCTGTTCGATCTCGACCTGCGCGGACTCCGCCAGCGATGGGCGGATCGTGCGTCGATGGCGCCCATAGGCGCTGAGGCGATGCGTGGCGCCGACAGGCGCGCCCAGGCCCTCGGCGTCAGCGAGGATCGGCTCATGGAGCAGGCGGGCACTGCCGTCGCGGCGGCAGTCCGCGCGCTCGCCGTCGACACCGAGCGGTGGGGCAAGGGACCGATCGTCATCCTGTGTGGCCCGGGCAACAACGGCGGCGATGGGTACGTCGCAGCGCGTCGCCTGGCACTCAACGGCGGTCGCGTGGTCGTCGCGGTCGTCGCCGCCGAGGCACGGCCGACGAATCCCGCATCGTCCCGCAACTGGGACCGAATCGCGCGCGACCCCGGCGTCGTCAAGGTCCACGCCCCCGTCGCGCGCGATGTCGCGGTCTTCGCGCAGGGCATCGAGAAGGCCGCGGTCATCGTCGACGCGCTACTCGGCACCGGTGTACGCGGACCACTTCGCGAACCGATCCGGTCGGCTGTCGAGGTCATCGAGCGTGCCCACCGCGCCGGCGTCCCGGTCGTGGCCGTCGATACACCGACCGCCGTCGACCTCTCCAGCGGCGAGCCGTCCGACCCGGCCGTGCGCGCCGACCTGACCGTCACATTCCACCGACCCAAGACCGGCCTGCTGACGCGGCGTGGCGCGGCCCACGCCGGGAAGGTGCTCGTGGCGCCGATCGGCATCCCGCCGCAAGCCGACGGTGGCTGAGCCCGGCATGCCACGCCGAGAGCCCGGTTGGCCGCAGGTCGCGCTGGTTGCCGGAGCGGTCGTCGCCGTGGTGGTCGGTGCGGCGATCCTGACCGGGTTCCTGCCTCCCGAGATCCAGCGCGCTATCTTCTATGGCCCGGTGCTCATCGGTGTGCTCATCGTCGGCACCGCGTGGCTTCTCTGGCGCGTGGCGCACGGCCGACCGCTCGACGGCGGTCAGTGACCGGGCTGGCGTCAAAGCCGGCGTCCGGATCGGCCCCACTCGAGCGGCGGGCTGCCGATCTCGCCCGCCTCGCCGACACGGACTGGGACGTGGTCATCGTCGGGGGCGGGATCGTCGGGGCCGGCGCGCTGCTCGACGCGGCGTCGCGAGGGCTGACCGCCGCGCTCGTCGAGCAGGATGACATCGCGGCCGGCACGTCATCGCGCTCCTCGCGCCTGATCCACGGTGGTCTCCGCTACCTCGAGCAGCTGCATATCCCGCTGGTTCGCGAGTCCCTCGGGGAGCGCCGGCGGCTGCTCCAGAACGCGCCGCACCTCGTCTCCCTCCAGCCGCAACTGTTCCCGATCTACGGGCTCCCGTTCATCCACAAGGCGTTCTATGACGCAGGACTGACGCTATACGACCTGCTCGGCGCGAGACACGACGGCGGCTGGCACCGGCGCCTGGATCGCGCCGCGACGCTCGGGGTCGCACCGGCGCTCAAGCGACGGGGGCTCCGCGGTGGGCTGCTCTACCACGATGGGATGGAAGATGACGCTCGGTTCACGATGGCCGTCCTGCGCAGCGCCCTGGCCACCGACCCGGCGACGGTTGCGGTGACGCGGGCCCGCGCGACCGGCATCGATAGCGGTACCGGCGGCGGGCTCCGGACCCTGCGGGTCCGGGACCTGGTGGGCGATCGCGAGCTCGAGGTCCGCGCCCGCGCCGTCGCAGATGCGACGGGCGTGTGGGCCGCTGATCCGGGTCATCCATTCGCCGGCCCGTCGATGCGGGTCCTACCGAGCCGTGGTGCACACCTGGTCGTGTCGCGGGAGCGGATCCCCGTCCCGGCCGGACTGACGATCCGGGTGCCGGGCAGAGTCATGTTCCTCGTCCCGTGGCCCGACTACTGGGTGATCGGCACGACCGACGCGCCCTATGCCGGTCGCCCGGATCGGCCGTCCGCCGCCGGCCGGGAGATCGACGAGCTGCTGGCGACGGTCAACGCCACGCTCGAAGTCGACCTGCGGCGTGACGATGTCGTCGGCACGTTCGCCGGTCTTCGGCCGCTGATCGCGCCGTCGCGCGGGTCGACGATCAAGGCGTCGCGCGAGCATCGGGTCACGGTCGAGGCGAACGGTGTGGTCCGGATCGCCGGGGGCAAGTACACGACGTACCGGCTCATGGCGCGCGACCTCATCGATGCCGTGCTCGGTGGTGAGGCGGCCCGTCGGCGGCCGAGCATGACGGCTGACCTGCGGCTCATCGGCGCGGCCGACGGATCAGGGCGCACACGGCTCGCGACGGAGCTGATGGCCATCCCGGAGATCGCCGCCGCGCATCCTGAAGCGGCAGCCCGGCTCGTGGCGCGCCACGGCACGGAGGCCTCGGCCTTGGCGAGCCTTGGCGCCGAGCTGGACCTTCTGCGGCCGCTCGTCCCGGGCCGGCCATTCCTCGAGGCGGAGGTCGCCTGGGCCGCGCGGAACGAGCTCGCCCTGTCCGTGGACGACGTGCTGTCACGGCGCCTTCGGCTCAGTCCCGAGCTGGGTCGCGGTCGTTCAGCCGTGGCGCCACGCGCCGCCGCGATCCTGGCCGCCGAGCTCGGGTGGAGCGCGACGCGCTGCGAGCAGGAGCGCGACGCCTACCTGGCCAGCGCGGAACGCGAGTACGGGGTCCCGGCCGTCGACTGACCGGACTGCTCGATCGCTCGTCATCCGGGCGTCATCGAATCCGGTCACGGTCTGTCGCGATGGACCTTGACGAGTTCGGACGAGCCTTCTTCAACGCCCTGTATGACTACCGCCTACCGGTGGCCCTGGCGTCGGCCGTGGCAGCGGTCGTCATCGTCGTCATCGCCTGGCGGCGGGGCTGGTTCGCGGCCGCCCGTCGCCACCCCGGTCGATCCGCTATCGCCCTCGCGGTCGCGCTGGCAGTCGGGGCGCCGCTGACCTGGTATCTCGTGTCCCCGATCTGGATCAGGACCTCGCTGGTCGAGGCCGGCCCGACAGCGGCCCCATCTCCCGCATCGTCTCCGGCGCCGTCGGTGGCTTCCGCGGCCCCGACGGCGCCTCCGACCTCATCCCCGGCGCCCGCCACTCCCGAGCCGACGCCGTTCGCGCCGGTCACGCTCGCCAGCGGCGAGTTCGAGGGCACCGAC
>DATAFZ010000012.1:0-5330 GCA_036257225.1 Candidatus Limnocylindrales bacterium | reverse complement strand
GGTGCGGCAGCAAACCTTTGCCATGCGGAACCGTAGCACTGCCGTACGCGTGGCGCTACGTGGGTCCGGTCAGCCGCCTGCCACGACCCTGTCGGTGAAATCGCCCGAGGCCTCGTCCTTGAGGATCAGCTTGTGGCGCCCATCTGGCAGGATCTCGCGCTTGATGACGGTCAGACCCTCGAACGTCTCCGGGGACGATGCGATCCTGGCTGTCGAGCCTCCGCGCCAATCAAGGTCCACAGGCTCCCAGCGGCTGTTCGCGGCCGACCGGTAGCAGGCGTCCATGACCGCGTTGACGACATAGCCGTCGTAGAACGTCTCGCGCGGCGCCGAGCCGTGCTCCATCGCCCGGAACATGTCGCTGAACATGTCGACATAACCGAGCTCGGACGCCTCATCGCCGACCGGGAACAGCCAGCCGGCTGTGCTCTCGGCCTTTTCGGCGACATACCCGCCCTGGCCACCGGCCGTGAACATCTCGAACCCGGTGCGCAGGAAGTGGTTGAGCCAGATCGTGCCGTGCGTGCCGGCCACCTCGTCGCGCAGGTCCATCCCGCCGCGGAACGTCCAGCTGACCTCGAACTGGCCGATCGCGCCCGACTCGAACTTGATCAGCGCGATGGCGTTGTCCTCGTCGGTGATCGGATGGACGAGCGTGTCGGTGTGGCACAGGACCTCGACTGGCCGGTTCCCCTTGCCGACGAAGTTGCGGATGATCTCGATGCAGTGGCAGCCGAGGTCGATGATCGCGCCGCCGCCGGTCAGCCGGCCATCCCAGAACCACGCGGAGTGGGGTCCGGGATGCGTCTCGCGTGAGCGGACCCAGGTCACGTCCCCGACCGCGCCGCCCTCCACCGCCGCGACCGCCTTGAGCGTCTTCGGCGTATAGACCAGGTCCTCGAGGTAGCCGGCGAACACCCGGGCGGACTCGACCGCTTCCAGCATCCGCTTCGCCTCGTCGGCGTTCCGGCCGAGCGGCTTGGTGCACAGGACCGCCTTGCCGGCCTTCGCTGCACGTTCGACCGCGTCGAGGTGCTGGAAATTCGGCAGGGCAACGATCACCACGTCCGTATCGGGATGCTCGACGGCAGCCTGGATGTCCGTCGTCGTTTCCGGGATGTCCCAGCGCTGGCGGAACGCGTCGCCGCGTGCCTGATCGCGCGAATAGACGACTTGGACTCGGTCCCGGCTCCGCTGGCCGTGGAGCGTGGCGGTGTAGAAGTCGCCGATGAAGCCGCCGCCCAGAAGCGAGATACGGTGACCGTCCATCATTCCTCCTAGCTCCATCGACCCCGCACGAGGTCGCGACCGGCGACCAGGGAACGCAGCTTGGCGAGCGTCGCCCATCGGGCCGTCTGGCTGAAACCGCAGTCGGGGACGAGCGTCAGGTGCTCGGCCGCGACGCCGGCGGCCAGCACGGCATCCACCCGCTCGGCGACCTCCTCCGCTGTCTCGAGGTGATAGTTCTTGACATCGACCACGCCGGCCGCGACATCCCGTCCCGCGGCAGTGATCTCGCCGAGGATCCCGACCTCGGCCATCTCGCGGTTGGCGAACTCCAGCACCAGCTCATCGACCCGGAAGCCGAGCATCGCATCAAGGACCGGTCGATACGTCCGCCGCGCCAGCGGCCGGCCGAGGTAGTTGCCGAAGCACAGGTGCGCCCCGAGCCGCACGCGCCCGACGATCGGCTCGACCGCCGCATTGAACAGCGCGGCGAAGTCGGACGGCGCGTCTGGGTGGATGGCCGGCGAAGGGTCATCGATCTGGATGTGGGTGGCTCCCTCGGCGACCAGCGCCTCGAGCTCCGCTCGGAGGATCGGGACGAACGCCTCGGCAGCGGCGTCCCGGTGGCGGTAGACCTCGCCTGGTCCGGTCCGGAGGCGGCCCGACAGCGTGTACGGGCCAGGAAGCGTCACCTTCAGCGGTCGCCGCGCACGCGTCACGGCGTACCGGAACTCGGCGACAACACCGAGCCCATCCGGCGCGGCGATCGGTTCGAGCACCTCGAAGCGATGCTGCTGGTCGTGGCCGCCGGCCCCGAGCCGGCGGTCGGCCGGCAGTGCCCGGACGCCCGTCACGTGGCGATAGAACTCCGCCGTGAAGAATCCGGCGCGCCGCATCTCGCCGTCGCTCACGACATCGATGCCGGCCTCGTCCTGGTCGCGCAGCGCGAGATCGACCGCGTCGTCGAGCATCTCGGCGAGGTCCGCCGGGCCGAACTCGCCCCGTTCGGCGGCCGCGATGCCCGACACGAACCACGACGGGTGCGCGTGCGAGCCGACGACGCTGGTGCCGAGGCCTTCGGTCATGTACTCACTCCATCGCGGCGACCGTCAGCGTCGGTCATGGGGTTGGTTCGGCGGTCGTCGAGACGACCGACCAACCGCCATCGATCGCCAGCGATTGCCCGGTCACGGCCCGCGACTCGTCGGACAGGAAGTACATCGCGGCCTTGGCCACCTCGTCCGGATCGAGCATAGGGCCGGCCAGTGGCTGTTTGCGCGCCGCGTACTCGAGGATGTGCGGATCATCCGCCGCGCGCGTGGCCATCGGCGTCGCAGTCAGTGACGGGACCACGAGATTGACCCGGATCCGATCGGCGATGTAGGTCGCCGCCATCGAGGTCATGAGGGCGGTCAGCGCGCCTTTCGCGGCGGCATACCCATGCGTTCCGAACAGCTCGGGGACGGGCGCCGTGGTCGTCACGCTGCCCAGGATCAGGATGGAGCCGCGCATCCCGGATGCGTCCGGTGACTGCTCGCGCATCGTGCGGACGACCCGGCCGCAGACGAGGACCTGGCTGCGCAGGTTGAGTGCGGCGGTCGCCTCCCACGCATCACCGGTCAGCGTGTGCAACGGCCCGTCGCCGAACCGCCGACCGCTGCCGCCCACGGCCGAAAACAGCCCGTCGATGCGTCCGAAACGATCGAGCGCGGCCGTCACCGCCCGGTCGACCGCGGCCTCGTCGGTGAGATCCGCCTCCGCCCAACCCGCGCCGCCCTCGAGCCGATCGGCGAGCGCTCTGGCGTGTTCGACCGTCCGCGACACGACGAACACCGCTGCGCCCTCGGCGGCAGCACGCTCCGCGGTCGCGGCCGCGATGCCGGTCGAACCGGTGATCAGCACCACCCGTCCGGCGAGGCGCGTCATGGACCCGCCGCGGTAGCGGCCACGATCGCTCGGCGATGGTCCGTATCCGCCGCGACCAGCGCGCTACCGACACCGACCGCGACGCAGCCCGCCTCCAGGAACGCGCGCGCCGATCCCGCATCGATGCCCCCGGTAGCGATGAGCTCGATATCCGGAAACGGGCCACGCAGCTCGCGAACGTGCGCGGGACCGAGGCTCGAAGCGGGAAACAGCTTCACGAAGGTCGCGCCGAGGTCCCAGGCCAGCGCGATCTCCGTCGGCGAGTAGGCGCCAGGGATGACCGGCAGACCACGACCCACGGCATCCACGACGATGGCGGGGTCGAGCGTCGGTCCCACGACGAATCCGGCGCCTGCGTCGGCAGCCTGCCCGATCGCTTCCGGCGTCCGGATCGTGCCGGCCCCGACGATCGCGTGGTCCCGCCCAAGGTCCGCGAGGCGACCGCGGACCGCCACCAGGTCGTCGGCTGCGCTGGGTGCGTCGAACGTGACCTCGAACACGCGGACGCCGTCATCCGCCAGCGATGCAACCAACTCCAGGAGGCGCGCCTGCGGTTCGATGCGCCGGAGTATCGCGATCAGCCGCCTGGAGCGGATCAGATCGGCGGCGGGCGAGTGACGGAGCGCAGCGACGGCGTCGGGCACGGCACGCGCATCGTACGGATTCGCGCGCGAGGCGCGCCGCGAAGCCCGCTGGGCGGTGGCCGCCGGTCAGGCCTCGTCCTCGTAGTCCCAGGCACGGATCGTGCCTGGCTCGAGCCGGATCACCGCGCCGGGCGCGTAACTGGACACCATCCGCTCCGCGGCCTCCGGTCCCGAATAGCGCAGACCCGTCCTGCGCAAGGCGTCGTAGAAGTCATCCGGATCGAGCGAGACGGTGGCTTCTCCGCGCAACTCGAAGCCCTTGTAGGGCCAGACCTGATTGGCGACCACGACGGTAACGCGCGGATCCCGCTGCACGTGGGCGACCTTGCCGCCCTCGATCGTCGGCACCCAGATGTTGATCCCGCCCTCGTGCCACTCGAACCAGACCGGCGACAACATGATCGAGTCGTCGGCGCGACGGGTCGCCAGCACCGCGATGAGCGGCTGATCGAGCAGGTCGCCGACGTCCTCGACGCCGAGCCCGGTGCGCATGCGTGAGCCTCCTTCCATTCGGTGCCTTCATGGTCGCCGACGCCGCCACATCCTGCGAGGTCCGGTCGGGCGTGACCGGACCGGGCCGGAACGCGCGGGGCGGCGCTGAGAGTACTGGCCCATCCGGACGCGTTGACGACCTTCATCGGCCGGTCTATGCTCCGGCTATCCCGACCGGTCCTGCGCTGCGGCAGCGATTCCGCGCGCACACCCGCTCGGCCCCCAGCGAACCGGACCCAGGCCCTTTCGGCCCGCTGAGTCCGTCCCGCCATGCACCCAGGTGACCCCGACAGATGCCCAATCCCGGCCCAGACCAGCGTTCCCGCAACCGCCGCCCGCGGCGGCGCGGCCAATCGTCGTTTCGTGCTCCCGTCACCGAATACGAGGAGCAGCAGGAGCTCGAGGCGGCGCGCGAGCGCAACGACCTCGACATCAGCGACCTTCGTGAGATGAGCGTCACCGAGCTCCGCCAGGTGGGTCGCGACCTCGAGCTCGACAGCGCGACCGCCGACCGCAAGGACGAGCTGGTCGATCAGATCCTCCAGCGCCAGACCGAGCGAGCCGGCCACGCGTATGCCACCGGCATCCTCGACATCGTCGATGAGGGCTTCGGGTTCATGCGCCGCCACGGCCTGCTGCCGAGCCCGGAGGACGTCTACGTCAGCTCGAGCCAGGTGCGGCGGTTCGGGCTCCGCATCGGCGACCGCATCTCAGGCGCGGTGCGCGCGCCGCGCGAGGCGGAGAAGTACTGGGGCATGCTCCGGGTCGACAGCGTCAACGGCGTCGATACGGACACCGCCAGGCGGCGGCCGGTCTTCAACGACCTCACGCCGGTGCACCCCGACGAGCTGATCAACCTCGAGACCGACCCGAAGAACCTGAGCCAGCGACTGATCAACCTCGTCAACCCGCTCGGCAAGGGCCAGCGCGCGCTGATCGTCAGCCCGCCGAAGGCCGGCAAGACGATGCTGCTCAAGCAGATCGCCAACGGCGTCAGCGCCAACTACCCCGACATCCTCCTGATGGTCGCGCTTATCGGCG
>DATAFZ010000011.1:0-17959 GCA_036257225.1 Candidatus Limnocylindrales bacterium | reverse complement strand
TCGCCGACCCGTAGACCGCCTGCCGCTTAAGACTCAGAGCAGGTGACATTCCCGGACGCTTTGCCAGACTCGGGTTCTGTCACCCCACGACCGAACCGGCGGCTGAACGGGCGGCGTCGGATCTTCGTTCGACAACTCGGTCACGGGGTGGCGCGGATGACGGCTGAACGGCGAGGATCGGTGGTTCGTTCGTCGGTTCGGGCACCGGGTGATCGGTCACGCTCGTTCATCGCGGATCGCTCGGCCGTTGCGAGCGGGGAGCTAGCCGGTGGCGGCCAACTCCGGGATCCCCGCCGCCCAGGCGTCGAACTCGGTGCGCAATGGGACCAAAAAGCCCTCGTCGGCGAACGCGACGTCGAGCGCCCGGCGGTCGATCGCCCACAGCTCGGGGAGCCTCAGCCCGATCTGCTCGACCGCAGCGATGTACTCCTCGGACAGCGTCAGATCCGAGACGGTCAGGTCGTCGGTGTTGAGCGTCACCGGCACGCCCATCCGGTAGAGCGGTTTGAGCGGGTGATCGGCCACAGACGGGACGATCCCGGCCTGCCAGTTCGAGTGCGGAGCCAGATCCAGCGTGATGCCCCGGGCCCGCAGCTCGGCGCACAGCTCGGGATCCTCGATCGCGCCCGGGCCGTGGGCGATCCGCTCCGGGTCGACGACCAGCGCCCGGCGCACCTGCGGCGCGCCGCCCCACTCGCTCGCGTGGATCGTCATCCGGAGCCCATGCGCCCGGGCCGCCTCGAACGACCGCGCGTGCAGCAGCGGGTCCGGGAATGCCTGCTCCGGCCCGGCGAGGTCCCACGCCGTGAGCCCCTGGTCGATGAACCGCGCCGCGGTCTCTGCCAGCTCCACGTTCCGTTCCGGATCATGTGAGCGTAGCGCGGTCGAGATGAGCCGCACCGTCACGCCCGTCCTTGCAGCAGCCGACGCGGCTCCGCGACAGACCGCCGCGATCCCGTCGTCCAGCGACAGGCCGCGCGCGACGTGGAGCAACGGCCCCCAGCGGATCTCGACGTAGCGGACGTTATCGGCGGCCTTCGCCTCGACCAGCTCGGCCGTGATCCGCTCCAACGCTTCGGCGTCCTGCATGAGCGCGATCGGCAGGTCGAACGCCTTGAGCAGCTCGGCCTGCGACGTCGACGGCATCGCGCCGACCAGGGCACGCGACATCCCGGTCCAGTCCCGTGGCGCGTCGATCCCGCGGGTCCGCGCGAGCTCCAGCGCCGTATCGACCCGCACTGACCCATCGAGATGCAGATGGAGCTCGGCCTTCGGCATCGACTCGATGAGGCGCCGCCGCGCCTGCCGCGCGACTGCGTCGTCGGTAACGGCGGCGTCCGCAGGGGCGGTCATCCGCCGATGCTACGATTCCGCGGCCTCGACCGTCGAGCCGCTCGACCACCGACCCGCCCGACCGCGCCGACCGCAAACGCCGCCCGCAGACCCCACGACCGGAGGACCCCGCTGAGCCGCATCCGCGACCTCACGCGCCAGGCCGTCGTGACCCTCATCTGGCTCGCGGCTGCCCTGGCCATCGCGCTGGGAACGGCCGGCATCGTCGCCGGGATGGACACGGCCGCCGCCGACGGCAGTGACCGAACCGGCAGGACGCGCCACGGCGACGCCCTGGTCGACCAGCATCTCGACGCGATCGAGATGGAACTGCGCGACCTGTCAAGCGCCATCGGGAGCCTCAACGAGCAGGCCCGGGTCATCCTCGCGTCGTTGTCTGACAACGACGTCGACGCGGCCGACGCGGCGACCGCGCTGGGTACCGGACTGGTCGCCGACATCGACGCGCGCATCGAGCGGATCCAGGACGCGTTGGACAGCGTGCCGATCGTGGGAACGCAGGCCGCCGAGTACGAGCTCACGCCTGCGTCGGGCGAGCGGTTCGCCGCGTACCTGGGCGGTCTCGCATCGACCCGGGGCGTCGCCGGATCGTGGACCCGGCTGACGGTCGGCTCCCTGAGCGCGACACGTATGTCCGGACTGCTGGCCGCCCATGACGAGGCCGTGGTGGACGCCGCCGCGCAGGGACGTCGCGGCGCCTACGACCGAGCTCTCGCCCACCTCGACGACGCCGACGCTGCGATCGCCGACGCGAGGAGGTTGCGCGACCGACTCGCCGCGACCGTCGATGTCACCACCCTCGATGAATGGCTGGACCGCAGCGCGGCCTATGACGTGGCGCTTCGCGCCCTGTACGTCGCGGTCGAGGACGCGAACGGTCAGGCCACGAGGGAAGTGCGTGCGGCGATGGAGAAGGAAGAGGCGGCCAAAGCCCGGCTGCCACCCGATACGCGCGCCCTCGTCCTGATCATGTCGGAGATCGGCCAGGGCGGCCTGAACGCCGCCGCCATCGAGATCGACCAGGCTCGGACCGACCTCGATGAAGCCCTTGCGCCACCCCTCACCGAGCCCGCTCCCTGACCCGGTAACGGCGGGTACACTGCCGCCACA
Source organism: Candidatus Limnocylindrales bacterium (assembly GCA_036257225.1). Taxonomy (GTDB): domain Bacteria; phylum Chloroflexota; class Limnocylindria; order Limnocylindrales; family CSP1-4; genus SPCO01. The sequence continues at coordinate 15,496 of DATAFZ010000011.1, read as the reverse complement.
TCATCGCGACCGCCGCGACAGGGGCACCGCCAGCGGCCCGCAATCCCGGGAGGATCCGTACCCACCGTGCAGCTTCGTGTCGTCACCGACCAGCCATGGGATGTCGCCGCCGACGTCCTGGTCATCCCCATCATCGGCGAGCCGACGTTCGATGGAGCGCTCGATGAGCTCGACCGCCGCGCCGGTGGCGGGTTGCGCGCGCTGGCCGAGATCAAGGAGATCAGGTCCAAGCGATACACGTTTGCGATGACGCCGGGCCGGGACCTGCCGGCGTCGTGGCTGCTCACCGTGAGCGCCGGCGACGCGGACAAGGTCGATCGCGAGGTCGCGGTCCGCGTCGCGGCCACCGCCGAGCGGCGCCTGGCCGGGCGGGTCGTGCGCAGCATGGCGGTCTGGCTGTCCCCGCTGGTCGATGCCGAAGGCTTCGACGGCGACGCGGCGACCGCCGCCGAGATGGTCGCGCGCGGCGTCGTCGAGGGCACCTACGACCCGAAGGCCATCTATCGACCGGAGATCGAGTCGAGGCCGCCCGAGATCGACGAGCTGATCCTGGTCGTCCCGGATGGAGACAAGGCAGCCGTCCAGGCCGGTGGCGAGCGCGGCGTGATCATCGGAGAGGGCGCCAACACCGCTCGGACGCTGGCCAACCGAGCCGCCAATGAGATCTACCCGGAGGCCCTGGCCGAGGAAGCACAGGCCATCGCCGAGCGCCACGGCTTGTGGATCGACGTCATCGACGCCAAGCGCGCGACCGAGCTCGGGATGGGCATGTTCATGGCGGTCGGACGCGGGTCGGACAATGCGCCGCGGATGATCGTGATGCGCTCGGGCGGAGAAGGGGAGCGCGACAAGCTCGACCGCCACCTGGCGATCGTCGGCAAGGGGGTCTGCTTCGATTCCGGTGGCATCAGCATCAAGCCATCCGACCGGATGGAAGAGATGAAGATGGACAAGGCCGGCGCGTGCACGGTCATCGCCGCGATCGAGACCGTCGCACGGCTCGCCCCCGGCACGCCGTTGATGGCGGTCGCGCCGGCAGTCGAGAACATGCCCGGCCCACATTCGACCAGGCCAGGCGACATCGTGACCGCGCTCAACGGCAAGAAGGTGGACATCACCAACACCGACGCCGAGGGCCGGCTCATCCTCGGCGACGCGATGACGTATGCGGAACGGCTTGGTGCCACGCATCTGGTCGACGTCGCGACCCTGACCGGCGCGGTCGCCCGCGCGCTGGGCCACCTCGTGACGGGTGCGTTCGGCCAGCCACAGGGCTGGTACGACGACGTGGTCGCCGCAGCTGGCCGGGCGGGTGAGCGCTACTGGCAACTGCCACTCATCGAGGACTACGTCCCGGACATGGAGAGCTGGTACGCCGACTTCCAGAACGCCGGATCCGCCGAGGGCGGCCTCGTGAAGAGCGCGCTGTTCCTGCGCGAGTTCGCGACCGTGCCGTGGGTCCACCTCGACATCGCGGGCACCGGCTACTACCGGAAGGCGCAGCCGTTCGGGGCGCGCGGTGCGACCGGCGCGTCCCATGCCACGCTCGTCGAGCTGGCACTGGCCGGAGCTCGCTGACGATCGACCCGCTCGCCGTCGTCCTGGCGGTCGTCGGCGGCCTGCTCGGCGTCGCCGCCGACCGCCTCGCGACCCGCTGGCCGGAGCACGACGAGGAACACCCGCCGGGACGGCGGGTCGACTGGCGGACCGTGGTCTGTGGCGCGGTCGGCGCCGTCGCGTTGGGCCTGCTGCCGCTGCGCTTCGCTGGCGACACGCTGACAATGGTCGTGTTCGGGGCGTGGTTCGTGACGCTGATCGTGGGCCTGGCCACCGATCTCGATCAGCGGGTGCTCCCCGACGAGCTCACGCTGCCGGTCATCCCGCTGGCGTTGCTGTACGACGTCTCGGGCTTGAACCCGCTGGTCGGTGGCGGCCTCGTCCTGGCCATCGTGGCCGCCGTATTGATCCCGGCTGTCCTCTACCTCCCGTCGCTGCCATTCGGTGCGGGCGCGTTCGGGATCGGCGATGTCAAGTTCCTCGCCGGGATGGGGCTCATGCTGGGCGGCGATCGGGCGCTCAGCGCCACGCTGTTCGGGCTGATCCTTGCGGGCGTGGTGCTGCTCGTGCTGCTGGCCGCGCGGCGAATCGGCCGCAAGAGCTACATCCCGTTCGGCCCGTTCCTGATCGTCGGGGCGCTCTGGGCGGTGCTGATCCGCGGGTAGGGCTGCAGGCTGCTCGCCACGGCCGAGCGATGTTGCTGTCAGGCGCCGATCCGCTATGAACGAGCGTGGCCGACCCCGAGTTTCGACAGGAAACGTCGAATTCGCACCTCGGTCGTGCACGTTCGTTCGGAATCAGTCACTGGTGGGAACACCGCTGCTCCCGCTGCCGATCAGTGCGACGCGTTGGAGAGGCCCACGAGGTCGGCGCTGACTCGCCACAGTCGGGCGGCGGCCTCGGCGTCGTAGGAGAGGTCGCTGGACTGCTTGGCCTGGCGGTCGGCGAAGTACTGGCCCGTCAGGCCCTCCGCCTCCGGAGAACTGGCCAAGTAGACGGGCGTTTCGGCGCCCTGTCGGGGCTTCTTCATGAACGGGCGCATGACGGCGATCAGGGGCCGCCAGCCCCGCGCGGTGTCCTCTGCGCCGAATCCGGTGCTGGTCATGCCGGGGTGCAGCACCGTGGCGGTGACGCCGGACTCCTGCAGCCGTCGGGCCATTTCATAGGTGAACATCACATTGGCCAGCTTCGACTGGTTGTAGGCACGCTGCCCCGAGTACGTTCCGTCGCCCATCAAGTCATCGAAGTCGATCCTGCCCATGGAGTGAGCGCCCGACGACACCGTCACGACTCGAGCCGGGGCGCTGGCGATGAGTCGCTCCAGCAGCAGATTCGTCAGAAGGAATGGCGCCAGGTGGTTGAGCGCGAACGTGTGCTCCAGACCGTCGGGTGTCACGTGGCGGTTGGCCCAGAAGCCGCCGACGTTGTTGAGCAGCACATCGAGCCGCGGGTAGGCTGCCAGGACCTCGTCCGCCAGCCGCCGGACCTCGGCCTGCGACGACATGTCGGCAACGAAGACATCGACCGACGGGTTACCCGACTCGCGGGCGATCGCAACGGCGGCGTCCTCGGCACGTGCCCGATCGCGGCCGGTGATGCCCACCCGGGCACCCATCGAAGCCAGGGCGATCGCCGCGGCTCTTCCGATGCCGCCCGTGCCGCCGGTGATCAATACGTTCTTGCCGGTCATCGACATTGCCGCGTCCATGATGAGCTCCTCTGCCAGAAAGTGGCGATGCGAGTGGCCATCAACCACGTCGACCGCCCGACGTCCTGCGAGGACGTCGGGCGGTCGGATGGATCCGGCCGAACTTCACGCCGGGACAGGCGCCACCCCTCGGGGGGCAGGGGCCGACTTCGTGCCGTCAGGGCCGGCAAGCACGTAGGCGATCATGGCGAAGAAGCCGAAGTTGAAGATCCCCAGCAACAGCAGGCCGAGGAACCACGCCTTGCTCTCGAGCTGCGCTGTGTTCAACAGGGCGCCGATCCACGACACGAGGCCGCCGATCATCCCGCCGACGATCGCGACGGAGCCTGCGACGCCGAGTCCGAACAGGGCCAACGCGAGCGGGCTTCCCTGGACCCCGATGACGTCCGGGCCGTTCATGATGAACAGGTCGTTCGCGAGCGCCAACCCGACCGCGATGATCAGGAGGACGGCGCCGGCGCCTGCCGCGACGATGCTGCCGACGAAGAGCTTGGTCACTGTTGCCTTGCGCATGGGTGGATTTCCTTTCGAAGATGATCGACTGGTGTGGGTGAGATCCGTCTGGATGGTTATGCCGGCGATCCGGCGAGCGCCATGGAGTTCGGCGCAGGGGTCGGGCTCAGGGAGGACTGCGCCACGTCGATGACGATCGTCCCGCGGGTGCGCCCGCTCGCGACGCGCTCGATCGCCTTGCGCGTCTCGTTCAGGGGGTAGGTGCCGTCGATCACGGGTGTGATCTGTCCGGCCTCGACGAGCGCCTTGAGGGCGAGCAGGTCGTCGTGGTTCTGGGTCTTGACCGTGGGGCTCGCCTGCTGGCGCACGAACATGGACACGAGCATGGTGCGGATCGTGCGACCGAGCTTGCCGCCGGCGTGGCCGCCGCCGTTGGAGATCAGCGTCCCGGTCGGCTTCAGGGCCCGCCGAGTCCGGGCCATGGAGTGGTTGCCGACGTTGTCCAGGATCAGGTCGTAGCGGCCCTCATCCTTGGTGAAGTCCTCCTTGGTGTAGTCGATGACGTGGTCGGCGCCGATGGATCGGAGCAGCTCCACGTTCTTCGTGCTGCTCACCCCGGTCACCTCAGCACCGAACGCCTTCGCGATCTGCACAGCGAACGTACCGACGCCGCCCGACGCTCCATTGATCAGGACCGTCTGACCAGGCAGGACCTTGCCGTTGTCGCGCAGGAGCTGGAGAGCGGTGGTCGCAGACACGCCGACGGCGGCCGCCTGCTCGAACGTGAGGTTGGCGGGCTTGGTGATGAACTGGTCTTCGCCGGCCGCCACGTACTCGGCGAACGCGCCGGGGGCCCACCCGAAGACGTCGTCACCCGGTCGCAGTCGCTGCACGTCCTTGCCGACCGCTTCGACCGTCCCGGCGACATCCGTCCCCGGAACCGGGTTCTTCGGCCTTCGCAGGCCCGTGGCGAACCGCATGACGAATGGCGAACCAGTCATGAGGATCCAGTCCCCGACGTGGACCGATGCCGCGTGGACGCGGACCAGCACCTCGTCGTCCCCGATCAGGGGCTTCTCGATGTCCCGTGATCGCAGGACCTCCGCCGAGCCGTAGGTCTCATGAACGATCGCCTTCATTCGATATCACTCCGCTTCGTCTATGCTGAACGGTGTACGCTGGTATGTGTACGATGTATACGGTAGGGAGTACGACGTACGCTGTCAAGAGGGAGTCCAGGATGGCCACCGATCGGGTAGCGAGTCCGGAGCCTCGGAGGCGCCTGAGCAGGGAGCGCGTCCTGGAGGCCGCGATCGCCCATGCCGACACCAGCGGGCTCGATGCCCTCACGATGCGCTCGCTCGCCGAGATGCTCGAGGTCGCGCCCATGGCGCTGTATCGCCACGTGGCCAACAAGGAAGACCTCATCGACGCGATGGTCGATGTCGTCTTCAGTGAGATCGGCGTGCCATCGGGCGGCGGAGACTGGAAGACCTCCATCCGGCGTCGGGCGATCGCGATCCGCGACGCGCTGTCACGCCACCCGTGGGCGGTGGGGCTGATGGAGTCACGAAGGACTCCCGGTCCGGCGAATCTGCGTCACCACGATGCTGTGATCGGGAGGCTTCGGGCGGCAGGCTTCGATGTCGAGATGGCCGCCCACGCGTACTCGCTCCTGGACAGCTACATCTACGGTTTTGCGCTGACGAAGCTCAACCTGCCGTTCGAATTCGCGGAGGACGTCGGCGAGGTTGCCCAGACGATGCTCGAGCCGTTCCCCGCCAACGCGTACCCCAACCTCGTCGAGTTCCTCCGTGAGCACGTGATGCAGCCGGGCTACGACTACGGGGACGAGTTCGAATACGGACTCGATGTCATCCTCGATGGCCTCGACCGGGTGCGGGACACCGCCACCTGAGCAGTCCACGCTGATGGCAGTCGTGCGAGCGACCAGTCGCAAGGAGATCGCGGAAGCCGCGACCCAGACCTGACCGCACAGCAGGTCCCACGACCGCACCGGGACCATCGACCCATCTGGCAGGATCCGGCCTCCCCGGTAGACTGCGCGAGACTGAAAACTGGACTCGACGGGTTATCATCCCGGGGAGCCGGATACGGGTTCGTCTTGCGGCTGTGCCAGTCCGCGGACAGCGACCCACCGGCGGGTGTGACCGTCGCCCGACGCCGTGCCCCGTCCATGGTGTCGCCCTACGGAGCCTGCTCGCACGATGACGTCGCCCACGTGATCCGCCGCTCCCTTCGACCCGACCGCTCCGACCTCGGACGGCCCGGACCGAACGGCTGGTCCAACGAGACCGGTCCGCGCCCGGCTCGTCGCATCCGGCGGCACGTCCCGACCCTCGTCCTGCTCATCCCGCTCGTGGCGGGAATGCTCGGCGCGCCCGGCTCGACGGCCACGGTCCGCGGCGACGAGCTGTCCGATGCCAAGGCCAAGTCGTCGGCGCTGAAGCGCGAGATCGCCGAACAGAAGGCGCAGATCGCGGCGATCAACGACCTGCAGGCGGGACTCGCGGCCGAGATCTCCGACACCAAGAACCAGCTCAAGAAGATCGGCGCGGATCTCGACAAGGTCCGCAAGAAGATCGCCTCGATGCAGGCCAAGATCAACCAGGTCAAGGCCGTCTACGAGGATCTCGTCGCGCAGCTCGCCGAGATGGACGCCGAGCTCCAGCGAGTCATGGCCCAGGAAGCCGCAAAGCGGCTCGAGCTCGCCGAACGGCGCGCCCAGCTCGCAGCGCGCGTTCGGAGCGCCTACGACACCGATCGCACCTCGCCGCTCGAGACCTTCCTGTCGGGTGGCTCGTTCACCGATCTGCTCGCCGAGATGTCCTACTACATCGACGTCGGCGAGCAGGACCGTGCCCTCGCCGACCAGATCGCCAAGGCCAAGGAGACGCTGGCCGCGATCCACCAGACCGTCGCCGAGACCCGGGCGCGCACGAACGTGCTGCGCCAGGAGACGGCCGCGCAGAAGCGCGACCTGGACAAGGCGATGCGGGCCCTGCAGGAGACCAAGAAGGAGCTCCGCCGCCTCGAGCGGCAGGTCGCCCGGACCCTCGCCCAGCAGAAAGCCCGCTACGCCTCGCTGCTGCGCAACAAGCGGAACGCCGCCAGGATCATCGCCCAGGCGGCCGCCGACCAGAAGAAGCTCCAGCGCCAGATCAACACGCTCATCGCCCGCCAGGTCGCCCGCGGCAACATCCCCAGCGAGTTCAACGGCACGATGCGGTGGCCGATGGACGATTTCTCGGTCAGCGGCGAGTACGGCTGCAGCTCGTACGAGTACTACGCGCCGGGCAACGGCTGCGCGCATTTCCACAACGGCATCGATCTGGTCGCCCCGTACGGCACCCCGATCAAGGCGGCGGCCGCCGGTGAGGTCGTGTATGTCGGCTGGAACTGGGCCGATGGGGCCGATCCGGCTTGGATCGTCGTCGTCGCCCACTCGGGCGACCTCAAGACTTGGTACGCCCACATGCAGCCCAAGCGGCCCGTGGCCGTCGGCCAGTCGGTCAAGAAAGGCCAGATCGTCGGCTACGAGGGCAGCACCGGGAACTCGACCGGGCCACACCTGCACTGGATGACCGAGCTCAACGGGAACTTCGTGAACCCGCGCCTCTTCCTGTAAGACGCGCCGCGCCGGCGTTCACGGTGCGTTGACCCCGGCGTGAGGGAGCGCGGCGGGGGGCCCGTGCTAGCATCGCCCCACCGGAGACCCCATCGACATCGGGAGGCGCACCCTGACCGTGAAGCGCACGATGGCGATCATCCTCGCGGGTGGTGAAGGCGAACGGCTGTCCATCCTGTCGTCGGAGCGCGCCAAGCCCGCGGTCCCGTTCGGTGGCAAGTACCGGATCATCGATTTCACGCTGTCCAACTGCGTCAACTCGGACATCCACGACGTCGTCGTCCTGACCCAGTACAACCCGCGCTCGCTGAACGACCACATCGGTCTCGGCCGGCCGTGGGATCTCGACCGCAACCAGGGCGGGGTCAAGCTGCTGCAGCCGTACATCGCCCGCGGCAAGGTCGCCGAGTGGTACCAGGGCACTGCGGACGCGGTCCTGCGGAACATGAACGTCATCGAGCACGACCCATCCGACACGGTCGTCGTGCTGGCCGGCGATCACATCTACAAGATGGATTACCAGCCGTTCATCGCGGCTCACCGGCGGCGCCGTGCCGACGTCACGATCGCGGTCCGGCGGGTGCCGCTGGCAGAAGCATCGCGGATGGGCGTCCTCGCCCTTGACGACAACGATCGCGTCATCGAGTGGCAGGAGAAGCCGAAGCAGCCCAAGACCGACCTCGCGTCGATGGGCGTCTATGTCTTCACCAAGAAGACGCTGCGCCGCTGGCTCGCCGATGATCGGGTCGATTTCGGGCGCCACGTGATCCCCGACATGCTCGAGGCCGATGCCCGCGTGTTCGGTTATCGGTACAACGGCTACTGGCAGGACGTCGGCACGATCCAGTCGTTCTGGGAGGCCAACATGGCACTCCTCGAGGACGACCCCGAGCTCGACCTGTACGACCCGGAGTGGGTCATCCACACCCGATCGGAGGAGCGGGCACCGGCCAAGGTCGGCCCGACCGCCCAGGTCCACCGCAGCCTCATCAGCCACGGCTGCGTGATCAACGGGACCGTCGTGAATTCGGTGCTGTCTCCCGGTGTCCGCGTCGAGGTCGGTGCGGTGGTCCGCGACTCGATCGTGATGTTCGACTCGGTCATCCGCTCGAGTGCGGTGGTCGATCGGTCGATCCTCGACAAGGAGGTCGTCGTCGGCCAGGGCGCTATCGTCGGCAGCGGCCCGTACGACGACAAGCCGAACAAGCAGGAGCCGGGCCGGCTCAACACCGGCATCACGGTCGTCGGCAAACGGGCGGTCATCCCGCGCGGCGCCCAGCTCGGTCGTAACGTGCGGGTCGCCGCCGACATCCGCACGAGCGACTTCGTGAAGAAGATCGTGAAGGGCGGCGAGTCCGTCGATCGGCGAGCGGGCGGTCGCCACACCCACGATCACGGGCGCGGCGTCCACGTCCACGAAGTCCCCGCGGGCGAGGTCGCGTCGGGAGCGGTGCGCGGCCGGCACTGACAGCGCGGCTCCGGCGGAAAGTCGGGGCTCGTGGTATGGATAGGCGATGCGCCGGCGAACGGCCACGCCTCGGCCGCTCCTCGGCTGGATCGCCCTCGGTCTGGTGACCATCATCGCGGGCTGCGTCGCGAACGCTGGTTCCGCGCCCTCGGCACGGGTATCGACGCCGGCCCCGACTTCGTCATCCGCCGCCGTCGTCCTTCCCACGGACCCCCCGACTCCGGTCCCAACCCTCCCGTGGACCGGTGCCACGCCGGTGCCCGCCACCCCAGCGCCCACGCCGGCGCCCACACCGACGCCCGCACCGACCCCGGAGTTCGACCCGCCGCCGCAGCGTGGCCCATTCGAGATGAACCTGTACCGCCGCGGTGACTTCGCCACCCAGGTGACCAAGATCTACTGCGTGCCGGGCGCGATGCAGACGATGATGAACGTCATGGACCGCGGTGCCACGAAGGCGTCGCGGACCGTCCAGGACCGCCTGTATCGACTGGCCCGCCGGCTATCCACCGACAGGCTGCGCGGTCAGGGCGCCGAGCCGGAGGGCTGGGCTCGAGGGCTCGAACGGCTGGGCTACGGCCGGTTCAAGGTGGTCGCCGCGGCCGCCCGGGACAGGGCGATCAAGGTGGCCGCCAAGGCGATCCGTCGGACGAATCGCCCGGTCGGGCTGCTCGTCTGGCGCGGCGCGCACGCCTGGGTGATGACAGGGTTCAAGGCGACGGCCGATCCGGCACTGACCGACGACTACCGGGTCACCCACGTCCGGATCGTCGATGTCTGGTATCCGCGGGTCAGCTCGATCTGGGGCGCGTCGGTCAAGCCGAACACGCTAGTGGCGGTCCGCAAGCTGCCCGAGGACTACCTGCCGTGGCGCCGGCCGCTCATGCGCTATCCCGAGAAGGACCGCAAGTTCGTGCTGGTCATGCCGGTCGGTGAACGGAGCGCGACGTAGCCGATGGGCTAGACTCCGCGGGCCATGCCTTCCGCCGACCCCGGCGTGCCCACCGTGGGCCCGGTCGACGTCGAGCGCTGGCTCAGCGACCTGGGTCTTGAACCCGTCGACCGGGCCGAGCGCGATGGGATCACCAGCTGGGATCTCGTGCTCGACGGCCGCCGCCGCTTCGACCTCCGCGTGACGATCATCCACGACCCGTCGCTAGCCCTCATCTGCTGGGCCCACTTCGCGCCGCCCATCAGCGACATGTTTCGCAAGTCGTACCGCAAGCTGCTGCGTTGGAACGACGAGTTCCCGTTCGCCAAGTTCGGGATCGGCGAGGACGAGCGCCCGCTGCTGTCGATCGAGCTGCCGATCGAGCGTGTGACCCGCCAGGATGGCCAGGACGCCCTCGGGCTGGCGCTGGCGCGCATCGTCGGGATCGCCGATCGGTTGCTCGAGGAGTCCGCCGGATGGCTGTGGATCGGCGGACGGATGCCCGACCAGTCCGGCCGGGAGCGGCGCAACGTCGCGTTCCTCGACCGGTACGAGGGCCGGTTGCCGGAGCTCGCCGGGGAGCCGATCACGTGACCTTCGCGCGAGCGGCTCGAACGCACCTCCTCTTGATCGTCGCGGCCACGCTGGCCGTGAGCGGCGTCGTCTGGGCGCCCGCCGAGGTCCGCGCGGCGACGCCGGACCTCACGATCGTCACGGCCGCGAGATACGACGTCCAACCACCACAGAAGCGCATCAGGGTGAGCGTGGATCTGACGCTCACGAATCGGCTCAAGGACACGACGACCAGGCGCTACTTCTTCGACCACGCCTTCCTCGCCGTCATGCCGGGCGCCAGCGGCTACCGCCTGAGCTGGGAGGGTGCCGGTCAGCCGTCCGTCTCGGTCGCGCGCAGGACGGCCACCCACACGCTGCTGCGGTTGAACCTTGCCCGGGATCTGCCGAGTGGCCGGTCGGCCAAGTACCGCTTGACGTTCGAGCTCAAGGATCCTGGTGGCAAGGCGACGCGCGACCTGCGGATCGGCGACACGCTCGTCTCGTTCCCGGTCTGGGCCTTCGCCAGTGACGACACGCCGGGCAGCTCGGTCACGGTCGTGTTCCCCAAGGGCTACGACGTCGCCGTCGAGGCGGGCCGCATCCCGGCGCCAGACACCCTGGCCGACGGCCGGACGATCTTCCGCAGCGGTGTGCTGGCCAAGCCGCTCGACTTCTTCGCCTACCTCGTCGCCGACCGGCCCGGTGCGTATATCGACACGACGGTGAAGACGACCGTGGAAGGCCGCGACATCGAGGTGATCGTCAGCGCCTGGACCGACGACAGGCCGTGGGCCCGGCGCGTAGCCGGGTTGCTGGACAGCGCGCTGCCGGTGCTCGGGGGGCGGATCGGGCTACCGTGGCCGGACTACGACCAGCCGATGCGAGTCCAGGAGGCGGTCAGCCGATCGACCGGCGGCTACGCCGGGATCTTCGATCCGGCGGCCGGGACCGTCGCGATCGCGTACTACGCCGACGACTTCGTCGTGCTCCACGAGGCGGCCCACGCCTGGTTCAACGGCTCGCTCTTGGCCGATCGTTGGTCGAACGAAGCGTTCGCCTCGTATTACGGCGTGCTGGCTGCCGAGGACCTGGAGCTGAGGGTCGCGCCGGACCGGCTGACGCCCGAGCTCGAGAAGGCGCGCATCCCGCTCAATGGCTGGGGTCCGGTCGGCACCGTGGACGTGACCCAGGAGGACTACGCCTACGCCGCGTCACTGGCGCTCGCGCGCGAGATCGCGAAGCGCGCCAGCCCCGACGGGCTGAAGACGGTGTGGGCCGACGTGTCGGACCGGCGGAGCGCCTACCAGCCCGTCGGCGGGGGCGATGAGATCGTGGGTGGCCCGGTCGATTGGCGCGGGCTGCTCGACCTATTGGAGGCGCGGAGCGACGCCACGTTCGACGACCTGTGGAGGACCTGGGTCGCGCGGCCCGAGGACATCCCGCTCCTCGACGCGCGGCTGGCCGCGCGGACCCGGTACGACGCGTTCCTCGAGACCGTGAGCGGTTGGGACGTGCCGCTGTCGATCCGGGATGCGATGCGGTCGTGGCGGTTCAAGGAGGCGAACGCGCTGATCGACGGGGCGGCGTCGGTCATCGAGCTGCGCGCAGAGGTCGAAGCGGCCGTCGGGATGGCCGGGCTCACGGCTCCGCCGTCGCTCCGATCGGCGTTCGAGGATGACGACGGGTTCGATGACGCCATGGCCGAGGCCGACGCCGAGCTCCTCGCGGTCGAGCGCTACGTGGCGGCCGTCTCGCAACGACCGGCCGCGATGAGTCCGCTCATGACGCTCGGGTTGTGGGGCGAGACGCCCGAGGACGACCTGCTCGCGGCCAAGGGCGCATTCGCAGCGGGCGATCTCGCGACCGCCACCGCTGCAGCCGACGAGGCGGCGGCGTCGTGGACGAACGCCGAGTCGATGGGGCAGGGAAGGGCGTTCAGCATCGGGACCATCGTCATCTCGCTGCTGTTCATCCTGAGCCTGATGATCGTGACGTTTCGACGTCGTAGACGTCGACGGGTCAGGATGCAGGCGACACGGCTCCGGACGTGAGCTGACGCTTTCGCCGCGAGGGGACGACAGGGAGCGAGATGGGAACTGATCGGGGACACCGCCCAAGGACGCTGGGCACCCTTGCCATCGCGGGTCTGCTCGCGGTCGTTGCGGTGGTGGCACCGCCCAGCGCCGGCACGGTCCGTGCGGCCGACGACTTCCTGCGCGTCTCAGCCGACACGACCTATCGCGTCGACGCGGGCGATCGGCTCGTTCGCGTGCGGATCGATTTCACGATGACGAACCTCCGTCCGAACACCGTCAGTCGGACGTCGCTCGGGACGACGACCACCCGCTACTACTTCGACCGTCTGCTGTTCGCGGTCCCGAGCGAGGCGCGCTCGCTCGTGTCGATGTCCGGCGGGTCGCGCCTGACCTCGTCGGTCCGTGCCCGGGCCCGCTATCGCGAGGTGACGGTCCGCTTCCCGAACCTCTTCTATCGCGCTTCACGCTCCATCCGCGTGGAGTTCACGCTGCCGGGTGGCAAGCCACGCACGAGCAGCGACATCCGAGTCGGGTCGGCGTTCACGACCTTCACGGCCTGGGCATGGGGTGACGCCGGCCGCTCGACGGTCCGCATCTTCCTCCCGAAGGGTTTCGACGACGCCGGCTACGGCAAGGACATCACCCAGCGGACCCGACCGGACCGCGTGGAGCTGTCCAGCGGCACGATCCGCGATCCCGACGAGTGGTACCGCGTGGTCATCGCAGACCGACCGTCCGCGCTGACCGATCTGCGTATCGAGCCTGATGGGCGCGGCGTCGTGATCAAAGCCTGGCCCGAGGACACCGTCTGGCGCGATCGGGTGGCCGACGTGCTGGAGAAGGGGCTGCCCGTCCTCGAGGAGCTGGTCGGCCTGCCGTGGCCGGTCAACGGCGACCTGACGATCAGCGAGGTACACGCACCGCTCCTCCACGGCTATGCCGGGTTCTATAACGCGGCGACCGACGACATCACGATGAGCGAGGACCTCGACGACCACACGATCCTGCACGAGGCGTCCCACGCGTGGTTCAACGGCGCCCTCATCCGTGATCGCTGGATCGACGAGGGGCTTGCGGAGTACTACGCCGACCGGGCACGCACCCAGCTGGGGCTGTCGGACGAATTCGCTCCCACGGCTATCGAGCCGACCGATGCCGGCGCGTTCCCGTTGAACGCCTGGCCCGATCCAGGTCGCATCGATGATGCGGAGACCGACGCGCAGGAGAGCTTCGGCTACGGCGCTGCGTACACGGTCATCCTGCGGATCGCGCAGGACATCGGGGACGATGGGATGCGGGCGGTCCTCGCCGCTGCCGACGCAGGCGAGAACCCGTACGCCGGCGATGAGGGGCCCGAGAAGACCGGAGCCCGACCGGATTGGCGCCGGTTCCTCGATCTCGTGGAGGAGCGCGGCGACACCGACACCGCCGATGACCTCTTCAGCCGGTGGGTCGTGCCGCCGGCCGAGCGTGGGGCGCTCAAGACCCGGCAGGAAGCGCGCGATGCCTACGATGCCCTGGACGCGGCCGGCGCCGAATGGGCCTTGCCGCGCGGCGTCAGGGCGTACATGAGCCTGTGGCGGTTCGACCAAGCCACCGAGCTCATGGATGCCACCGAGCCGGTGTTGGCGCTGCGGGACGAGCTGGCAGCCGCGACCGCCGATCTCGAGCTGGAGACGCCATCGGACGTCGAGAAGCCGTTCGAGGCAGCGCTGACCGACAAGGATCTCGACGCAGTCGAGGCGACCATGCAGGGGCGGCTCGACGCAGCGACGGCTGTCAGCGGCGCACGCGGCGCCCTGGCGGAGGAGCGGACGCCGCTCGAAACGCTGGGCCTCGTCGGGGAAACGCCCGATGTAGGTTATGTCGCGGCACGGTCCGCCCTCGAGGCTGGCGACGTGGCGGGCGCGACCGCCGGTGCCGCGACGACAGTGGCGCTCCTGACCGGCGCTGAGGCGATCGGGACGATGCGCGCGGCCGTGATCGCGGCCGTGGTGTTCGGCTTGCTCCTCCTGCTCGCCATCATCATCGTGTGGCGTCGCCGCCGTCGAGCGGGCGCCCTGCGCATGGCGGCCGAAAGCGCCGCGGCGAACGCATCGACTACACTCCCGGCCACGCCGGAGCCGGCGGACACCCGCCCCGAGGTGTCGATGCCGACCGAGCCCGCAACAGGAGCCGAGCCGGACTGAATGGGCATCCAGCGGGCCCGACCATCTCACGAGATCCTGTCGGGCGATTCGGCCGACGTCTATTTCGCGCGCGCCGACAGCATCCTGGCGGCCGAGAACCTCGATCCGATCGTGACGATGGAGGTGTTCACGCGTCATGAGGCCGTCCTGTGCGGCATCGATGAGGCCAAGAACCTGCTCGGGCACGTGCTCGCCGAGTGCGACCCCGACGAGACAACGGTCGAGGCGCTGAGCGACGGCGATCGGATCAAGCCGCGCGAGGTGGTGCTGCGCATCCGGGCCCGCTATCGCCGGTTCGGGCTGTATGAGACCGCGCTGCTGGGGATGCTGGCGCAATCGACCGGCTGGGCCACGGCGGCTCGGGAGATCGTCGACGTCGCCGCGCCTGAGCCCGTGATCAGCTTCGGCGCTCGGCATGTCCATCCGGACATCACGGATGTGCTCGACTACGCGGCGATCGTGGGCGGCTGCGTCGGCGCATCCACGCCGGCGGGGGCACGGCTCGCCGGTCTCGCGCCCACCGGGACCATGCCCCATTCACTCGTGCTGATCTTCGGCGACACGGTCCAGGCGGCCCTGGCGTTCGACCGGCACCTCGGGCCGGATGTGGCTCGCATCGTGCTGGTCGACACGTTCAAGGACGAGGCCGAGGAGGCCCTCCGGGTCGCGCACGCGCTGGGCGACCGGCTGTACGGGATCAGGCTGGATACGCCGGCCGAGCGCGGGCGCGTCACGGCCGACCTGGTCCACGAGGTCCGCGCACGGCTGGACATGGAGGGCTACCAGCACGTCAAGATCGTCGTGTCCGGAGGGCTCGATCTCGAGCGCGTCCGCTACTTCAAGGAGGCAGGCGCGCCGGTCGATTCGTATGCGGTCGGGGCGTATATCAGCGGGGCCACGCCGATCGACTTCACCGGGGATATCAAGGAGATCGACGGTCGGCCGATCGC
>DATAFZ010000167.1:0-5723 GCA_036257225.1 Candidatus Limnocylindrales bacterium | reverse complement strand
AGCACGCCGATGGGCTGGTCCTCTTCGATCTGGGACAGGACCGGAGCTCCGTCACCGACCCTGATGCGTATTTCCCGGATCAACCGATCCGCTTCCTCTACGACCGGCTGGCACGCTTCCAAATGCGGCCGGAGGAGACCTTGAGCGCCCAACTCAAGGCGCGTGGCTACTCCCCTTCGGACGTCTCGATCGCGGTGATGTCGCATCTTCACGAGGATCACATCGGCGGTATCCGCGAGCTGCCGAATGCCGAATTCGTCGTAGCCCGGGCGGAATGGGATGCGATGGAGCAGCCCTTCCCAGAGCCACGCGGCTACCTTCGCCGGCATATCGACCTCCCTGGGATCAGGTATCGATTGATCGACTTCGAGGCATCGTCCGATCGCAGTGTCGCTCCCTTCGATCGGGCATACGACCTTATGGGTGACGGATCGCTTCAGCTGCTGCCCACCCCGGGCCACACCCCTGGATCGATGTCGCTCTTCGTGAATGGCAACGCCGGCGCGCCGCTGCTCATGGTCGGCGACGTGACCTACGAGGCCGAACTGCTCGAGGTCGGCAGGATCCCGGGCGTCGGCGACGCTCGAGGGCTCGGGGCGGCTTCGGCGAACATCCGCGACCTGAAGGCGCGTCACCCTGGGCTGGCGATCCTGCCCGCCCACGATCCTGGTGCTGCTGCTCGATTGGCGGCCGCCCGATGATCAGGTTCTCCAACACGATCGACATCGCCGCCGACTCGAACGTCGTCTTCGGATATCTGGTCGACCTGGAGCATGTGCCCGAGTGGAATCGGGCGATCGGCAGGACCGAAAAACTGACGCCTGGTTCGGTTCGGGTCGGCTCACGCTTTCGCCAGGCGCGCACGGTTCCGCGACCCGGCGTCGAGATGATCCAGATCATCTCGCTCGATCCGCATCGCAGCTTCCAGATCGCCGGTACCCTCGGGCCGTTCCAGAGTCGATTGTCGTATGAGATCGAGCCCGTCGATGGCGGGACCAGAGTCACCAATCACGTCGAACTCGACCCGCCGATCCCGATCGGCCCATTGGGCGATGTACTCGGGGCGCGCGTACGCGGTGCCGTAGCCGAGAACCTGGCAGTCCTCAAGAGGTTGCTGGAGGACCCAGCTGCGCGACGCAGCTAGGAGACAGGAAGCCGCCGGTGCGATCAGCGTGGCGGCCGTTAGCCGGGCAGTGTCGGCGGGATGTTGGAGTTGAAGCGGAACATGTTTGACGGGTCGTAGCGGTTCTTCAGCCCGACCAGCCGTTCGAACCGCTGACGCCCGTAGGCGGACGCGACGTCGTCGTCGGAGGCGTCGTCCGCCAGGTAGTTCACGTAACCCCCGGACGCGTGCGGCGCGATGGCGTTCGCGTAGTCGCGGACCCAGCGGATGTGCCGATCGGGTTCGTCAGGCCCCTCCCAGACCGCGAGCGCGCTCGAGTTGAACCGGGCCTGGCGCTGACCGAACGCCGTGCTGTCCTCCGGCACCCGCCGAACCGCGCCATGCGGGGCTTCGATCAGGATCGCCGAGTGGTCGGAGGTGACCTCGTCGAATGCCCGTACTGCCGCGTCGATGGCATCGTCGGGCATGTCGCTCAGGAAGTGGCCCTTCCAGTAGTTGTAGAGGCCGAACGGGATCTCGGAGAAGATCCGCTGCACCTCGGGGTACGTCATCGGCCGGATCCCGTCGTCGAGCGGGGGACCGAGGCGGCGGATCGGTTCGACCAGGGCCTCGCCCTCCTCGATCGGGCCGTTGTAGCAGGCGGCGATGGCCGCGACCCGCGGCCCATCGGGCACCGTCACCATGACGAAGGCGCAGCTGAGCTCGTCCGGCCCGGTCGCGGTGATCTCACGGAAGAGCTCGAGCGCGGCGCGACCCTGCTCGATCGGATAGGCCACCAGGCCGGCCAACAACCGCTCGACCGGATGGAGGCGGTACTCGAACGAGGTGACGACGCCGAAGTTGCCGCCACCCCCACGGATGCCCCAGAAGAGGTCCGGATGGCTGTCCTCACTCGCCGTGATGAACGAGCCGTCCGCGGTCACGACATCGGCGGATAGGAGGTTGTCGCAGGTCAGCCCGTACGTCCCCATGAGGAACCCGAGCCCGCCTCCCAGGGTGAGCCCGGCGATGCCGGTGCTCCCGACCGTCCCGCCGGTGGTCACGAGACCGTGGGCATACGTCTCGGTATCGAAGTCGATCCAGTTGCAGCCCGGATCCGCTCGCGCCGTCCGTGCCTCGCGATCGACCCGGACGCTCCGCATCAGCGAGAAGTCGATGAGCAGGCCGCCGTCGCACGTACCGTGCCCTGCCACGTTGTGGCCGCCACCGCGGACGCCGACCGGCAGGCCGAGGTCTCGGGCGTAGGCGACCGCGTTGAGCACATCGGAGGTCCCGCGAACGCGCGCGATGGCCGCTGGACGCTTATCGATCATGCCGTTGAAGACCCGTCTGGCCGTGTCGTATCCGTCGTCGACGGGCAGGAGGAGAGGACCTCGCAGGGTCTCCGAGAGCGTCCGCAGGGCGTCGTCCTGGGCCAGGCTGGTCACGCGGGATCCCTCCGTAACGGGCCGTGCTCTGTACTATATGCGTTGACGCAAGGTGCTCGGTGGCATATCGTGCATGACACCTTACGCGTGCCCCTGAGCCATCGGAGGCGTGGTGGCCAAGCTCCCTGGCAGGCCCGCGACCGACGGGACCGAGGTCCCGGCCGGGGCGTGGGTGGAGATCAGCCAGGTGGTCCTGCCGGCCGGCGGACGCGCCCCCAACGTGCCGCAGGACACCGCCGAGGTCGACTTCGTCGCCCGCATCCGGGGGTTCCTGAACGCGCCAGCGGTACTCGGTGAGGAGGCCACCGTCCGGACGCTGGTGGGTCGCGAGGTGACCGGCCGGCTCGCGGCCGTCAACCCGCGCAATCCCGCCGACTTCGGCGATCCGGTGCCAGAGCTGCTGGCCCTCGGCATGGCCGCCCGTCTGGCGCTCGAGGAGCCCCAGTCCCGATGACCCGCGACGACTCGTACGCCGCTGTCATGGGCCGACGCGCCGAGATCATGCGGCGGTCGATCGGGATCGACTACGACAAGTACGAACTCGATGGCGGTGTCGCGTTCGACTACGACGGACTCACCGACAGTCCCGCGTCGACCTTCGAGGACGTCCGCCGCGTGCAGCGCCAGAACAAGGTCGGGGAGACGCCCCTTCTGGAGTTGAACCGGTTGAGTGCGTTGGCTCGCCAGGCGGCACCCGCAGGCTACGGCGCGCGGATCCTCGTCAAGGACGAGGCAGCGAACGCGGCGGGCAGCTTCAAGGCACGCCGGGCGTCGATCTGCCTGGCGCAGGCCGCGGAGAACGGTTTCCCCGGGGTCATCGCCGCCACGTCGGGCAACTACGGAGCAGCGATCGCGTCGCAGGCGGCGATGTACGGACTCAAGGCGCTGATCCTCCAGGAGGTGTTCGACTCGGAAGGTCGCGGGCAGCCGGAAGTGCTCGAGAAGACGCGGGCGTGCGAGGCCTACGGCGCCGAGGTGTGGCAGCTCACCGTCGGCCCCGAGCTCTTCTACATCCACCTCCGCCTCCTGGAAGAGACGGGTTACTTCAACGCCAGCCTGTACACGCCCTATGCGACGCTCGGCATCGAGACGTTGGGCTACGAGATCGCCGTCGAGTGCACCGAGCGGTATGGCAGGGCGCCGGCGGCGGTCGTCGTGACCCACAGCGGCGGCGGGAACGTGACCGGGACGGCCCGCGGTCTTCGTCGGGCGCGCGCCCACGCTACATCGGTGATCGGCGCCAGCGTGGACCTGGCAGGGCTCCACATGGCCAGCGATGGTGACTTCAACCGCAAGTCGTTCACGACCGGTCACACCGGCTTCGGGTTCCCGTTCTCGGTCGACCCGGACCGTGTCGACGTGCCGCGCAACGCGGCGCGCGGGCTGCGCTACCTGGACCGCTACGTAACGGTCACGCAGGGCGAGGTCTTCTACACCACCCAGCTGCTCGCCGATCTCGAAGGGCTCGAGCGGGGTCCCGCGGGCAACACCTCGCTGGCAGCGGCGCTCGTCCTGGCCCGTGAGTTCCGCGAGGACGAGGTCATCGTCGTCCAGGAGACGGAATACACCGGCGCCGGCAAGCACCCGACGGCCCAGCTGACGCTGGCTCGCGAGATGGGCATCGAGCTGGCGGTCGGGCCGCGTGAGGATGAGGTTCCCGGCCGACGCATCGTCTTCCCGCCGACCATCGATGCGATGGGCATCGGCGAGGTCGACCTGGCCCGGCTCCGGCGCTCGTACCTCCAGCGGATCGTCGCGCGGGCAGGGGACCGGCCGTTGACCGAGGTCGAGGTCGACTTCCTGGCCGCGGATCTGAACATCGGATCCGACAGTCTCCGCGAGGAGTGGGACCGCATGCGGTCTGCGCCCGAGCGCGTCTCCGCGCCGGCCGGGGGCGGCCGTGGCTGAGGTCCGTCTCGATCGGGTGGTCAAGCGCTATGGGAACGCTACGGCCGAGGCCCTGCGCGAGACGTCGCTGACGTTCGAGGACGGCCTCTTCACGTGCGTCCTCGGACCATCCGGATCGGGCAAGAGCACCGTTCTCAAATTGCTGGCTGGCATCGAGGAGGTCACGACCGGGCGGATCCTGATGGACGGAGTCGACATCACCAACGTCACGCCTGAGCGGCGCGACGTCGCGATGGTCTTCCAGTCGTACGGGCTCTACCCCCATATGACCGCCCGCGACAACATCGGCTTCCCCTTGATGCTCCGCGGCATGAACAAACCCGATCGCTATACCCGCGTCGGCGAGGTGGCGGAGATGCTCGGGATCGGCGGCCTCCTCGACCGCCATCCCCGCGCGCTGAGCGGCGGCGAGCGCCAGCGCGTGGCGCTGGGTCGGGCGATCGTTCGCAAACCGAAGGTGTTCCTGCTTGACGAGCCGATCAGCAACCTCGACGCGAACCTGCGGGCCACGACGCGAGAGGAGCTCAAGCGCCTCCACCAGCAGTTGCGGGCGACGTTCATCTACGTGACGCATGACCAGGACGACGCCGAGGCGATGGGCGATCGGGTCGTCGTCATGGCCCAGGGCGAGGTCCAGCAGGTCGATACGCCAGCGGCCATCTACCGGCGACCAGCCAACCGATTCGTCGCCTCGTTCGTAGGACGGCTGCCCATGAACTTCATCCCCGGCGAGATCGTGGCGGTGGACGGCCGGGCGCGATTCGAATCCGGCGTCATCGGCGTCGACCTGCCTGATCAGGACCCGCCGCCATCGCCGACCAAGGTCGTCCTCGGTATCCGTCCGGAAGGCGTCCGGGTGACCCGTGAGCGCTCGCCGTCAGCGGTGACCGGGCGGGTGACGCTGACCGAAGTCGTCGCACCCGACGAGTACGCGACGATCGCGGTCGCGGACCGGACGCTTCGAGCACGTGTCCCTCCGGAGGAGTTGAGCGTCGGCGACGAGGTCGGCCTGACCTTCGCCCCGGCGTACCTGCTGTTCTTCGATCCCGAGAACGGGGAGCGGATCAGCCTCCCGACCGGCCAACGTCCCAGCCCGACCCAACCACGCGAGGCCGTGGCTCGATGAGTGCCGAGACACTGGCCACGACCGCGCGCGGCAACCGACTGAGCGGGCTGTCGATCCGCCGCGAGAACCATGCGTACGCGGCGTTGTTCCTGATCCCGACGGCAGTCCTCTTCATCGCCCTTGTCGGCTATCCCGTCCT
>DATAFZ010000147.1:0-14882 GCA_036257225.1 Candidatus Limnocylindrales bacterium | reverse complement strand
CGGCAGCGCTCGTGGCCGTCGTCACCGAGATGCCGATGTAGTCGTTGCCTTGGGCGATCGACGACACGTCGCTGGCCGCGCCGCTGAGGTCGTGCCCTGTCCGCACCCCGCCAACGTCCCACCACGCCTCGGGGTTGCCGCCGCCGCCGAGCATCGTCAGCGCCCACTCGACGCCGACCCTGGCCTCCACCGGCGGCCCGTCCCCATGGGCCAGGTCGACCTGGACCGCCAGGGTGGGTGCCCGCCGGTTCCCGCCCAGCGTGATCGTCTTCGTGACCGTCACGGCGGCACCGGCGATCGACGCCTGGCGGCGGGCGACCAGCAGCCCCGGCCGGACGTCGGCGACCTCGAAGGCGCCATCGACCACGTCGCCGAGCTCGCTCGCGCGGGCGGTCGACCAGTCCTCGGGTGTTGCATCGCTCGGCAGCACGCGGATGAGCCCGGACCGTCGCTCGTACGCGTCGTAGACCAGTCGCGCCGCCAGCCCCGGCTCCTTGACCTTGATCGTGTCGTGGATCGAGGTCGGGGCGTCCTCGGCACTCGTGGCCTCGGCCTCCGCGGCCGCGTCCCCGGCCGCGCCGCCGGCCGCCCCGCCGGCCGCCGAGCGCTCGTCGAAGCTGCGAAGCGTGTCGTGATACGCCTCCGGTCGGCGACGCATGACGGCCGCCAACGCATGGCGGACTGCGCGGATGTCCCAGGCGCCGATGCCGCCCCCACCGTCGAGGTCGATCGTGACGACCTGGCCGGCATCGGACAGGCGCACCTCGTCGACACCGTCCATGTCGAGGTCGCGGCATTCCGCGGTCACGAGCGTGCCCGCCGCCGTCTCCGCGAGGTCCTCGGCGGCGATGAGGTGCTCGTACGTCGCGAGCCGCATGTGGCTGATGTAGATGCCGCCGAACAGCCCGTGCCAGTAGCAGTCGTTCGATTGGCCCCGATAGAGGTGGTCGAGCGCCCGCTCACGATCCTCGCCCTCGGGCATCACGTTGACCTCCGCCGACACGCGGAGCATCCGCTTGTGGAGGTCGTTGATCTCGCGGTATTTGATCTGGAAGTTGCGCCAGAACGCGCCCCGGAGCCAGCGAGCCTCCGGGCGTTTCTCCGTTTGCGCTCGGTGGAGGAGTTCGGAGAAGACCAGGCTCTCGTCCGCCGGCAGCGCCCACTCGCCCATCTCCGCATATGACCCGGTCGGGATGTAGACGCGCCCGATCGGCGGGTGCTCGGCGAGCCACGCCGAAGGGGTGGTCGTGGTCAGCCAGTCGGCGTTGTCCTCGATGGCCGTGAAGAACCGCTCGACCCAGCGGCGCTCGCCCCAGCAGTGCTCCCACGTCGTCGGCCACGAGCCGAACTTCTCGCCGTCATCGCCCATGACGCCCACGCGGTCGCCCGCATCGGTCGCGTGCTCGCGCAGGTAGTCGATGACCTCGTCGACCTCGCGGAACGGGATCCGGTAGCGGAGCCCCTGCTCGGTGCCGAACACCCGCAGCAGGTGCCCCTGGTCCTCGGTCGTGTACGGCCCCCACAGGTCGTCCTCCGGGATGGCGGCGGCCCGGAAGTGCGCGTCATCGAGGATCGTCCAGCCGTAGCCGGCGGAGACGAGCGACGTCGGCAGGTCGGGCTCCCAGACGCGCTCGGCCAGCCACGCCCCGCTGGGTCGCCGGCCGAACCGCTGCTCGACCTCGTCGGCCATCCGCCGCAGCTGGCCGATCCGATCACGTTCGGGGAGCGACGCGAGGACGGGCTCGTGGTAGCCGCCGCCGAGCATCTCGACCTGGTCGCGCTCGACGAGGTCGCGCAGGCGGTGGACGGTATCGCCACGCTCGGCGACCAGCCACTCCAGGAGCGGTCCCGTGTAATGGAGCGACAGCCGGACACCCGGGTGACGCTCCAGCGCCGCGATCATCGGCTCGTACGCCTGCTCGAAGACCTGGGCGAAGACCCATCCGAAGTTCCCGACAGGCTGGTGGTTATGGAGCGCCAGGGCCAGGGAGATGCTGGGCGGCACCGGTCAGCCGGCCTCGGTCACGACCGGCTCTCGTGCCGCCACCTGGGCCTCGACCCCCGCGGCCGGCAGGTACAGCAGCTCGGCGTACTCCTGGAGCATGCGGGTCGTCGAGAACTGCCACAGCGAGGAGGCCATCGCGCGCCGCATCGTCTCGACCCAGCGGAGCGGGATGCCCGCCTTGTCCCGGTCGTAATACGCCGGCACGAGCTCCTCTTCGAGGTCCCGGTAGAGATCTTGCGCGTCGGACCAGTCCTGGGCGGCCTCGTCTCCCGCGGTCTCGCGGCCGCCGATGGCCCAGCCGTTGTCCTTCTCGTAGCCCTCGTCCCACCAGCCGTCGAGCACGCTGATGTTCGGCACACCGTTCTGGGCCGCCTTCATCCCGGACGTGCCGGACGCCTCGAGCGGGCGGCGCGGGTTGTTGAGCCACGCGTCGACGCCCTGGACCAGGAACCGCGCAACGCGGATGTCGTAGTCCTCGAGGATGAAGACCCGACCACGGAGCTTCGGCGAGCGGGAGTACTGGAAGATGTCCTGGATGACCTTCTGCCCGGGCCGGTCTGCCGGATGGGCCTTGCCGGCGAAGATGACCTGGACCGGTCGCTCCGTGTCCCACAGCAAGCTGGCCAATCGGTCCATGTCGCTGAATAGCAGGCCGGCGCGCTTGTAGGTCGCGAAGCGGCGCGCGAACCCGATCGTGAGCACCTCCGGGTCGAGGATCGTCTCGACTTCCGCGAGGACGGATGGAGCCTCGCCGTGGCGTGCGAGCTGGTTCCGCAATCGACCGTGGACGAACAGCTCGAGCTCACGCTTCTGACGGAGGTGCGCCTCCCACAGCTCGCCGCTGGGGATCCGCCCGAGGCGCTCCCAGAACCGATCCTGGCGCGCGCCGGCATCGAGCTTGTCCAGGTCGGCGTCGAGGTGCCGCGACAGCAGGTCGACCACGGGTGAGCCGACCCAGGTCGGTCCGTGGACACCGTTGGTCACCGCCAGGATCTCGCTATCGACGATGCTGCTCCAGGTGCTGTTCGCGGTGTAGGCATGGAGCTTGCTGACCGCGTTCGCGCCATTCGTCAGTCGCAGGCTGAGGGCGGTCATGTCGAACTGGCCGCGGTCACCGTCCGTCCCGAGTCCGAGCTCGAGCACGTTCTCGACCGGGACGTTGCCGGCATCGAGCAGTGGTCCGGCCACGCGTCGCACGAGGTCCGCCTCGAAGCGCTCGTTGCCGGCCGAGACAGGCGTATGGATCGTGAACACCGAATTGCGCTTGACGCGGGTCCAGGCAACCTCGAGCGACTCCCCCGCGGCAACCAGCTCGCGCGCGCGCTCGGCCAGCAGGAACGCCGAGTGGCCCTCGTTGAGATGCCACACGGCGGGCTTGAGGCCGAGTGCCCGCAGGGCGCGCACGCCACCGATCCCCAGGACGAGCTCCTGGTGGAGTCGCATTTCGCGGCCGCGGACGTACAGGATATGGGTGATCGGGCGATCCTCCACCGCGTTGTCGGACAGGTCCGTATCGAGCAGCAGGACCGGCACCCGGCCGACCTGGGCGAGCCAGACGGCCACGGCCAGATCGCGACCCGGCAGCTCAAGGTTGACCGTCAGCGGGAGACCGCTGGAGTCCTGGACCCGGGCCAGCGGCAGGCGGCTCAGGTCATAGTCGGGGTAGGCGTGCTCCTGGTGTCCGTCGGCATCGATCGATTGGCGGAAGTAGCCCTTGCGGTACAGCAGCCCGACGCCGATGAACGGCAGCGCCATGTCGCTTGCCGACTTCATGTGGTCGCCGGCCAGGACGCCGAGGCCGCCCGAATAGATGCCGAGCGACTCGTGGACCCCATATTCGGCGCAGAAGTACGCGATGGGCCCGTCGAGCTTGTCGCCGTATCGCTGCTGGAACCAGTGGCCGGTGCCGTCCGCCATGTAGCGGTCGAAGTCTGCGAGGACGTCTCGGTACTCGGCCATGAACTTCTCGTCGTCGAGCAGCCGTGACCACTCGGTCGGTCCGCTGATGACCGGGACCGGGTTGCGGTAGCGGTTCCACGCCGTCCGGTCGACGAGGCTCCAGAGGTTCCGCGTCTTGGGGCTCCACGCCCAATGGAGGTTGTAGGCGAGGCGCCGGAGACCCTCCAGCCGCGGCGGCAGCGGGAACGACGCCGCCGGGATCGACGGGATGGAGACTGGGTCCATGGGCCGGCATGATAGCGGGTCGCTCGTGCGATGAAACCGGTTTAGTGGACGCATTCCCTTGGCGTGACGGCAGTCCGTCTCGGCGTGCGCCACTACCATGCCGGCGTGGGACTTCGTGTCGCTTTCCTCGCCGCCGAATGCGAGCCATGGGCCAAGACCGGCGGGTTGGCCGACGTCGTGGATGCCCTCGCGCGTGCCATCGGGCGCGTCCCGGAGGAGGCGGCGGACGCGCCGGTCGACGTCTTTCTGCCGCACTACCGGGGCATGCCCGAGCCGCGACCCGACACGTTACTGGCCGAGACGACGATCGCGGTGCCGGATCCGCGGGCGCGGACGGGTTCGACCGAGGTCACGATCATCGACGTCGCCGCGGACGGCTACCGGCTGCGCCTGGTCGACCATCCGCCGGCGTTCGATCGAGCCGAGTTCTACGGCGACGCCGCCGGCGACTACGCCGACAACCCGTGGCGGTTCGGCCTGTTCGCCAGGGCTGCCTTCGAGACGCTACGGGCAGACGACCGGCCGCTCGACGTCCTCCATCTGCACGACTGGCATACAGGTCCGGCGGCCGTCTTCCGCGAACGGCTGTACCGCGACGACCCGATCATCGGCCAGGCGGCCATGGTCATGACCCTGCACAACCTGGCGTACCACGGCTGGACACCCAACGCCGACCTGCCCCAGCTCGGCCTGCAGCCGGGGGACGCGGCACCGGGTCAGAACGCCGACGGGATCGATCTCCTGGCGGCCGGGATCGAGGCCGCCGAGATCGTCAACACGGTCTCGCCGGGCTATGCCACGGAGGTCCTCACGCCGGCCTTCGGGATGGGCCTGGACGCCCTGCTGCGGTCCCGCGGCGACCGCTTCCTCGGCATCCTCAACGGCCTCGACACTGCGCTCTGGGACCCGGCGAACGATCCTGCGCTGGCCGCCCCGTTCGCGCGTGGCGATCTCGCCGGCAAGATGGCCTGTCGCGCGGACCTGCTGACGCGCAATGCGATGGACCCGCGCGACACGGGGCCGGTCATCGGCATGATCGGCCGGCTCGATCCGCAGAAGGGCTTCGACCTGCTCGCCGAAGCGGCACCGACGCTCCTGGAGCGGGGGGCGCGGCTCATCGTCCAGGGTGCCGGGCACCCGTCGCTCGCGGACCCGTTCCGTGCGCTCGCGGAAGCCTCGCCCGGCAAGGTGGCGTTCATCGAGCGGTTCGATCGCGAGATGGCGCGCCGGATCTACGCCGGCGCCGACTTCTTCGCGATGCCATCGCGCTTCGAGCCGTGCGGCCAGGGGCAGATGATCGCGCTGCGCTACGGCACGCCACCGATCGTCCATCGGACCGGCGGATTGGCGGACACGGTGGTCGATGTCAGGCGACAGCCGGGTGCCGGGACCGGCTTCGTGTTCGAACGGCCGACGGCGGACGCCCTGCTCGCCGCCTGCGACGCGGCGTTCGCCCTGCGTGAGCGCGGCGGCGCCGTCTGGGATCGGCTGATCGATCGGGGGATGGCGGTCGATTTCGACTGGACGACCGGTTCCGCGCCGAGGTACCTGGACACCTACCGCCGCGCGGTGACGATCCGGCGTGGCGGCTGAGGGGCGGGTTCGCGTCAGTCGCCGAGGGCGCGCAGGAAAGCAGCCACGGTCTGTGCCGGATGGAGCCGTTGTGGCGAGTGCGATCCACCAGGGATCATCAGGACGTGGTCCGCGCCGATCACATCCCCGAATGCGGCCGCCGCGTCGTCGTCCACATAGCCGCCGAACGCCGGCTCTCCGCGGACGAGCCAGGTGTCGATCCCCGCGGCGGCACGATCGCGCAACTCGGCCAGCCCACCGTCCCAGTCGCCGTTCTCAAGCAAGACGGCCCGGGCAGCTGCCTCGTCGAGCGTGATGAGGGCCTCGGCCTTGGCGTGGACATCGCCATCGGACCAGGACGGCTCGCTGGCGCGGACGGCCGCGATGGCCGAATCGAGATCGTCGTACGTCCGTTGCGCGGGGTCGGATGCCTCCCGGGAGATCACAGCCAACGGCAGCACCGGCGGGTCGAGCAGCACGAGCGTCGCGGGTCGCAACCCGACCGCCGGGAGCGCGGCCGCCGTCACAGCGCCCCAGCTGTGGCCGATGACCTGCAGGTCGTCAGTCGCGAGCTGCGCCTCCCGAGCGAAAGCAGCGATGTCGGCGGCGTTGTCGCGGAACCGGATGTGGCCCTGCCAGTGGCCGGTCAGCCCGTGTCCGGCCTGGTCGACGGCGACGACGTGTCGACCGGTCACGGCAAGGGCTGGGCCGACCCGCCACCAGACGGCCGCGGACGAGGTCACGCCGTGGATCAGCAGCAGCGGCCGCGCCGATGGATCGCCCCACACGAGCGCCGACCACGGGATGCCGGCCGCCTCGATGGTGATGCGATCGCCCTTGCTCGGATCCGCGAGCGTGGCGGCGACGAGGGGCGGCAGCGCACTCAAGGTCATGCCAGGACCGTAGCAAATGCGCCGGGTAGAATCGCGGGCCCACTCGCCTGAGGAGGTCCGTCACCAAGATGGCCAACCAGTTCGTGGTCCAGCTGAAGAACGAGCCCGGTGCGATGGCCACGTTGGCCGAGGCCCTGGCGTCCCGAGGCGTCGACCTGCGCGCCATAGGTGGCGGTAGCATCGGCGATTCGGGTCACGTGATCATGACCACGGCCGACGACGACACGACCAAGGCCGTGCTCGACGAGCTGGGCTACGTCTACATCGAGGGCGAGTCGCTCGTGACCGAGGTCGACGACCGGCCGGGTGGCATGGCGCGCCTGTCGCGAGCCCTGGCTGATGCCGGCGTCAACATCCACGGCCACCTATTCCTCGGTCGGTGGGGCGACCGGGCGATGTTCGCGTTCGTGGTCGACAAGCCCGACGTGGCCCGCCCGATCCTCGAGCGCAAGGGCTGAGCTGGCGGAGACACTGGAACGCCCGACACGGGGTCCGTGCCGGGCGTTGGAAGCGGGGAGGGACGAGTCAGTCCTGGGTGTCCAGGCTCTCCTGGACCGAGGTCAGGACGTCCTCGGCGCGGATCGGCTCGTCGAAGCTGAGTTCGAGGATGCGGTCGTAGCCGGTCGCGTCGGAGTTCGCCGGCGGGGCGTCCTGGACGAACCGCAGGCGGAGCTTGCCGTCAACGTGTGAGACGCCGAGCCTGGCGACCTCGTCACCCGGTAGGCCGACCCAGACGACGCGGAGGGTGTCTGCGTCGATGTTCTCGACCTTGACGTCGAACCAGCGGACCGACATGCCGTCACCGGGCGTGCCCGACTCGGTCTTGACGATCGATCCGGTCTGGTCGTCGATCTCGACCGAAACGTCGTGGTCAGTCAGGTTCTCGAGGTCGACGGTCGTCTTGCCGTCGGCCGGCGGATCGCTGGGCTCCTGCCTCGGCGGGTTCGCAGGCGCCTCGGAGGGCGGCATCGTCGGCGGGACACTGGGCTGGACGATCGGCGGATCGGTCGGCTCGGGCGCGGGCGTGACCGCCCGACCGAACACGGCTGTCGCTCCGAGAGCGATGGCCGAGAAGAGCACCGCCACGCCAAGGATGGCGACGACGGTGCGGGAGCTGGAGCGGGACATCCTTCTGGCATTCCTTTGGTCGCTTGGAGCCTCGGATGATCTGGGATCGGGCTCTGGTGCCATGGAACGCTCTGCGAGGCCCGCTCACGAGCGACGGGAATGGTCGACTCGGCAACGACATTCGTCGACATCGCGCATGGCCGGACGTCGGCCGGGTCCGTGGTACGCTCGGAGAGCGACCACGACGGTGGCTCCCAGCGGGAGTAGCTCAGCTGGCTAGAGCGGCAGCCTTCCAAGCTGCATGTCGCGGGTTCAAATCCCGTCTCCCGCTCCAACCCCCTCTTGGGATCCGGTGCCGTCAACGATCTCGGACGAAGTCCTCGAGTGGTCGTCGGCCGGTCCCGGGCCCGGTCCGCGGTCGTCGCGCCTCCTCGGTCGGGTGGCCGATCGACACGATCGTGCGGACGAACGCCGGCGGCTCCACGCCGAGTAACTCGCCCACGGCAGGCTGGTCGTCGGCCTCCGCCCAGCCGATCCCGGCGCCGAGGTCCATCGCGCCGGCCGCGATCAGGATCCGCTCCGCGACACGGCCCTCGTCGTAATCCTCGGAGTCGTCGTCCGCGATCCTCGACATCTCGATGGCGATCGCGAGCGGCGCGTTCCGGACGTGACGGGCGTGGTAGCAGAGCTCGGCGATGCGGCGCCGGACCTGCGGGTCACGGATGACGATGAAACGCCATGGTTGGAGGTTCTGCGAGCTGCCGGTCCAGCGCATGACCTCGAGGATGGCCTGGATGTCCGCCTCCGCGACGGGTTCATCCGTGAAGCTGCGGACCTGCCGGGTCCGCCGGAGCGCGCGTAGAACGGCGTCACGGGTGTCGGTCATCCACCGATTCTAGGGTGCGCCTGGACCATCGTTCCCCTAACGCGATCGCGTGTGCATCGTTCCTCCCATCGAGGCCCCAGCCTTGTCAGGAGGACACCCGCCTATGAATCGCTTCCGCGCGCCCGCCATCGCCCTTGCCGCGCTGGCCATCTCCGCCGGGACGGCGCTCGCGTTCTCGGCGCTCCCGGATGCCGCCTCGAGCGGGATCCAGACAGCTACGGAGAACTCGGGACGCACGATCCCGGCGCGACCGGCGCAGCTGCCGACGTCCGTCGAGACACGTCTCGACCTCGCAGCGGACCTGCCCGACGCCGCGAGCCACGGGGTCGACGTTTCGACCGTCGCCACCGCGGACGATCCCACGCCCGATACCAACCGGGGCGCAGACGTCTCGGCGGCTGCCAAGGACAACCACGGCCAGGCGACCGCGGCCGAGCACGTCCCGGCCGACGCCGGGAAGCCTGCCGGCGCCGGCAAGCCGGAAGGCGCAGGCCAGCCGGACGATCCCGGCCAGCCCGCCGACCCGGGCCCGCCCGATGGTGCCGGCAAGCCGTAATCGTGCCGCTGTCATCGAACAGCCCGGACCCCTCGTCTCCGACGGTCGAGGGGTCCGTCCTCGTCTAGGTCGCGCCGATCGCGAGTAGCACGACGCCGATCGCCACGCCGCCGACTCCCGCCCACTGCAGCCGACCCAGGCGCTCCCCGAGGGCCAGCCACGCGACGATCGCCGCGACCGTGGCGAACTGCGCAGCCAATGCCGATGTGACGGCGATGCTCTCGCGCGCACCCCACGCGACGGCCAGGAACCCGCCGACCTCGCCCGCGCCCGACACGGCGACGAGCGGCCACGCGGCCCTGGTGACCCGCAGGCGCTGCGTCGCGAGCAGCGGCAGGACGATGAAGAACATCCCGACGATCCGCGGCGGGAGGATCGCCCAGCCGATGGCCAGTTCCGAGCCGATCCGCCCGGTCGAGTAGAGGCTCGCACCGAACGCGAGACCGGCGAGCCCGCCGAAGAGGACCGCCCGTCGCGTCGATGCCGGTCCGGCCGCTGCTGTCGGGTCCGGACCGAGCGCGACGAAGACGACGCCCAACGCAACGACCGCCACGCCGATCAGCTGGGTGCTCCCGAGGATTTCTCCGGCGAGCAGCGACAGGATCGCCGCGATCGCCCCCTCCGCAGCCGCGAGCGCCCCGACGATCCCGATCTTGCCGGACCGGAAGCCGATGTATTCGAAGCCGAGCCCGGCCACATTGCCGATACCTGCGACCGCCAGGAACGGCAGGAGGTCGGGAGTCAGCGTGCTGCCGCCGATCGTCAGTGCGGCGACCGGCAGTGCCACCAGGGCGCTGACCAGCATCACGCCGCCCAGCGTCGGCAGCGCGCCGATCATCCGCGCCGCGCGGGCCGACGTCAGCAGGGTCGTCGAGAAGCAGGCCGCCGCGATGAGCCCCCCGATGATCGCGGTCATGGCAGGGCGGGCGGTGCAGGACTCATAGGCCGGGCAGCATACGGGCGCGAGCACCCCGTCGACCCGCGTGACTCACAGTCGCGCTTTCAGCCCGAAATGGGCAAGGCGCGCGCCCTCGACCCGGAATCGTGTTCCTGAGACACGACTTGGCGCCCAAGTCGACGCTCGACGCTTGTTCGGCGCGAAAACGTGCCTGAGAGTCGCGCGCACCGGGGATGTCCCGCGAGCACCCGGTCGGCCGGTCTCGGCTATCGTCCCGCCGTGGCCAAACCACGCGATGGACGGATCATCGGCGACCGCTACCGGCTCGGACCGGAGATCGGCCGGGGCGGGATGGCGACGATCCACCAGGCGACGGACCTCCGACTCGATCGACTCGTTGCTGTCAAGCTGCTCCGCCCCGAGGCGAGTCGGGATGCCGATCTCGCGAACCGATTCCGACGCGAGGCGCTGGCGGCTACCGTCCTGCGCCACCCGAACATCGTCGCCTGCCTCGACACGGGAACGGATCGGGACCAGCCGTACCTCGTCATGGACCTCATCGACGGTGAGGACCTTGCCCACCGGCTGAAGCGCGGAGGCCGCCTCGCGCCGAACGTCGCGGCACGGATCGGCCTCGATATCGCGCGCGCCCTCGGGGTCGCCCATGTCCGCGGCATCGTCCATCGGGACGTGAAGCCCGGGAACATCCTGCTCGCCACCGATGGTCGGGCGATGGTCACTGACTTCGGCATCGCGCGCCTGGCAGCCGATGCGGAGGCCGCCAAACCGGGCACGACCCTGGGGTCGGTCCATTACTTCAGCCCGGAGCAGGCACGCGGTGCGACCACGACCCCGGCCTCCGACATCTACGGCCTGGGCCTCGTCCTCTTCGAGGCATTGACCGGCACCCGCGCATTCGGTGGCGAGACGACCGACGCGATCGCGATGGCTCGGGTCGACGCCGAGGCGCCCTCGCCGCAGGCGATCCGTCCCGAGGTTCCGAGCGATCTCGACGCAGTCGTGCGGCGGGCGCTCGCGCCGGAGCCGGGCGACCGCTACGCCAACGGCAACGCGATCGCCGCGGCCCTCGAGTCGGTCGTCCAGGCGATCGATGACGCCAGTCCGACAAAGGTCGTCGCCACGCCGCGAGCGGCAGCCGGCCCCACCTCGCGGGCGGGTCGCGATCCCGCCGCGCAGCGTGCGCGTGCGCGACCGCGCGCGGCGACCAAGCCCCGCTCGGGCCGTGCCGGTCGGGCCGCCGCCCCGTCTGGGGTCGCTGTCGCGTTGCTGGCGCTCCTCGGGATCGCCGGTGGAGCCATGATCGTGGCCGCCCTGCCTGGCGCCGGCGAGCGGCTGACCCCGTCGGCCGAGCCGAGCCAGGCCATCGTCGTGACGCCGACACCGGAACCGACACCGAGCCCGACCCCGACGCCCTCGCCGACCGAGCCGCCGACCCCTACTCCCAGCGCTGCCCCGACCGCGCTACCGCCGGGTGAGGTCGCTGACCTGTGCGAGATCTTCTTCGACATCCCGTGCGGACTCGGGGCCGGCCGTTACGCGCCGTCGCGCTTCCAGCCGGCGTTCGACATCGAGCTCGGGGAGGGCTGGTCGAACGCCGCCCACGGCGAGGACATCGTGGCGCTCACCCGCCAGGAGGGCACGCTCACCTTCGCCAGCCGGATCCGCGAGGTCTATCCAGATGGGGAGACCAACGAGCCGAGCTCGCGGCCTCGCGACTTCATCGAAGCGCTGATCTCGACCGACGGTGTCACGGCGACCGAGCCGGCTGCGGTCCGGATCGACGGACGCCGTGGCGTCTCGACCGATCTCGCACCGTCCGACCGCGAACGAGTCCGACTGTTCGCGACTGAGAGCAGCACATTCCAGCTCGAACCCGACCGGACCACGCGGATCGTCGTCATCGACCTGCCCGGCGACGAGACGGTCCTCCTCGCCATCGAGCCGCACGATGGATCGGAGCTGGCCGACATCCTCGAGACGGCGGATCCGGCGGCCGGCACCATCCGCTGGCGCTGACCCGCTCGCGAACGTCTGCCGGCATCGCCGCCGGTCCGGGTCCGACCATGACCCCCGTCCTATCGACGCCCCGCCCCGAGCGGAGCACGCTCCGGCCGTGATCCGATCGCACCGGACGCGTGCCTCTTGGCAGCGCGTCCTGAAGCGGCTGGCCGCCGACCCGCATGTGTTGTTGGCGGTCGCCGTCGTGCTCGCCGCATTCGTCATCGAATTGGCGGCGCAGAGCACGACCATCCTGGTCCTCGCGCCATCCCTGGCGTATCTCGGGATCCAGGTCGGACTGGGGTTGAGCCGCCGTGTGCGACGGTCGACCTCGGCCGATACCGCGCGTCTCCTGCTCGCGCTCGCGGCCGTCCTGTGGATGAGCTTCGGAACAGGCAACACAGCGACCCTACCGCTGGCATCGCTGGTGCTGCCCATCCTCGTGATGGCCGCATCGCTTGGTAGTCGTCAGGTGGTCATCGTCGGAGGGGCGATCGTCAGCGCGGCGCTGATCCTGTACTTCGTGCCGGCCTTCGCGACGCCTGCGGTCCGCACCGGCCTCATCCAGCGCGGGATCGCGCTGGGAGCGACCGGCGTGGTCCTCGCCATCCTGACGCGCCGCACAGTGGTGCTCCTCGAGCGTACGGTGGAGCGGGCTCGCACGGCGAGCGCCGGGCACCGCCGCCGGGGGCGCCAGATGGCGGCGGTCGAGGCCGTCGGTCGGGTCCTTGCGGCGGACGGTCCCACGTCGGACGCGCTCGATCACGTGATGCATCTACTGGTCGACCGGTTCGGCTACCGCTACGTGTCGATGTACACCCGCGACGGCGACCTGATGCGGCTCGCCGCCCAGCGTGGCTACGAACAGGTCATCGAGAGCTTCGACGGCACCATCGGCGTCGTCGGTCGGGTCATGCGCACCGGCAAGGCCGAGCTGGTCCGCGACGTCCTCCAGGACCCGGAGTACAGGGCGGCGAGCCCCGATGTGCGGAGCGAGGTCAGCGTCCCATTGGGGGCCGGTGACACCATCATCGGCGTCCTCAACATCGAGAGCGGGCAGGACGCACCGCCGCTCGACGACGACGACCTCGACACGATGGTACTCGTCGGCGATCGGGTCTCGGCAGCGCTGGCTTTGGCGCGCGAGCGTGAAGCGTTGCGCGAGCGAGCCACATTGTTCGGTCGGTTGGCGGCCTTCGGGTCGTCGGTCACCGCCAGCCTGGACCTCGCGACCGCGCACACCGCGATCGTCGAATCGGTGGCCGATGCGCTGCAGGCCGACATCGTCTCGCTCGTCCTGCGGGACCCGGGCACGGGTGAGGATCGCATCGTCGCGATCAAGGGCGGCGATGAGCGGTATGTCGGAGCCCGGATCCCACCGGGGGAGGGCACGGCCGGCCAGGCCATGGTCGAGCGGCGGATCCTGTCCGACGCCGCATTGCCGCGAAGCTCGTTCCCGTCGACGGTCCAGGGCGCTCGTGTCGAGGACGTCCTCGTGTCGGCGGCGATGCCGCTGGTCAATGAGGACGCGGTCGTGGGAGCGATCTCGATCTGCCGGCGTGACCTCGCCCATACCTTCACGCCGCTCGAGCTCGAGGCGATGCCGCTCATCGCGTCACAGGTGACGCTCGCGCTCGCCAACGTCGACCTCCACGCGCGCGTCGCCGACGCCGCGATCCGTGACCCGCTGACCGGTCTGTGGAACCGCCGTCACCTCGAGGTGTCGACGACCCGCCTCTTCGCGGCCCGGGCACGACTGCCGCTCGACGATCGGCACCCCGTGGCCATCATCCTGTTCGACCTCGACCACTTCGGGGCGTTCAACAAGCAGCACGGCCACGTGACGGGTGACGCGGTCCTGCGCACCTTCGGATCGATCCTCTCGCGGCGTCTGCGCTCGAGCGACATCGTCGCCCGGTTCGGCGGCGAGGAGTTCGTGGCCATCCTCGATGGCGCGACGGTCGACGAGGCACACCGCGTCGCCGAAGAGATCCGGCGTGAGCTGGAGGGCGCCCGCGTGATCGGCGTCGACGGCCAGCAGCTCCCCGCGACCGTGTCCGCTGGTTGCGCATCGCTCGGCCCGGCCGTCGCCACCCTGGAGGCCTTGCTGGAAGTGGCCGACGTCGGCCTGCAGATGGCCAAGCGCGGGGGACGCAACCAGGTGGTCGCCGCCTGACCCCTGGGTCGTGCCTCGTCCGCTAGGCTTCGCGATCGATGTCCCTGATCGAGACGCGGTCCCTGACGAAGCATTACCCGGGCGGGGTCACCGCGCTGGATGACCTCACGGTCGAGCTGGAGCCCGGCATCATCGGGCTGGTCGGGGCCAACGGCGCCGGCAAGAGCACGCTCCTGCGGATCCTCCTCGGCCTCCTTCCACCGACCTCTGGCGAGGCCACCGTCCTCGGCCACGACGTTCGCCGCCAGGGCTCGATGCTGCGCCGGTACGTCGGCTACATGCCCGAGTCCGACTGCCTGCCACCGGATGCGACCGCGGCCGACTTCGTGGGCCAGATGGCGCGACTGTCCGGCCTCCCCCGCGCCGCCGCACGCGAGCGGGCGGCGGAGGTCCTCCGCCACGTGGGGCTCTACGAGGAGCGCTATCGACCGATCGGCGGGTACTCGACCGGCATGAAACAACGGGTGAAGCTTGCCCAGGCGCTGGTCCACGATCCGCGGCTGCTGCTGCTCGATGAGCCGACCAACGGGCTCGACCCGGCCGGGCGCGACGAGATGCTGGCGCTGGTCAAGCGAACCGGCACCGAGTTCGGGATCGCGGTCGTGGTGGCCAGCCACCTGCTCGG
>DATAFZ010000123.1:0-9153 GCA_036257225.1 Candidatus Limnocylindrales bacterium | reverse complement strand
GCCCGAGATCGAGATCGGGTTGACGCTCATCTGCTGATCGGCGACGAAGCGGAACAGCTCCGTGACCAGGCGCAGCGAAGGCTCGGGCGGATAGATGTACGTGCCGCGCGCGATGTATTCCTTGAGGATGTCGTTCTGCGTCGTGCCGCTGATCCGCGCTCGCTCGACGCCGCCTGCCTCCGCCGCCGCGACATAGAGCGCGAGCAGGATCGGCGCGGTCGCGTTGATAGTCATCGACGTGCTGACGTCGCCCAGGGGCAGGCCATCGACCAGCACCGCCATGTCGGCCAGACTGCTGATCGGCACGCCGACCCGGCCGACCTCCCCGTCCGCGGCCGGTGCGTCGGAGTCGTAGCCCATCTGGGTCGGCAGGTCGAACGCGACCGACAGGCCGGTCTGGCCGTGGTCGAGCAGGTAGCGGAACCGCCGGTTGGTCTCCTCGGCGGTCGCGAACCCCGCGTACTGGCGCATCGTCCAGAACCGGCTGCGGTACATCGTCGGCTGGACGCCACGGGTGAACGGGAACTCCCCTGGTCGACCGAGGTCCCGGTCCTCGTCGAGCTCGGCGATATCGGCCCCGGTATACAGGTCGTGGACCTCGATCCCGGAAGAGGTCTCGAACCGGTCACGCCGCTCGGGAGCCCCGGCGAGCGCCTTTGCCCGAAGCGTCGCGCGCCACCGCTCGCGCGCCGCATCGACCCCCTCCCCGATCGGGCGCCGCTGCCGCCTCGCGTCGGTCATGTGCTCACTCGATGACGACCAGCACGTCGCCGAGCTCGACGGTCGAACCCGCCGTCGCCGGGACCCGAGCGATCGTGCCGGAGCGTGGGGCGCGCAGCTCGTTCTGCATCTTCATCGCCTCCACGGCAAGCAGGGTCTGGCCGAGCTCGACCCGGTCGCCCGGTGTGACAGCGACCGACGCGACCCTGCCCGGGATGATGGCACGGATCTCAAGCGGTCCACCAGCCCCGGCGACGCCGCCCCGATCACGCGATGCCCGCTCGCGAAGTGCCGCCAACTCCTCGTCCTCGACCATCCACTCGAAACGCCAGCCATCGACGACGACCTCGACGTGTCGGCGGCCATCGACATCCGGGGCGCCGATCTCGCCGATGACGATGTGACGCCCGGGCTCCATGGCCTGCCCCGGGACGACGACATGTGCCATCACCTCGGGTCCACTGCCACTCCCGGCCGGCGTGACCCGCACCGGGCGCCCATGGCGGGCGCCATTCACCGCGGCCACTGATCCATGGCCGCAGCCCGACCGGTCGTTCGCCATCCGCTCGGGCGCTCCTCAGGCGTGTCTTTGCGCAAAGACGACGTCGAGCCTGTCTCGGCCGCAGCCGTGGCAGCGGCGACTGCCGCCGTGTCGGCCACGCGTCCGCGGGCAGCCGGACCGTCCCAGCGCTCCGCGACCCAGTCCGTCGACAGGGTCGACCCGTCGACCTGGGCGAATGCCGGATCGTCAAGCAGGGCGCGGTCGAAGGGCAGCGTCGTCTGGATCCCGCTGACGACCACCTCGGCGAGGGCTCGGCGCATCCGCCGAAGCGCGATCCGCCGGTCGCGGCCCACGGTCATGACCTTGGCGATCATCGGGTCATAGTCGGGCGGGACGCGATCGCCCGGCCGGATGGCGGTGTCGACGCGGACACCGGGACCGGACGGCATCGACCATCGACCGACCCGCCCGGGGACCGGTGCGAAGTCGCGGGCGGGGTCCTCCGCCGCCAGCCGGATCTCGATGGCGTGCCGGCCGGGCTCGGCGACCGCCGAGGCAGCGGCGTGAACAGCGTCTGAGAGCGACTCGCCGGCCGCGATGTAAAGCTGCTCGGCAACGAGGTCGAGGTCGGTCACCAGCTCGGTCACGCCGTGCTCGACCTGCAGTCGGGCATTGACCTCGAGGAACCAGAAGCGACGGTCCGAGTCGAAGAGGAACTCGGCGGTCGCTGCGTTGTGGAGGCCGGCCGCCATCGCCGCGCGGACGGCCATCGCATGCAGCTCGGTCCGCTCCTCGCCGGTCAGCCCGGGCGCTGGCGTCTCCTCGACGAGCTTCTGGTGACGGCGTTGGATCGAGCAGTCTCGCTCACCAAGGGCGACGACATTGCCGCGGTCATCGCCGAGCAGCTGCACCTCGATGTGGCGGGCCGGTCGGATCTCATGCTCGAGATAGACGGCGCCATCCCCGAACGCCGCCAGGGCCTCGGCGGCGCCAGCCACGAGGGCGGCCGGTAATCCCTCAGGCGCCGCGACGCGCCGCATCCCCCGGCCACCGCCACCGGCCGCGGCCTTGACCAGGAGGGGATACCCGACCCGCTCAGCGGCCGTGACGATGGCGTCGACGTCATTCGCCCGGTCCGTCCGCGCGGCGTCGAAGGTGCCAGGCACGACGGGGACGTCGGCTGCGAGCGCCGTCCGCCGCGCGGCGAGCTTGTCGCCCAGCGCCTCGATGGCCGCCGGCCGCGGACCGACGAATGCGATGCCCGCCTCCGTTACGGCCCGAGCGAACGCTGCCCGCTCGGACAGGAAACCGTATCCCGGGTGGATCGCCTCGGCACCAGTGGCCAGCGCCGCCTCGATGATCCTGTCGCCACGCAGGTAGCTCTCCCCCGCCGGCGCCGGTCCGATGCGGACCGCCGCGTCGGCCGCCGCTACATGCGCCGCATCCGCGTCCGCGTCCGAGTACACCGCAATGGTCTCGATCCCGAGATCACGGCACGTCCGGATGATGCGCAGCGCGATCTCGCCGCGGTTCGCGATGAGCACGCGTGCGAAGGGTCGAGCGCGATCGTCGTTGCGCAAAGACGCGGCTGGTCCCGGCCGGGCGACGCTCGTCACAGCGGGATGTTGCCGTGCTTCTTCGGTGGGTTCGTGTCTCGCTTGTCGGCCAGCATCTCGAGCGCGGCGATCAGGCGCGGCCTGGTTTCGGACGGCCGGATGACATCGTCGACATAGCCCCGGGCCGCAGCCACGTAGGGGTTCGCGAACCGCTCTTCGTAGTCGGCGACGAGCCGGGCGCGCTCCGCGGAAGGTTCGGCCGCCGCCGCGATCTCGTCGCGGTTGAGGATGTTGACGGCACCCTCGGCGCCCATGACTGCGATCTCGGCGGTGGGCCACGCCAGGTTGATGTCGCCCCGGACATGTTTGCTCGACATGACGTCGTAGGCACCGCCGTACGCCTTGCGCGTGATGACCGTCAGTTTCGGGACCGTCGCCTCGCAGTATGCGAAGAGCAACTTGGCTCCGTGCCGGATGATCCCGCCGTGCTCCTGGCCAACTCCCGGCAGGAAACCGGGCACGTCGACCAGGGTCAGGAGCGGGACATTGAAACAGTCGCATGTTCGGACGAAGCGCGCCGCCTTGGTGGAGGCGTCGATATCGAGCGCTCCTGCCAGCACTGCCGGCTGTTGTGCGACGACCCCCACGCTCCGGCCGCCGAGGCGAGCGAAACCGATGATGATGTTCTGCGCCCAACCCGGCTGGATCTCGAAGAACGTCGCATCGTCGACGATGCCTTCGATGACGTCGTGCATGTCATACGGCTTGGAGGGGTCGTCGGGCACGATGGTGTCGAGTGCGTCAGCGCGCCGGTCCGCCGGGTCCGACGGGTCAGCCCGGGGTGCGTCACCGAGATTGTTCTGAGGCAGGTAGCCCAAGAGCCGGCGGGCCGACCGGAGCGCCTCCGCCTCGTCCTGGGCGGCAAGATGCGCGACACCGCTCCGGGTCGTATGGGTCGTCGCGCCGCCGAGCCGCTCGGCGTCGACGTCCTCATGGGTCACGGCCTTCACGACGTTGGGACCGGTCACGAACATGTAGCTCGTGCCTTCGACCATGATCGTGAAGTCGGTGATCGCTGGCGAATAGACGGCTCCCCCGGCGCAGGGTCCCAGCACGAGCGAGAGCTGCGGCACGACGCCCGACGCAAGCGTGTTGCGCAGGAAGA
The DNA here is from genome assembly GCA_036257225.1 of Candidatus Limnocylindrales bacterium. Classification (GTDB taxonomy): domain Bacteria; phylum Chloroflexota; class Limnocylindria; order Limnocylindrales; family CSP1-4; genus SPCO01. The sequence goes on along the minus strand of DATAFZ010000123.1, from coordinate 5,210 downwards.
TGTCGGCGTAGCCTCCGAGCGACACGACGCCCTCCTGGATCCGTGCGCCGCCCGAGTCGTTGAGGCCGATGATCGGCGCACCGACCTTCATGGCCAGATCCATCACCTTGCAGATCTTTTCGGCATAGGCCTCGGACAGCGAACCGCCGAAGACCGTGAAGTCCTGGCTGAAGACGAACACGAGCCGGCCGTCGATGGTGCCGTGACCGGTGACGACACCGTCACCGAGGAATGCCGTCTCCACCTCGGGGTTCCGATTCGTGACGAAGGCGTCCAGTTCCACGAACGATCCCGCGTCCAGCAGGAGGTCGAGTCGTTCGCGGGCGGTGAGCTTGCCGCGTTCGTGCTGCTGATCGATGCGGTCCTGGCCGCCACCGAGTCGAGCCTCCGCGCGCATCGCTTCAAGTCGCGCTAATCGCTGTTCGTTCGTCGACAAGGGTCTAACCTCCGCGAAAACAGCGCGTCTTTGCGCACGGACAGCGGTCATCATACGGTCCCAGTTATCCACGGAAATGGTGAACAACTCCGGTTGCGTGTGGATAACCGGGTAACCGTTACACCGAGTGCTGGAGTAGCATGTCCGGACGTCCCGCCCATCCCCGTCATTACCGGGCGATCGATTCCGAGGTGATGCCCCAGTGAAGAACGTCATCGCGATCGCGAATCAGAAGGGCGGCGTCGGCAAGACGACGACAGCGATCAATCTGGCCGGGGCGCTCGCGGAAGAAGGTTATCGGGTCCTCTGCGTCGACATGGACCCGCAGGCGAACCTCACGGCGGGACTCGGTGTCAACATGAACACCGTCGAGCGATCGATGGCAGACGTCCTCGCGGATGGTCGATCCAAACTCGCCGACGTCATCCTGGCGACCGACAGCGCCGGCATCGATGTCGCGCCTGCGCACATCGATCTCGCGTCGACCGAAGGTGAGCTCTTCACCGCGCTCGGCCGCGAGCAGATCCTGCGCGAAGCGCTCGACGGTCAGATCAAGGGCTACGACTACGTCCTCATCGACTGCCCGCCGAATCTCGGTCTGTTGACCGTCAACGGCCTCGTCGCCGCCAACGGCGTGATCATCCCGGTCCAGACCCAGTACTACGCCATGAAGGGGCTCACCAATCTCGTCAAGGTGATCAACGCCATCCGGTTGAAGCTCAACCGGAACTTGCGCATCCTTGGGCTGCTGCCGACCTTCTACGACGGTCGCACGAATCTCGCCCGGGACATGCTCGATGAGCTGCGCGTGGTCGGCGACCATCACGTCTTCAGCAGCATCGTCCGAAATACCGTGAAGCTCGGCGAGGCGCCGCTCGTCGGGCGACCGATCACGACGTACGCTGGCAGCAGCGAAGCTGCCCGGACGTACCGTGAGCTCGCACGAGAGGTGGTGGACCTTGGCACGGCCTGATTTCCGAGCAGCGGCCGCTCGCCGACTCTCCGAGGAGCGCGAGCTCTCCCCCGCGATCGTCAGTCTCCTGTCGCCGGACAGCCCGACGCGGAGCGTCGGCGTCCGTATCGTTCCCCTCGATCACATCGCGCCGAACCCCGAGCAGCCGCGACTCGTGTTCAACCAGGAGACGCTTGACGAGCTGGCAGCATCGATTCGCGAGCATGGTGTCCTGCAGCCCATCCTCGTCCGTCCCGTCGGTCCGAACACCTATCAACTGATCGCGGGTGAGCGACGCTGGCGCGCCTCGCGCCAGGCCGGCCTCGACTCGATCCCGGCCCTGATCGAGGAGATCGACGACGACACCGCGCTCGAGATCTCGATCATCGAGAACCTCCAACGGGAGGACATCTCTCCGCTCGACGAAGCAGCGATGTACGACCGGATGGTGACCGACCACGGCTACAGCATCCGCAAGCTCGCCGACAAGCTCGGCAAGGACAAAGGCTACGTCGAGAACAGGCTGCGCCTCGCTGATGCTCCCGAGGAGGTCCGCGCGCTGGTGTCCGTGCGCAAAGACACGCTGTCTCACGCCTACGAGCTGATGAAGGTGCAGGACCCCAAGCGGCGGCGCCGCCTCGCCGATCAGGTCGCACGCGGGGAGCTGACCCTCATCAAGCTCCGTGACAGGATCGAGGGTCGACGAGCCCGCCAGCCTCGCGCCGACGACGCGCTGGATGGCAACGAGCCCGTAGCCATCGCGATCGAGGTCAACGGTGACGTCGTCGAGGAGGAGCTCCTCGTCGAGCTCGAGCCGGAACCCGCTCCGCCCCGAGCCATCACCGAAGATTCGCTCGTCAATGCCAAGGCGTCACTCGCCGAGGCATTGGATGAGCTGGTCGGCGTCCTCCGCGCGCCCGACACCGTCCGCTCGATCGCCGATGTCGACCGCGACAATCTCGCGAAGTACCTGACGATCTCGAAGATCCGGCTCGAGAACGCGATCGCGCTCGTCCGCTCGAGCGACAGCTTCGACTGATCGGGTCCTATGCTCCGGGGGTCATCCCCCACACCCAGCCGATCGCCGCGATCGCGGCGCCGACCGCCTGGACTTCCCAGGCCCGGCGCCGCGACTCCCGCTCACCCAGTCCGAGAGCCAGCCCGACCGCGAGCAGCCCGACCCCGGCCATCACGACGACCCAACTTGCCGTGTCCCCTCGGGCACCAACGAGCCCGACGAGGCCCAGCCCGACAGCAGCAGACATCAGGGCGGTGCCCGCCCACCATGACCGCTCGGCTCCGAGGCGCGTCGCCACGGACTGGGTGCCGCTCGCGAGATCCGCAGCCAGGTCCGCCCGGGCGTTGGCGACTGCCAGTGCGGCGCCGGCGAGCATCGCCATCGGGATCAGGATGGCGAACGACGGCGGCAGCGAGCCCGTGGCTCCGAGCCAGCCATAGACCGGCAGGATCGGGATCCCGACCGCGAACGGCAGCCACGACCATGGTGTGCCCTTGGCGAACAAGTCGTAGGCGGCGCCGACCGCCAGCACGAGCAGGCCCAGGACAAGGGTGACCAGCCCGACCTGCGGCGGGATCGCGAGACCCATGGCGGCAGACAGCGCGGCGATGCCGCGAGCTTCGCCCATCGTCACGAGTCCGGCAGGGATCGGCTTGGGGGGAACCCGACCCGAATCGGCCGGCGCGTCGACGATGTCGTTGACGGCGCCGATCGCGAACTGCAGGAACATCATCGCGGCCGCAAGCTGTGCGGCGACGATCACGCCGCCACCGGCGACCAGCGCCACGGCGCCGACCACGACGCCGTCCAGGATCGATGGGAACGGATGGACGAGCTGGACCAGCCCCCTCGGATCCGGGCCGCGGTCAGACGTACACGAGCTCGTGGAAGTTCTCGACCAAGTAGTCGATGAGCCGCTTTCGGCCGTCCGGGGCGACGGCCCTGATGCCAGGTACAAGCGCGTACAGCGCGATCGCCGGGATCATCTGTCGACCCCTCGCGTCGCGCCCGACGACCGCCATCGGTCCATCGCCGGAAGCGAACACCCGTTCGATATCGTCTTCACTCAACCTGGCCGCCTTTCGGAAGTCGGTCAGGACGCGGATCACGCCGCGCCGCTTCGCGACATCGCGCATGAGCTCGGCCGCCCAGGCGTCGATCTGTTGATCGGACTGGTCGGCGAGCCGCTTCCGATACTCCTTGGGATCGGCGGAGAGGCCGGTCGCTGCCACGTTCGCTCCTGTGCTGGGTCGGTGCCCCGAGTATGCCAGAGCGCCCGGTCGTGGCGCCGCTCAGACGGCCTGGGCCGGCGGCATCGTCTCCTCGGTGCCCTGGGCCGCGAGCGCCGCTTCCCGTGACCCCTCCGGCCACTCGTTGAAGCGGTCCGTCATCCAGGCGGCGAGTCGGCCGGACCGATCCGGCTCCTGCGCCCCGTCGAGCATGCCTTGGAGGCGCGCGGTCAGCGTCGCCGTCATCGCTGCCACCGCGGCACGATCCGGGCGGCCCTCACCCACGATCGGCTCGCCGATGCGCACGCGCACGCGAGCCCCGAATCGAAGCCAGCTGCTGCCTATTATCGCGATCGGCACGAGCGGGACCCGCGAGCGGAGCGCGAAATAGGCTGGCCCGTCGTTGAGCGGTAGCAGGCGACCCTCGATCGCGCCGATCCGCCCCTCCCCCGCGATCGCCACGACGCCGCCGGCGGCGATCACCGCACCGACCCTGCGTGTCGCCTCGAGCAGATCGTTCTTGCCGGGCTTGTACGGGATCGCGCTGCCGGTCCACAACATCAACCGGTTGCGACCGCCTGCCCGCATGTCCTCTTCCCGCGGACCGAAGAAATGCAGCCTGGGTCGCAGGGGCATCGTCGCCATCAGCACGAACGGATCCGACCATGACAGGTGGTTGAACGCGTAGATCGCCGGCCCGTCCGGCAATCGCTCGCGCCCCTCGAGTTCCATGCGAAGCCACCCCCGCGTGATCACCGCCACGAGCAGCCGCGACAGGTAGAACCGGATCGTCCGGCGCAGCGGGTGGATCGGCCTCGCCGCCTCGCGGCTCCGCTCGGTCACGGTCGGCGGTCCATCGCCGCGTAGACCTCGAGCGCGAACGCCGACACGGCGTCGCCCTCCTCGTCAGTGCCGCGCAGGATGATGTTGTCGAGTTGGAAGCCGACCAGCCGGTGACCACCGACGACCTCGATCGACAGCTCCCCGGTCTGCACGCGGCTCCAGCGGATGAGCTTCCCCGCAGAGCGCGGTCCCTCCTGCGGGACCATGACCCGCACATGGACCTGGAGGAGCCCAGCCGGCGTGGCTACGAGGATGACGTATCGTGCTGCCGGGTCGTCGCCCCACGCGACCCAGCAGGAAGGATCCTTGGCGGCGCCCAATGCGGTGAGGATCGGCGCCACGGTCGCCAGCACCTTGGGCGTCATCGAGCCCTTGTCCGGCGCGCGTTTCGACCACTCGCTCAGGCGCATCAGGTCCTCCCTTGGGGCCGGGTCCCTCGGCCGCGGCCGAGGCTAGCACAGGGTCGTCGTCTGCCGGTCGCACCAGCGCACACGAGTGGTGCGCGGGCGCATGCGGCCCGTACCATGCGCGCGATGTCGCTCGAATGGATCCCCCAGATCGCGTTCCTGGCTGCCGCGGGCGTCGCCGTGGGCTTGTGGTTGCTGGTCCGTGGCTTGAGCGGCTACCGGGACGCGACCCGGATCGGCGACACGGCCGTCTCCCGGATCGCGACCCTGGCAGCAGGTGAGGTCCAGGTCAGCGGCGTCATCGAGCCGGCCGAGCTGACGCTGA
>DATAFZ010000089.1:0-16750 GCA_036257225.1 Candidatus Limnocylindrales bacterium | reverse complement strand
GCTCCGCTCCTGTCGGTACGCGGCATCCGCAAGGCCTTCAAGGACCGGGTGGCCGTCGAGGACCTGTCGTTCGACGTCCACGCCGGCGAGATCTTCGGCTTCCTCGGCCCGAACGGCGCCGGCAAGACGACGACCATGCGCGTCCTGCTCGACCTCATCCGGCCCACCGCGGGGCGCGCCGAGGTCTTCGGTATCGAGACGACCAGCGGACCGGTCGCCATCCATCGTCGGGTGGGCTATCTCCCCGGCGAGTTCGACCTCTACGACCGTCTCACCGGCGCCGACACCATCACCTACTTCGCCAACCTCCGGGGCGGGGTCGATCCTGCCTACGTCGCCGAGCTGGTCGAGCGCCTCGACCTCGATCCGAGTCGCCGGTTCAAGGAATACTCGAAGGGCAACAAGCAGAAGGTCGGGCTGGTCGTCGCGCTCCAGCACAAGCCCGACCTGCTGATCCTCGACGAGCCGACCGCCGGCCTCGATCCACTCATCCAGCAGATCTTCTTCGAGATCGCCCGGGAGGCCAAGGCCGAAGGGCGGACGGTGTTCCTCAGCTCCCACATCATCGATGAGGTCGACCGGACCTGTGACCGCGTGGCCATCATCCGGGAAGGGCGCCTCGTCCAGGTCGACCGGATCGAGGCGATCCGGCAGCTGGCCTTCCACCACGTCGAGCTCACGTTCTCCCAGCCTGTCTCGGCCGTGGTGTTCTCCTCGCTCGACAACGTCAGCGACGTGGACGTCGATGGCGATGTGGTCCGGATGCGGGTGAGCGGCACGATCGGCCAGGTCATCGCTGCAGCGGCCCCGCACGGCCTGATCGACGTGGTCAGCCGCGAGCCGAACCTCGAAGACGTGTTCCTCGCCCAGTACGGGGCCCATGAGAGCGCCCTGTCGGCAGGCGTCAGGCCCGATGGCCAGTAGCGCCGCCGTCCTCGCCCGCCCGCGGCCGTGGTCGCGGGTCATCGGGCTGGCCTCCGTCTACGCCAAGTCGCTGCGCGACAGCCGCCGCGCCGCGCTGATCGTCGGCTTCATGGGTGGTCTCTTCATGCTCGCGACGGCCGCGCCGATCGCGGCGGAGTTCGAGACGCTCGAGAAGCGCCAGCTGTTGGTGAGATCGATGACCGCCCTGCCGGCGGTCTTCCGCGGACTTCTCGGTGAGCCGATCAATATCGAGACCCTCGGCGGATTCATCTCGTGGCGGGTCGGTAACAGCCTGCCCGTGCTCCTTGGGCTGTGGTCGGTCATCGCGCTATCCGGCACGCTCGCCGGCGAGGCGGCGAAGGGCAGCCTGGACCTGCTCGTCTCCACTCCGCACAGCCGCAGGTCGATCGCGCTCCAGAAGATCGCCGGTCACGTGACGGCCGTGATCGTCGCGATGCTCATCGCGGCCCTGCTGCTGTACATCGCGGGTCAAGTGTTCGCCACGCTGCCGGGTGATGAGATCCCGCTCGATGCCGCGCTCGGCCAGGTGGCGCTCTACGCCCTGCTGATGCTTGCCGCCGGGGCGATCGCGTTCGCTGCCGGGCCGATGCTCGGTCGGTCGCGTGCTGTCGCCGTCGGCCTGCTCGCCCTGTTCGGGATGTACCTCATCAACTCGTACTCGACCATCTCGCCGGCTCTCGAGACGCTCCAGCCGATCTCCTGGTACGGGTGGACATCGGGTCACCGCCCAGTCGCCGGGGTCACCGACTGGCCGTCGGTCGGGCTCCTGGCCGGCGTCGTGGTGGCCCTGTTCGCGGCCGGCGTCGTCGCCTTCGACCGGCGCGACATCGGCGCCGTGGCGCCGCTGCGCTGGCTCCGGATCCCTGGCCTGCCGCGCGGCACGAGCGGTCCGTTCACGCGACTGCTCTCCGACCTGGCCCCGGCCGCACTCGGCTGGGGCGTCGGTGTCGGCGTGTACGCGGCATTGATCGCGTCATCGGCGCCGGCGCTGACCGACGTCCTGAACCAGACCCCGGGGTTGACCGACTACATCCGGATCATCTATCCCGACCTGGACCTGAGCGAACCGTCGGGCATCCTGCAGCTGGCGTTCTTCGCCTTCGCTTCGTTGATGGGCGGTCTGGCCGGCGCGACGTTCCTCGCCGCGTGGGCCAGCGATGAGAACCAGCGACGTCTCGATCTGGTGCTCTCGACGCCGATCTCGCGAGCTCGCTGGGCGCTTCGCAGCGGCCTGTCGGTGATGGCCGCGATCGGCGTGTTCGTGATCGTTCTTGGCATCTTCGTGACCGCGGCCGTCGCGCCCCAGGGCGGTGACATCAGCGCCCCCGTCGCAGGCTCCGCGATCCTGGGTCTCGCCGCGGCGGGGTTCGCGGGGGTCGGTTTCGCGGCCGGCGGTCTCGTCCGCTCGTCGCTCGCCGCTCCCGTCGCCGCGACGGTGGTGATCGCCACGTTCGTGCTCGACACGCTCGGCACCGCGCTCGATCTGCCGGAGGCGATCCTCGACCTGTCTCTCTACAAGCACCTCGGCCAGCCCATGGCCGGCACGTACGACGCCGTCGGGATCGTCGTGGCGGGCATCCTTGCGATCGGCGGTCTGCTCATCGGGGCATGGGGCCTGCAGCGGAGGGACGTGGGCCGCTAACGTCCGGGGGTGGACCCGTTCGTCATCCTCCTTGTCCTGGTCAGCGCGGGCCTGCACGTCGCGTGGAACGTCCGGCTCAAGACGGCCGGCGACCCGCTCCGGGCGGCAACCGTCGGCTTGCTCGCGGCGTCCGTCGGCATCGTGCCGGCCGGCATCGCCGCCTGGTGGCTGGCCGGCCAGCCGGCCTTGCCCGCCGAGGGGATCGCCCTCGCGCTCGCGTCGGGAGTCCTCGAGGCCGTCTACTTCGTCCTGCTATCGGCGGCCTACCGGCGCGGCGACCTGTCGGTCGTCTACCCCATCGCTCGCGGCACGGCACCGCTGCTGGCCGTCGCGATCGGCGTCGGCCTGCTCGGCGAACGGCTCGGCGTGGCCGGCTCCATCGGTGTCGCGTTGCTGCTCGTCGGGTTCCTGCTGCTGCAGCGCCCGTGGCAGGCGGTGCGCGGCCATGGCCTCGATCCGTCGGTCGTGTTCGCGTTCGCGACCGGCGTGAGCATCGCCACCTATACGGCCGTCGACCGTCTCGGGACCCGCCTCATCGACCCACTGACCTACGCCGCGATCCTGTGGGTGACCGGCGCCGTGCTCCTCGTCCTGTGGATCCGCTTCGTTGCCGGCGGCGGCTTGCTCGCCGGAGGTCGCGAGCGGCTGCGTTCCGCCGCGATCGGCGGCTGGCTGACGCTCGCCGCCTACATGCTGGTCCTCTGGGCGCTCAGCGTCGCGCCGCTGTCCGGGGTGGCGCCCCTGCGCGAGTCGGCATCGGTGTTCGCGGCGGCCTGGGGTTCGGTGCGGTTGGGCGAGGCGATCTCCCGTGGCGACACCGTCCGCCGGGTGGGCGCCTCGGGCCTGATCGTGGGTGGCGCGCTGTTGCTAGCCCTGGGAGGGTAGTGCCGGCTGCCGGCCGCTGCCGTCGAGCCGGCTTTCCTGCCAAGACTTCGCCTCATGCACCTCAGGACACCATCGAAGTCCCGACCTGCAGCCACGGTGGATGGTTATGCAACGTGCGCTCTACGCGCAGATCGGAACCAGCCGACGAATGCATGACGATGCACCGCCCGAGGTTAGGCAAGGCTGTGGAGCGGCCTAACGCTCACCACGTGCACATTTGGCAAGGAAGCTGCCTTCGGCGCGCGCGGGGAACCGGGATCAGGCGCCCTCGACCGCGGGCGCGAACAATCGGCGTCGGCCCCACCGGCCGTTGACGAGCGCGACACCAGCGATGACCAGGGCCGTGCCGGCGATGAGCGTGACGTCGATCGGCTCCTGGAGCACGAGGAAGCCGAGCACGATGCCCACGATCGGCAGCAGGTAGGCGACCAGCGACGTGCGCGTGGCGCCCCAGCGCGACAGCAGCCGGAAGTAGGCGAGATAGGCCATCCCCGAGCCCAGGATGCCGAGCCAGATGACCGAGAACCACGCCTCGAAGTCGGGTCTCGACGTCTCCCAGGGGCGTTCCAACACGAGCGCGATCAGGCCCACGGTGACCAGCGCGAACGTGACCTGGAACACGGCAGGGATCATGGGTGGCAGCCCGCGGACGTTCTTACGCGCATAGACGTTGCCGATCGCATACGCCAACGACGAGCCGAGGAGCGCCAGCTGGCCGGCCGCCGTGGCCGTCGCGCCCATCAGCCCGGGCGACACGATGAGGACGACACCGGCGAATCCGATCGCGAGGCCGAGCAGGCCGTTGAGGCGGATCGGCTCATCGGGCAGGAACATGGGTGCGATGACGATCACCATCAGCGGCACGGTCGAGTTGAGGATCGCGGCCAGGGCACTGTCGACCGACTGCTCAGCCCACGTGATCAACGCGAACGGGATCGTGATATTGACGATGCTCATGACCACGAGGTGCATGTAGGCACGCCGGTCGCGCGGCAGGGGTGTCCGGCTCGCCCGCAGCACGACCCACAGGAAGGCCGCGCCGATGAGCAGCCGCAGCGCGACCAGCGTGAACGTCCCGAACGAGTCGACCGCCAGCTTGATGAACAGGTAGGACGAGCCCCACATGAAACCGAGCGCCAGGAAGATGAGCCAGTCGGATCGGGTCGCGGGCTGCGTCATCGGGTCATCATACGGGCTTGGCCTACCTGGATATGTCAAGTTATCCGACCAGTCGGAGGGATCTTTCGAGGACCAGAACCGGTGCGCCCCGTGAACCGTTGCATCAGCGCCAGCGGGTCAGGATCGCCTCCCGGTCGAACAGCCGAACGCCGACCCGCAGACCGACCAGCGAGATCGCCAACACCCCGACGGAGAGGAGCAGATAGCCGAGCGGACCCACGAGCAGCGTCCCGGTCGCCTGGACCAGGACGAGCGCGATGACCGGCACGATGACCACGCCGCCGACCTGCTGGGCGACGCGCGGGTCGTTGACCCGGGCGCTGACGATCACGCCGGCCACGACCGATGAAAGGCCGACCGCCGGGCCCAGCAGGAAGACGCCCGCCAGCCACGACAGGTCCGTGACCACCCCGAACAACGCGGGTCCGTACACGACCGACGCCAGCAACACGAAGATCGCGTACGTCGCCCAGCCGGCCAGCAAGCCGGGTACGAGCGCTGCGATCGCCTTGCCGGCGAGCAGCTCCGACGTCCGGATCGGCGCTGCCAGGACGGGTTCGAGCGAGCGCGACTGCTTCTCGCCGATGATCGAGAACGTAGCGATCGACAGTGGGATGTAGGCCGGCATCAGCAGGAAGAACACCAGGAACTGCTGGACGGCGAACGCGCCGGCGAGCTCGCCGGGCGTGAACGACGCCCACTCGGGTTTCTGCGAAAGGATCTGGCGCTCGAGCTCCGGCGGCAGCGCTCGCTCGCCGACGGCGCCGGCAAGGATGATCGGGGCGACGGTGAGCAGGATCGGCGGCAGCAGGATCGTCGACATCAGCAGCCGATTGCGGACGGTCTCGTACCACTCCCGCTGCAGGATGGTCGCCACGATCGCCCGTCGCATCAGACCACGTCCTCGATCCCATCCGTGCTCGGCGTGACGCCCATGACCTCGAAGTAGATCCGCTCGAGCGACGCCCGCTCAGGGCGCAGCTCGACGACGTCGGCGCCGGACACGACGAGAGCACGGACGACGGCGGGTGCGATCGACTCTGGGTCGTCGGTGCCGATCCGCAAGACCCCGTCGGTGACCTGGGTCGCGCTGACCCCGTCGACCGTCCGGACGGCCTCGATCTGCGCTTCGGACGCCACGCCGCTGAGGCGGACCATGAGCTCCCGTAGGCCGAGCACGCCACGCAGCGCGGCCGGCGAATCGACGCGCACGAGGCCGCCGCGGACGAACGCGATGCGATCGCAGAGCCGGTCTGCCTCGTCGAGGTTGTGGGTGGCCAGCACGATCGTCCGCCCCGCACGCCGGAGCGTCTCGATCGCCTCGCGGACGATGAACGCCGCCTCCGGGTCGAGCGCGGCCGTCGGCTCGTCGAGGAAGACGACCGACGGGTCGTGGAGGAGCGCCCGCGCGATCGCGAGCTTCTGCTTCATACCCTTGCTGAACGTGCCGGCGACGTCGTCGCGCCGATCCCACAGCCCGAACAGGCGCAGGTAGCGCTCGATGCGCTCGGCGCGTTGCGCAGCGTCGAGGCCGTACAGGCGCCCGAAGAAGTCGAGGTTGGCGATGGCGGGCAGCTTGTCGTACAGCCCAGGCGTCTCGGTCAGGATGCCGACCCGGGCGCGGACGTCGTCGGCCTCGTCCCGGACATCGAACCCGTCGATCGACGCGGTGCCCTCCGAGGGCTCGATGAGTGCCGTGAGCAACCTGACCGTGGTCGTCTTGCCGGCCCCGTTCGGACCGAGCAGGCCGAGCACTTCGCCGCGCCGGACCGCAAGGTCCACCCCGCGCACCGCCCAGCGATCCCCGAACCGTCGACCGAGGCCCGAGGCCTCGAGTGCGAGATCGGGTGGCCCGTCCGGCGGTCGGTCCGAGCGTGTCGACGTCATCGAGGGAAGTGTCGCCCATCGGCACGCCGACCGTGTTGGCCTACTGCGTTATTCCAAGGACGCTACCATCGGCCGGTGATCGCGCTGCGCCTCGTCGTCCTGGCCCTGGGCGCGGCGCTCGGGGTCTTCTATCCGTTCATCCCGGTCATCCTCGCGACGCGCGGGTTCGGGCCGGCGGAGATCGGCGTCATCGCGTCGGTCGGTGCTGTCGGCTTCACGCTCGCGGTCCCGGCGTGGGGCCACATCGCGGACGTGCGTCTCGGTCGGGCGCGCACGCTCCAGATCTGCGCGATCGGTGGCGCCGCCGCGGTGGGTGGGCTGCTCGGTGCGTGGCCGCCGATCGTCGTGGCGCTGTTGTTCATGGCGTATTGGGTCTTCGAGTCGTCCTGGCAGCCGCTCGCCGACGCGCTGACCGTGAACCTCGTCGATCGGCGGGGCTACGCGCGGGTCCGCCTGCTGACCAGCCTATCGTTCGCGCTCTCGTCGATCGGGGCCGGCTTCCTGTACAACGCGACCGGGTTCAGCGCCGCCTTCGCGCTGATGGTCGCCCTGGCCATCGGGATGGCCGTGGCCGCCGGCCGTGTGCCGGACATCGAGCGCGCCGACCTGCTCCGAACGGCGCCGGCAGCAGCTGGGCCGCAACGCACGAGGCCATCCCTCGGGTCGTCGGGCGTCGCGTTACGGGTCGCTCCCCGCCTGCGGGGCGTCCTTGCGGCTGTGTTGCTCATCAACATCACGATCATCAGCGGGTTCACCTATCTCCCGCTCCGGCTCGGAGAGCTCGGCAGCCCGCCGTCCGACGTCGCGCTGTCGGCCGGGGTATCGGGACTCACGGAGATCCCCGCGATGCTCGTGGCGGCCCTGGTGGCTCGGCGGATCGGCCTGCGCGGGATGTTCGTCGGCAGCGCGCTGATCTACGGCGCCGCAACCTCGTCCTGGATCCTCCTCGATTCGCCCGCGCTCATCATCGCGACACGAGCGATCACCGGTGTCGCATTCGCGTGGGTGCTGGTCTGCGTCGTCCTCACGATCGCGCGGTTGCTGCCCCCCGAGCTCCAGGGGACCGGTCAGTCGCTGTACCAGACCGTCGCGTTCGGCGTCGGGGCGATCGTGGCGAACCTGGTCGGTGGGCTGCTGTATGCCGGCGTCGGTCACGCGGCCGTGTTCGGGCTGGGGACGGTCCTGGCCGTCCTTGCCGCCGCCATGGGCTGGTTCGTGTTCCCGCGGGACGGTGTGGCGGCCGCGCGCCCTGCGGCGAGCCCCGCCGGTTAGCCCAGCCAGACCGCCGTATCCGGCCGCAGCAGCGTCTCCTCCGCGAGCGGCTCGCTCGCGAGCAGGATGGGTCGACCGGTCGGCAGCTCGATCGACGTCGAGCCGAGATTGACGACGGTCTCGAGACCGCCCGGTCGGTCGAACCGCAGCATCGTATCGGGGGCCGGCAGCCAGGCCATCCCCGCACCCCGGAAGCCGAGGTGCTCACGCCGCAGCCGCAACGCGGTGCGGTACAGCTCGAGGAACGAGGTCGGGGCGCCCGTCTGCCGTTCGACAGTCCGATCACGCCACGACGACGGCTGTGGCAACCACGGCCTCGACCCTGGCGGCCCGAACCCGAACGGCGGTTCCGTGCCGGACCACGGAAGCGGCACGCGGCAGCCGTCGCGGCCACGGATCGTGTGCCCTGTCCGCAGCCAGGTCGGGTCCTGGAGCAGCTCGTCCGGGAGATCCTCGACCTCTTCGAGCCCGAGCTCCTCGCCCTGGTACAGGTAGGCGCAGCCGGGCAGCGCCAGCATCAGCAACAGCGCCGCGCGGGCCCGGCGCCGGCCGAGCCCGAGATCGGTCGGGATCGGGGCGGTGCGAGCACCGACGCCGCTGACCGGATCCACGCTCCTGCCGCCGGCCCGGCCGAACCGGGTCACGTGCCGGGTCTGGTCGTGGTTCGAGAGGACCCAGGTCGCCGGCGCGCCGACCGGCGCCAGCGCACCGAGGCTCGCGTCGATCGCCTTGCGCAGCGCGGTCGCATCCCAGCCCGCCTGCAGGAACCGGAAGTCGAAGGCAGTGTGGAGCTCGTCCGGACGGAGGTAGCGGGCCAGTCGCTCGGCGCTCGACACGAACACCTCGGCCACGAACATGCGATCGCCGTACTCGTCGGCGATGGCCCGCCAGCGCCGGTAGATGTCATGGACGCCGTCCTGATCCCAGTACGGGCCGGGCTTCAGCGCCGACTTCGGTGAGCGCCGACCGAGATCGGGGAACTCCGGATCCTTCACCAGGCCGTGGGCGACATCGATGCGAAAGCCGTCGGCGCCGCGGTCGAACCAGAAGCGCAGGATCGACTCGAACTCGGCGCGTACCTCGGGCTCCGTCCAGTCGAGGTCGGGCTGCTCTGGCGCGAACAGGTGGAGGTACCACTGGCCGGGCCGTCCGTCCGGCTCGATCACCCGAGTCCAGGCCGGGCCGCCGAATACGCTCGGCCAGTCGGTCGGAGGGCGGCTGCCAGCGCGACCACGGCCGTCGCGAAAGACGTAGAAGTCCCGTTCGCGGCCGCCCGGTCCGGCGGCCAGCGCCGCCCGAAACCACGGATGCTGATCGGAGGTGTGGTTCGGCACGATGTCCAGCAGCACGCGGAGGCCGAGCGCATGCGCCTCGTCGATGAACGCCTGCGCGTCCGCGATGGTGCCGAACAGCGGGTCGATGTCGCGGTAGTCGGCGACGTCGTAGCCGCCATCGACCATCGGCGAGACGAACCAAGGATTGACCCACACGGCATCGACGCCGAGGTCGCGCAGGTACTCCAGCCGCGAGCGCATCCCGTCGATGTCGCCGATCCCGTCGCCGCTCGCGTCGGTGAAGCTCCGGATGTAGAGCTGGTACACGACGGCGTCGCGCCACCACGGAGACGGGTCGGTCATGCCGCTAGCATGACGCCACACCAAGGAGCGGCGCATGCGACTATGGGGCGGCCGGTTCGGCGAGGAGAACGATCGACGGGTGGCCGATTTCACCCGCTCGATCGACCTCGACCGCGAGCTGGCAGCCGACGACATCGTGGGGTCGATCGCCCACGTGCGCGGGCTGGGTCGCGCAGGGCTGCTGACAGCCGAGGAGGTCGACGAGCTGGTCGGCGGGCTTGAGGGCCTGGCGGCGTCCGTCCGCGACGGGTCGCTCGCGTGGGACCCCGACCTCGAGGATGTCCACCTCAACCTCGAGTCGGCCCTGGCCGACCGGATCGGGTCGGTGGCCGGCAAGCTTCAGACGGGCCGGTCGCGTAACGACCAGGTCGCGACGGACCTGCGCCTGTGGCTGCGCCGCGCGATCGATCGACTGGACGCCGCGCTGGTCGACTTCGAGCGCTCGCTCGTCGCGCTGGCGGAACGCGATGGGACGGCGATCCTGCCCGGTTCGACCCACATCCAGCCGGCGCAGCCCGTCCTGTTCGCGCATCACCTGTTGGCGTACGTCGAGATGGCCGAGCGCGATCGGGATCGGCTGGCCGATGCTCGGCGGCGGGCGAACGTCTCGCCGTTGGGAGCCGGACCGCTGGCCGGGGCCGGCTATCCGCTCGATCGTGAGGCGACTGCCGACGAGCTGGGCTTCGACGGGGTGACCGCCAACTCGCTCGATGCCGTGAGCGACCGCGATTTCGTGGTCGAGACCGTCGGCGCCATCGCGCTCGGGATGGTCCACCTGAGCCGGCTGGCCGAGGAGATCACGTGGTGGTCGAACCCGCGCTTCGGGTTCATCCGGGTGAGCGACGCCTTCTCGACCGGCTCGTCGATCATGCCGAACAAGAAGAACCCCGACCCGGCCGAGCTGGTCCGCGGTCGCGCTGCCCGCGTCATCGGCGCCCAGGCTGGGCTGCTGACGCTGCTCAAGGGCCTGCCCCTTGCCTACCAGCGTGACCTGCAGGAGGACAAGGCGCCGCTGTTCGATGCCGTGGCTGTCTACGAGGCGTCGCTCGGTGTGCTATCAGGATTGCTGGACACGCTCGTCGTCGACCGGGATCGCATGCGCGAAGCGGCGGACGAGGGCTATACCACGGCCACCGCGGTCGCCGACGCGCTGGTCCGCCGCGGCATCCCGTTCCGTGTCGCCCATCACGTCGTCGGGTCGCTGGTGGCCCAGGCAGAGGAAGCCAGCCTGCGCCTCGACCAGGTGCCCGACCCGATGATCGGCCTCGCCCTGGGCGCGAGCGGCGACCCCGGCGCGCAGGCGCTCGCCGCTGACGAGACGATCGGCGAGATCCTGCGCGGGGCCGCGTCGGTGGACGGCGCGCTGGCGTCCTGCGACGTCATCGGCGGCACTGCTCCGACACGGGTCGCGGAAGCGCTCCGCGCCGCGCGGGAGCGGCTGGATCGGGGCTAGGGGTGCCGGTCCGCGGCCGGCACCGTCAATGCCCGACGCAGGTCCCCCCATTGGCGTCGCTGTTCGTGCCGTCAGGGCAGGTCGTGTTCGCGAACGTCGCGCTGGGGAGACCGGTCGATCCTCGCCAGTTGGCGCCGGTCAGGTCGGCGTTCGTGAAATCGACGCCGCCGAGCCGAGCGTAGCGAAGATCCGCGCCGCGGAAGTGCGTCGCCCGCAGATCGGTGCCGCGGAAGTCGATGCCGTGAAGGTCTGCGCCGTCGAAGCTCGCCCCGGTCGCGAACCCGTTTCGCCAGGTGGCGTTCGCCAGGTTGCCATCAACGAAGGGTGCGAACCCCGCGTGCGCACCGTTGAGCCTCGCCGATGACAGGTTCGCCCGGTTCAACGACGCGTCCTCGAGCGCCACGCCCGAGAGATCGGAGCCGTGCAGGTCGGCGTCGGTCAGGATCGCGTCGCACAGCTTCGCGTCGACCAGGATCGCGCGGGCGATGCGGGAACCCGCCAGGTTGGTCCGTGGCAGGTCGGGATCGCAGCCACCGTTGATGCGCGACAGGTCCGACCAGGAGAAGTCGATGCCGTGCAGGTCGAGGCCGATGATCGTCGCGTCCGACAGGTCGCAGCGGTGGAGGTCGGCATCGGGGGCCAGCGCGATGTTCGAGCAATCGCGGTAGGTAGCGGACCCGGCCGCGCCGACCGGTGCTGCCGCGAGCCCGATCCAGAGGATGCCGATGAGCGGCAGCAGGAGCAGGCCACGGTGCGGGCGGCGACGCCATGCGGACTCGGTGTGCATGTGTGTTTCCCCCTTTGCAGATCGCACCCCGCCGATCCCCGAATCCTGTCCTGTGTTCGTACCACTCGTCAATGGTCGAGGCCGACCACGGGCGCCGCTGCCCTGTACCATCCCGCCACCATGCTGCGCACGGAGACGATCCGCCAAGCGCCGAAGGCGATGCTCCATGACCATCTCGATGGTGGGCTTCGACCGGCGACCATCGTCGACCTCGCCGGCGAGTACGGCTACGACGGTCTGCCGACGACCGATCCCGATGCGCTGGCGACCCACATCCGGCGCGGCGCCGACCGTAAGTCGCTGGAGCTCTACCTCGAGACGTTCGCGCACACGGTCGGGGTCATGCAGGAGCGCGACGCGATCATCCGCGTCGCGGCGGAGTGTGCCGAGGACCTGGCCGTCGACGGGGTCGCCTACGCCGAGATCCGCTACGCCCCGGAGTTGTCCACGGAACGTGGACTGACGCTCGACGAGGTGGTCGCCGCGAACCTCGAGGGCTTCTCGATCGGAGCACGGAACGCCGAGGCGGCGGGCCACCCGATCGTGATGAAGATGCTGGTGACCGCCATGCGCCAGGCGGCCCGCTCGGTCGAGGTCGCCGAATGCGCCGTCCGCTGGCGGGACGCCGGGGTCGTGGGCTTCGATATCGCCGGGCCGGAGGCCGGCTATCGACCGACCCGCCATCTCGACGCGTTCGAGTACGTCCGTCGCGAGAACTTCCACATCACGATCCACGCCGGCGAGTCGTTCGGCCTGCCGTCGATCTGGGAGGCACTCCAATGGTGCGGCGCCGAGCGGCTCGGGCACGGCGTGCGCATCGTCGACGACATCACGGTCAGGAACGACGGGTCGGTCGAGCTCGGTCGGCTGGCGGCGTTCGTGCGCGACCGACGCGTTCCGCTCGAGATGTGCCCCACATCCAACGTCCATACCGCGGCCGCCGCATCGATCGCCGACCACCCGATCGACCTATTGCGCCGGCTCCGGTTCCGTGTGACCGTCAATACCGACAATCGGCTGATGAGCGGCGTCACGCTATCGAGCGAGTTCGAGGCGCTCGACGAGGCGTTCGGGATCGGCCTCGGCGAGATGGAGTGGCTGACGATCAACGCGCTCAAGTCGGCGTTCGCGCCGTTCGATGAGCGATTGCGGCTCATCAACGAGGTCGTGAAGCCCGGCTACGCCCGGCTCCGGGCAGAGGAGACGAGGGTCGTCGCCAATCCGGCCTGACGGGAGGCCTGAGTGCCTGACTGGCGGGATCGACTCCGAGCGGTCTTGGCGGGGATCGGCGGCCGGCGCCGGTCGGCCGATACGTTCTCGGACCTGCGCTCGATGGCGCTGGGGCTCGATCCATCGTCGATCCGGACACCGGCCGATGAGCCGTGGAGCGGCGCGGCAGTCGCCGCGATGGAGCTGTCGGTCGGAGGCGCGACCGCCACGATCGTGGCCATCGCCGACGGGACGGTCAGCATGTACCTGAGTAGCGGCGGTGGCGCGATCGGTGCCGGTGAGCACGCCGCGGTGCGGGCGGAGGGTCAGCGGTTCCGGACCGTGGTGGCGGATTCGCGTGGGTTGCTGGTCCGGACGGCTGCCTACCCGTTGCCGCGCACGGGCGAGGTCCGGTTCCACGCTCGGATCGGCGAGGATCGGTTCACCGGGGTCGCGCCGGAGGCGGCGCTGCGTGGCGGGCGCCACGTGCTGGCGCCGCTGTACGCCGCCGGCCAGGACCTGCTGACCGAGATCCGCCTGGCAAGCGAGCCGCGGGAGTGCTAGCCGGCCGGGCCGGTGAGCCGAGCGAGGAGCCCCGAGACACGAGGAAGGGGCCCGTCCCGAGGGACGGGCCCCTTCCTTGGCGCGTGCAGTCCTTAGTAGTTCGTCGAGCTCACCAGCTGGCGAACGGTCTGCTCGACCTGCTCGCGGCCCTGACCGGTCTTACGGCTGATCGTCTCGATCAACGTATCCGGATCTCGCTGGCCGACATCCCAGTCCTGGTCGCTCAGGCCGCTGAACTGGCCCTTCAGCTGCGGCTTGATCTGCTGGAACTTCGTCTGGAGCTGCTGGCGGGTCTGTGGATCAAGCATGACTCTCCTCTGTGGCGGTTTCGGGGGTCATGTCCAATGACATCACGCAACGGATTGACTCCGTTCCGCTACTTGTCACGCGCCGGGGTTGCGGTAGGCTTTCAAGCGCATAACAGCCGGGTCGGGCCGGTGGATGTGCTGAGGGGAACAGGATGAGCGGGATGACCGACGAAGATTGGGCTGCGTTCGAACCAGGTGAGCGGGAGTTCGCGCTACGCTGGCTGGGCCTGAGCGAGGCGGAACGAGACGCCTTCTGCCGCCAGTTGCTCGACGCGATCGAGGTGCTGCAGCGCTTCCGCGTGCTCGATGACGGCTCCGAGGCCGCGACCGCGAGCTAGCTGGTGGGCGTCCCTGCTGGGACGAGGTCCAGCGCAGCGCCGAACGCGAGCCAGAGCAGCACGATCACGACCAGGGAGACGATCAGCACCAGGATCCAGCCGCGGTAGGACGATCCGCGATACGGCTTGCCGGCGCCATCGAACGGGTCAGGCATGACCGCAGCGTAGAGGCAGCCGGCCCGCTGTCAATCCGGTATCCGTCAGCCGGCCGGCAGGCCCACCACGAAGCGCGAGCCGCCGTAGCCGTTCGACTCGAGGAACACGCGGCCGCCCATCGCGGCCATCAGCCGCCTCGCCGCGAACAGCCCGATGCCGGAGCCGCGCGAGCGGCCGCGACCCTCGACCCGCACGAAGGGCTCGAACACGCTCTCCCAGTCCTCCACCGGCACGCCCGGCCCATCGTCCGTCACATAGACCTGGACCTCGTCCCCGAGCCGCCAGATCCCGATGCTCACGCCGTCGGCCGTCGCCGCGTACTTCGACTCGTTCTCGAGAAGCTGTTCGAGCACCTGCCGGAAGCGCGTCTCATCGCCGATCGCGATCAGCGGCTCGGCCGGGCGCTCCCAGCGGATCGGATGCGGTCGAAGCAGGAGCCGCAGGGTCTCGACGATGTCATCCACCGCCTGGACTGCGTCGAACGGCGCCCGCGACAGCCCGGTCAGCCCTTCGCCACGGACCGAGGCGAGGATCGAGTCGACCAGCCGATCGAGGCGGGCCAGCTGGTCGTTGGCGGCCCCGCGCCAGTCGGCGGCCTCGTCGGCGGTCGCCGCTTCGCCCAGCAAGTCGACGTAGACCCGCACGATCGACAGCGGCGTCCGCAGCTCGTGGGTGACCACGCTGAGCAGCTCCGATCGCGCGGTATCGAGCGCTGTCAGCTGGGCGAGCCTGGCCTCGATCTCCGCGGTCAGCCGGCCCTTCTCGACGATGCCGGCCAGCAGCGCCCCGATCGTCTGGAGCAAGTCGATCTCGTCCGGCTCGAAGCGACGCACGTCACGGGTCTGGACGTTGAGGACCCCGACGACCTCGTCGTGCCATACGAGCGGCACGGACAGCATGCCCGCGAGTCCTTCGATGTCGAAACCGCGGACCCACGCGAAGCGCTCGTCCCGGGTGACATCCTCGACCGCGATCGGCGTGCGCGCGGCGGCGACGCGGCCGGTGATGCCCTCGCCCCACGCGAGGCTGACCCGCCCGACCTGTGACCGGTCGAGCCCGTTCGTGGCGGCCAGGGTCAGTCGAGTCTTCTCGTGGTCGGCGAGGTAGAACGAGCAGACCTCGACGCCCATCGCCGCGGTCGTCCCGTCGACGATCGAACGCATCAGCTCGTCCCAGTCGCGCGCTTGCGTCGCGAGCTGGGCGATCTCGTGGAGGAACGCCAGCTCGCGGACCTGGCCGGTGGCCGGCAGACGGTCGGTGGTCGTCACGGGGGAATCCTATGTGTGCCGGACCACTCCAGCGTCATGCACCGCGCGCATATGCAGGTGGCGAATGTTTGCCGGAGTGCATGCCGGCGGTGTTCCTGACGCTGCGCGCGAGGGGTCTCAGACTGCGGCCGGCTCCGGATCGGTGACAGTCGTCGGCAGCGACTCGAGCAGCGGGTCGGTCCACGACCAGGCCGCGCCGTACCGCGCCCCGACCGCCCCGTGCCTGGCGGCCTCGACCCGCAGCGGCAGCCCGAAGATCTCGATGAAGCCGACCGCGCTCTTGTGGTCGAACGCGTCGCCTTCGTCGTACGTGGCGAGGCTCTTGTCGTACAGCGACAACGGCGACTTGCGTCCGGCGACGACCGCGGACCCGTGGTCGAGCCGCATCCGCACCTCGCCGGAGACGACGCGCTGCGACGAGGCCACGTAGGCGCGCAGGTCGCGGGAGAGGGCGCTGAACCACAGTCCGTCGTAGATGAGCCGCGCGAGTTCGTCGGCGACAAGCCGGTTGAAGCGCAGCGTGTCACGGGTGAGGGTCAGCCCCTCCAGCGCCCGATGTGCCGTGTGCAGGATCGTGGCCGCCGGCGTCTCGTAGATCTCGCGGCTCTTGATGCCGACCAGCCGGTCCTCCACGTGGTCGATCCGCCCGACACCGTGCTCCCCGCCGAGCGTATGCAGCCGCTCGACCAGCTCGATCGGCTCCAGCCGCTCCCCGTCGAGCGCCACGGGCACGCCGCCCTCGAAATCGATCACGATCTCGACCGGGTCCGGCGCCGCGGACGGGTCGACCGTCCACTCGTACGCGTCGGCTGGTGGCGTGATCCACGGGTCCTCGAGGACGCCGGTCTCGCACGATCGACCCCACAGGTTGACGTCGATCGAATACGGGGACTCCTTCGTGACGGGGATCTCGATGCCGCGCTCGATCGCGTAGTCGATCTCCTGGTCGCGGGTCAGCCCCATCCCGACCCGCATCGGCGCGACGACCTCCAGCCCCGGATCCAGCGCATGCGTCGCGACGTCGAACCGCACCTGGTCGTTGCCCTTGCCGGTGCAGCCATGGGCGACCGCGTCGGCGATCTCGCGTCGCGCGACCTCGACCAGGAGCTGCGCGATCAATGGCCGGGCGAGTGCGGTGGCCAGCGGATAGGCGCCCTGGTACAGCGCGTTCGCCTGGAGGTGCGGCCACACGTAGTCGGTGATGAAGCGCTCGCGCGCAT
>DATAFZ010000075.1:0-23064 GCA_036257225.1 Candidatus Limnocylindrales bacterium | reverse complement strand
CGATCGGGAGGGCGCCCGCTCGTCGCCGAGGAGCTGCTCGCCGCCAGGCGGGAGTTGCCGGCCGTGTCGCTCACCGCCTCATTCCAGGACCTGGTGCTGGCACGGATCGCGGCCCGGTCGCCCGAAGCGCGGCGCGTCATGCGGCTCCTCGCCCCGGCCGGGCGTCCGCTCCGACGCGTCGACCTGGCGGCCATCGCCGATGCGTTCGAGGCGGACCTGACCAGCGGACCGCCGCGCTCGTCGAGTGCGCCCCGCCGCGGCGATGGCGTGCTCGACGCCGACCTGACACACGGCCTCGACGAGGCCATCGAATACGGGTTCGTGCGGGAGGACGAGGCCGGCCTCGCGCTTCGCCACGAGCTGGTCGGACGCGCCATCGAGGCCGACCTCCTGCCGTCCATGCGGATCAGGCATCACGCCGCGGTCGCCCGGGCGCTCGACGATCAGCCATTCGCAGCGACCCATCACTTCCACATCGCGCTCGACCCGGTCGCGGTCCGCCGGTCGGCGATCGCCGCGGCCGATGCTGCGGCCGCGATCGATGCCCCGCTCGATGAGCTCGAGGCCATCGAGCTGGCGATCGCAGCGGGACGCGCGACCGGGGTCACCTCGCGGCACGGTGGCCGTCGGCGGAGCGATCCGCCGGTCCTGGCGCCTACCGAGCTCAATGCCCGGGCCGCCGAGGCCGCCTTCGCGGCCGGTCGACCGGTGCGGGCCGCCGCCTATCTCGACGCGGCGATCGCATCGACGGACAGCCGCCGCGACCGGACGCGTCTCGGCCTTCTCCACGATCGACTCGCGCTCTTCCGACGCATCGCGGGCGACGCCGAAGGATCGCTCGCCGCCCGCCGACGCGCGGTCGACCTCATACCGAACACGCCGTCCGCGGCGCGTGCAGCCGTCGTCGCCGGGCTTGCCCAGATGCTGATGCTGGAGGGCACGTTCTCCGAGGCCGAGCGCCTGGCGCGCGAAGCCATCCGGATCGCCCAGGCATGCGACCCGCCGGCACGTCGCTGGGAGCTCCATGCGACGACCACGCTCGGTGTCTCGCTCGGCTGGCGCGCCGACCCGGATGCTGCCCTGGCGATGCTGACCGAGGCGCGCGCGATGGCCGACGAGCTCGGCGACCTCGATGAGCTGTTCCGAGTCCATGCCAACCTGACCACCGTCCTCGAGCTGACCGGCCGGCACGAGGAGGCAGTCGAGGTCGCCATCGAGGGGATCGCGGCGGCCAAGGCCGCCGGCCTCGAGGCGGTATATGGCAACGTGCTCCGCGGTAACGCGGCCGACTCGCTGTTCCTCCTCGGGCGCTGGGAGGAAGCCCGGGCGATGAGCATGACGGCCCTGGAATGGCTGCCCGCCGGGATCAACTTCCTGAATGCCCTGGTCTCGCTCGCGACCGTCGAGATCGAGCTGTCCGCCGGGGAAGCCGCCGGCCGCCTGCTGGGCCAGACGCTGCTCGAGCTGGAGGCCGTCCGCGACGCCCAGCAGGCCGTGCCGCTCCACCTCGCTTCCGCATCGTTCGCGCTCTGGCGCGGAGATCTCGCGGACGCCCGTCGAGCGGCCGATCGCGGGTGGTCGCTGGCTCGTGAGACCGAGGACTGGATCCTTGCGGCGCGCACGGCCGCGGCGGTCATCGAGGTCGAGGCCGCGGTGGCTGCGGAGTCGCGCGAAGGACGTGACCTGGCCGGCCTCGCCGCGGCGCGCGAGCGCGCCCACGAGGTGATCCGTGCCGCCGAGGCGATCGTGAAACGCCATGGGGTCGCCCCGTCACTCGGCTCTCGCCGGCTGGCGGACGCGTGGCTCGCGACTGCCCGGGCGCACCGGCGTCGCGTGGATGGCCGCGATGATCCCGCGGCGTGGACGGCCGTCGGTGACGCGTGGACGGCGCTCCACATCCCCTACGAGACGGCCCGCGCCCGTTGGCGTGAAGCCGAGGCGACCCTTGCCTCCGGCGCCGGGCGGGCGGGCCGTGCCGATGCGCGGGTACCGCTCCGTGAAGCGATCGACACGGCCCTCATGCTCGGGGCGCTGCCGCTCCTTCGCGAGCTGCGAGAACTGGCCGGCCGGGCGCTCATCCCCGTGCCGCCCGAGGTGGACACTGCGCTTGCCGGACCAGACGATCGGCCCCGCGAGCTGGTCGGGGTGATCGCACCAAAGGCGGTCGGCGCCGCGGTGGCTGCGAGCACCGCCGACGGCTCCGACCTCAGCGACGCGTTCCAGCTCGGCGGCCCCCCCGAGCCACCGTCGAGACGGGACACCTTTGGACTCAGCGGGCGAGAACGCGAGGTGCTGGTCCAGATCGCTCGCGGGCGCACGAATCGTGAGATCGGCGAGCGGCTGTTCATCAGCCAGAAGACCGTGGGCGTGCACGTCGGCAACATCCTGGCCAAGCTGGGCGTGTCAGGCCGGGTCGAGGCAGCGGCCGTTGCCATCCGGCTGGGGCTCACGGACAAGGGCTGACGCGATCCGGGCCTGAACGAAGAACGAGACCCGGGGGGAGGTCCCCGGGTCTCGAATGAGGACGATCGCCGGCCAGCAACGTCCGGCGAGCGAAAATCGAGGTCAGCGGTCGCGCACTGGCGACCTGGCTGGTCTGCCTCGGGCAGCTGGTGCTACCAGCGGCGAGCGGCGACCAGTGTGAGGGCGAAAGCGAGGATCGGTCCGAGGGTCACGGCGAGGTGCCAGGCTCGATCGATGAGGGGGCGCTTCATGGTGTCGGGGTAGCTCCGGTCTCCCCCTGTGGCGCGATGCTCGCACCCGGATGGGGGAAGAGGAGGCTAGTCCCGCGATGGTCCCGGGACAATCCGGACGATGGTACCGGGGAGGTACTAGGTCACTGGTACTGGTCGGACCGACGCCACCTCGACGCGGTAGCATCCTCGGGAACACCCGATCGCGGTCCTCCGCGCCCAATCGAGAGGTTTCCCGAATAGCGATGCGAACCCTTCGAACCGTGTCCATCGTCCTGGGCGCCGTGGCGCTCATCACGGCCTGTACGGCTGCCAAACCTGGCTGGACCTACGCCCCCGCGCCTTCGCCCACACCGCTGCCGAGTGCGTCCGCGAGCGGATCGGTGGCGCCCAGTGCATCGGCGAGCGCCGAGCCCAGCGCCCCGGCAAGCCCCTCGGCGAGCGCGTCGGCCGGGACTGGTGCGGTCGAGATCGTCGCCGAAGGCATCGCCTTCACCACGGCCACCGTGACGGTGCCCGCCGACCAGCCGTTCCAGATCCTGTTCAAGAACCAGGACCCGGGCATCCCGCACAACGTCGCGATCAAAGATGCCTCGGGCGCCTCGTTGTTCCAGGGTGAGATCTTCAACGGTGTCGCCGAGCGGACCTACGACGTGCCCGCGCTGGCGACGGGCGACTATCCGTTCACCTGCACGGTCCATCCCAACATGACCGGGACGCTGACGGCCGAGTGACGCCGGCCGGCGAGCAGCTCTGCTACACGGACGCCTACGCCCGCTCGACCCAGGCCCGCGTGCGCCACGTCGAGGTCGGCGACACGACGCTGGTGGTGCTCGACCGCACCGTCTTCTACCCGGGCGGTGGTGGCCAGCCGCCGGATCGGGGCGCGCTCCTGCGTGCCGCCGATGACCGGACGTGGCTTGTGCGCGGTGCGCGCAAGGCCGGCGGCGAGATCGTCCATGAGCTCGAGCTGGGTGATGGCGACCCGCCGGCCGTCGGCGATGTGGTCGAGGTCGACCTCGATTGGTCGCGCCGCTTCGCGCTGATGCGGACCCATACGGCGTTGCATGCGTTGTGTGGGGTGGTCTGGCGGGACCACGGCGCACGGGTGACCGGCGGGAACATGGAGCCAGGCGCCGGTCGGATGGACTTCGAATTCGAATCGATGTCCGGCGACCTCGTGGGGTCCATCGAGGCCGCGGTCAATGTCGAGCTCGCCGCGGCTCGCGACGTGCGGGTCGACGTGCTCCCGCGCGCCGAGGCCTTCGCCATCCCGGATCTGATTCGCACCAAGGTCAACCTGTTGCCGGAGGGCATCGAACAGATCCGGACGATCGAGATCGTCGGTCTCGATCTGCAGGCCGACGGCGGCACCCATGTCGCCAACACGCGCGAGGTCGGCCAGATCAGGGTCACCGGCTACGAGTCGAAGGGTCGCATCAACAAGCGGATCCGGATCGAGCTGGTCGAGCCCATCCGCGATGCCTGATCGGCCGCTCGACGGTCGCGTCGCGCTCGTCACCGGCGCCGCGTCCGGGATCGGCCGAGCTACCGCCGTCCGGCTTGCGACCGACGGCGCGGTCGTCGGCTGCCTCGACCGGGAGGAGAGCGTGCGTCGCGTCGCCGCCGATATCGAAGCCGCGGGTGGCCTCGCCCACGCACTCGTGACCGATGTGACCGATGGGGCTGGCGCCGCATCGAGCATCGCCGGACTGATCGACCTGGTCGGCCCGGTCGAGATCCTCGTCAACAACGCGGGGATCCCAGGTGGGGGGACCTTCCTGGAGGTGTCGTACGAGGACTGGCGGCGGGTCCTCGACGTGCACGTCGATGGCGCATTCCATGTCACGAAGGTCGTCCTGCCGGGCATGGTGGAAGGCGGCTGGGGTCGCATCGTCAACATCGCGTCCGAGGCCGTATGGCTCGGTAACCAGAGCGTCCAATACGTCACGGCCAAGGCCGCTCTCGTCGGGTTCACGCGGGCGCTCGCCTACCAGGTCGCGCCTGCCGGCGTCCGCGTCAATGCGGTCGCCCCGGGACCGGTCGACACGCCGATGTTCCGCGACAACGACGAGGCCGCGATCGATGCCGAACTCCGGAACGTGCGGATCGGTCGGGTGCTGGCGCCCGAGGAGATCGCTGCGAGTGTGGCCTTCCTGGCCGGCCCCGGTGGCGACCCCTACGTCGGCCAGACCCTGTCGCCCAACGGCGGCACCGTGTTCCCCGGTTGACGGCCGCCCATGGACGTTGAGACGCCTGCCGTACTGGCGATCCGTGCGACCGGGATCGACCACCGTGTCGTGCACACCGAGCGGGCCGGCAGCGCCGACGAGGCCGCCCGGCTCCAGGGCATCGCCACCCGGGCGTTGCTCAGGACCATCGTCGTCCGGCGCGGCGACGACGACTACCTGTTCGTGCTCGTGCCGGCCGGACGCCGGTTCGATTGGCCCAAGCTGCGTGCGCATCTCGGGGTCCGTCGCATGACGCTGCCGGACGCCGAGGAGGCACGCGCCGTGACCGGCTACGAGCGGTACACGATCACGCCGTTCGGCTCCAGCAGGGCCTGGCCGGTGCTGGTGGATGCGGCCGTCATGGCGGAGCCCGTCGTGTCCGTCGGCGGTGGGGCATTCGGTGTGAACCTGCACCTGGCACCGTCGGCGCTCGTGGATGCGCTCGACGCGGACGTGGCCGACGTGTCGATCCCGGACCAGTAGCGCACGACGCGGCGAGCCGATGCCGGTCGGGCCGCGCGTAGACTGACGCACCGATGCCGACCGATCTGGCCACCGACCTTGGCTTCGCCACCCGTCTGCTCGTTGCGGCGATGCTCGGTGCGCTCATCGGTCTCGAACGCGAGATCCACGAGCACCCGGCCGGCATGCGGACGCACCTCCTGGTGTCACTGGGGTCCGCGGGGTTCACCGTGTTGTCCATCGTGGGGTTCCCCGCGCTCGGGGCGGATCCCGCCCGGATCGCCGCCCAGATCGTCTCGGGCATCGGGTTCCTCGGCGCCGGCGCCATCCTCAAGGAAGGCGCCACGATCCGGGGTCTGACCACCGCGGCCAGCCTCTGGGCCGTGGCAGCCGTCGGGATGGCGGCCGGGGCCGGGGCATGGGTCATCGCGGTGACGATCACCGCGATCGCCATCGTGTCGCTCTGGCCGCTGCGGCTCGTGACGGAGAGGGTCATCGGGCGTGACCGCCACCACGTGCGGATGCGATTGTGGGCCGCCGATCCAGCCGTGCTCGCCGAGTTGGTATCGGTGATCGAGAAGGAGCATGGGTCGGTCGCGCATCTGGCCACGAAGGGAACCGGCAGCGGTCGCCTCGAGATCGAACTCGAGGTCACCACGAGCGACGTGGAGAGCGGTGCGGCCATGACGGCCGCGGTGGCTTCCATCGATGGTGTCGAGATCGACGATTCGCGCGCAGTCGGCGACTGACCGCGCTCGGCGAGTAGGGCGATCGCGACTGGCGCGGGCGATTCCCGTATGGCACGATCGGGCGGATGAGGCGACCCCGTCTACTGCGGTCGATCCCGCGGTCGCTGCCCTTGCTCGATACGCCGCTCCTGCGGCGGCTGCTCTGGCACTTGGGGCGGATGCGCGGCCAGCTCGATCGGCGGTTCTTCCTGTCGCTCGCCCAGGGCATCATCGGCTTCGTCCTGGCCGCGGCCATCCTCATCACGCTGTTCGAGAAGTCGTGGACGTTCGAGTCGGTGTTCGACTCGTTCAACTGGGGTATCGCAACGGTCCTCGGCCAGGGCGACTCGGGCTATGTCACCTCACCGGCCGGCCGACTCATCGGCTGGTTCCTTATCTTGTTCGGGGTCGCCATGCTGGGGATGATCACCGGCGCCCTCGTCGCGATGGTGATCGATTTCCTGCTCAAGGAGGGCCAGGGCTTGGGCGCTTCGGGATACAAGGATCACATCGTCGTCTGCGGTTGGAATACCACGGCACGCGATCTCATCGCCGAGCTGCGGGGCGACGATTACCAGTCGAAGGTGGTCGTCCTCGCAGACGTCGAGAAGAATCCGGCCGGCGACGGCGTCTATTTCGTCCGCGGTGAGCCGACGAACGATGACGATCTCAAGCGCGCCGGCATCGAGGATGCGTCGGCGGCCCTCATCTTCCCGCGCGATTCGTCCGACGACGCCGACATGCACTCGATCCTGACCGTCCTCGCGATCGAGCACGCCGCGCCCGGCGTGCGGACCGTCGCCGAGGTGAACAACCCCAAGCACGAGGCGCATTTCCGGCGCGCCGACGTCGACGAGTTGCTCGTCACGTCGAAGATCGCGTCGCACCTGTTGGCGCGGTCGGCGCTCTATCCGGGCTTGACCGGGATCGTGACCGACATCGTGTCTGGCGGCGAGGGCTCGGAGCTGTACCGGATCGGGCTACCCGACGACTACATCGGGCTGTCGATCGACGCGGTCGCGATGCGCCTGCGGACCGAGCACCGGGCGACGCTGCTGTCCGTGAACCGCGGCGGGCACGCGTTCGTCAACCCGGGTGCCGACTTCGTGCTCGAACGGGACGACGACGCGGTCGTCGTCGCGGAATCGCTCGGATCGCTGGCGCCGCTCGAGATCTCGGACACCTCGGTCGCGCCCCGGACCGCCGCGGTGGTCCCGTCGGCGTAGCTAGAGTGCCTTGACCGCCGCGGTCAGCGCGGCCAGTCCCTCCTTGGCGTCGGCGAACAGCATCCCGGTCTTGTCGTTCGTGTAGAGCTCGTTGTCGATCCCGGCGTAGCCGCGGCCCATCGAGCGTTTGATCACGACGATCGACTTCGCCTTGTCGACATCCAGGATCGGCATCCCCGACACCGGCGATCCCGGCCGTCGCGCGGCCGGGTTCGTGACGTCGTTCGCGCCGATGACGAGCGCCACGTCCGCCCGCTCGAACTCGGGGTTGATGTCCTCCATCTCCTTGAGCTGCGGATACGGGACATTGGCCTCCGCGAGCAACACGTTCATGTGGCCGGGCATCCGGCCGGCGACCGGGTGGATCGCGTACTTGACGTCGACGCCGCGATCCTCGAGCAGGTCGGCCAGCTCGCGGACGGCGTGCTGGGCCTGGGCGACGGCCAGGCCGTACCCCGGCACCACGATCACGTGCTGCGCGTACGCCAGCTGGATCGCGACGTCGTCCGGGCTGATGGAGCGGACGCTGCCGCCCTCGGGCCCGCCGGCCACCGCCGCCTCATCGCCGCCGCCGAAGCCGCCGATCATGATGTTGATGACCGAGCGATTCATGGCGTCGGCCATGAGCTTGGTCAGGATCGCGCCAGACGCGCCGACCAGCGCTCCCGCGATGATCAGCACCGGGTTGTCGATCACGAAGCCGGCCATCGCGACGGCCGTTCCGGTGAACGAGTTGAGCAAGCTGATCACGACGGGCATATCGGCGCCACCGATCGGCAGCGTCATGGTCACGCCGAAGACCAGCGCCGCGGCGAGGATCAACAAGATGAGGGGCAGGCTCGGAGTGCCCGTCACGAAGAGGGCCGCCGCGGCGATGACGGTGATCGCGGCGAGTGCCAGCGTCACGATCCGCCCGCCCGGGATGAGGATAGGCTTGCCCGGGATCAGCCCCTGCAGCTTGCCCGACGCGACCAGCGATCCCGTGAAGGTGATCGACCCGATGATGACGTCCAGCACGATGAACACGTGCTCGTCGAGGCGGACGTGGCCGCCGCCGAGCAACCCCAGGTAATCGTCGATCGCGATGAGCGCCGCCGCACCGCCGCCGACCGCGTTGAACAGCGACACGAGCTGCGGCATCGCCGTCATCTTCACGACCCGGGCGGTGTAGAGGCCCAGCCCGCCACCGATGATGATCCCGCCGAGGATCAGCGCCCAGCTGGAGGCACGGATCCCGAAGCTCTCGGGAGCGAGCAGCTGTCGGCCGAGGATCAGGATGGCCGTCGCGACGATGGCGAGCACCATCCCGCCGGCCGACAGCAGGTTGCCGTTTCGGGCGGTGGCGGGCGAGTTCATCTGGACGAGACCCAGGACGAAGGCGACCGCACCGATCAGCCAGGCGATCCTCACCAGGATCTCGATGACGTCGAGCGTCGTCACGATCCGGCCTCCCCCTCCGAGGCCGCTGCCTCCGCCGGCTTGGGCGCGACCGGCCGCTTCCGGAACATCTGGAGCATCCGGTCGGTGACCACGTACCCGCCGACCACGTTCATGGCCGCGAACGCGACGGCGATCAGCGACAGCGCCTGGCTGACGCCGCCGCGTGCCTCGGCGGCGATCAGCATCGCGCCGACCAGCACGATCCCGTGGATCGAGTTCGCGCCGGACATCAGCGGGGTGTGGAGCGTCGCAGGGACCTTGCTGATGACCGCGAACCCGACGAGGATCGCCAGCGTGAAGATCGTCAGCGCCGTGATGAGCAGATCGATCTGTTCGGGGGTCATGACTGGCCTCCGGTGTCGAGCAGCTTCTTGACGGGCTCGGCAACGACCTCGCCGTCTTTCGTGATGACCGTCGCCTTCGTCACCTCGTCGTCGAAGTCGAGGTGCAGGGCGCCATCCTTGACCATCCCGAGGAGCAAGGCGGAGATGTTCCGTGCATAGAACGCGGATGCGCCGGCCGGCATCGACGCCGGCAGGTTCTCCGGAGCGATGATCGTCACGCCGTTCGACGACGTGACGTTCTCGCCGACCTTCGAGAGCTCGACGTTGCCGCCCAGCGCGCTCGCCGCCATATCGACGATGACCGAGCCCGGCTTCATCTTCTGGACCGCCTCGGCGGTGACGAGGACCGGTGGCTTGCGTCCGGGGACCTGTGCGGTCGTGATGACCACGTCCATGGCGGCGATGACCTCGTTGAGCTCCGCTTGCTGGGCCGCTCGTTCCTCGGCCGTCAGCTCGCGGGCATAGCCCCCGGCGCCGGTCGCGTCGATGGTCGTCTTGAGCTTCACGAACTGGGCGCCCAGGCTCTCCGCCTGCTCGCGAGTCTCGGGACGGACGTCATACGCTCGCACGACCGCACCGAGCCGCTTGGCCGTGCCGATCGCCTGGAGGCCGGCGACGCCGATGCCGAGGATCAGGACGTTCGCCGGCTTGGCCGTGCCGGCCGCCGTGGTCAGGAGCGGGAAGTAGCGCCCGAATGCATTCGCGGCGATGAGGACCGCCTTGTAGCCACCGACGTTCGCCTGGCTGCTCAACGCATCCATCGACTGCGCGCGCGACAGGGTGCGCGGGATCGCGTCGAGGCTGATCGCTGTGACGCCCTTGGCGGCCAGATCCCTGGCCAGGCCCGGGTCGATGAGCGGCGCCAGGAACCCCACCAGTGCCTGCCCCGTGCGCAGGCGTCCCACCTCGTCGGCGGATGGCCTCGCGACGCGCAGGACGACGTCCGACTGCTTGTAGAGCTCGTCGGTCGGCACGATCGTGGCGCCGGCGTCGGTGAAGGCATTGTCGGGGATGGCCGAGCCGGCTCCGGCGCCGCTCTCGACGAGGATCTCGAGCCCGGCCGCCTGGAGCTTGCCGAGCGCTTCGGGTACCAGGGCGACACGTCGCTCGCCGGGCGTGGTCTCCTTGGCGACACCGACCTTCATGGGCACCACCTGTTCGAGATGACGGGACCGCGGACGTGGGGGAGCCCGCGGGGGACACGTTGGGGTCGCGGCGAAGTCTACCGCGTGGACTCAGCTGCCTGCGAGGGCGCGGACGTTGCGAGTCGGTGTCGGGTGCCCGAGGGATCCAGGACTTTCGGCCACGGTGGCTAGGCCCCCGGCGTGATGGTTGCAGTGCGGTGCGTACTCGTACGGTCGGGTCATGTCTGCCAGCGCCTCCGACATCCGCGACGCCCCGCTGGCGTCCGGGGTATTTCGCGACGGGTCGCTCCCGCCGCCGGAATCACCTGTCCGGCGGCTGGTGGTCCATAGCGTCGCGCTCGTCGCGATCGGCGTCACGGTCGCCTATCTCGCCTGGCGGCTCACGAGCACGATCGCCCTCGACTGGTGGTGGGTCGCGATCCCGTTGTTCATCGTCGAGGTGCACAACGCGTTCGGCCTGGTGCTCTACACCGTCGCCCTGTGGAGCGTCGACCCGACGGGGCTGCCGCAGCCGGGTCGGGCACCGCGCGCCCGTATCGCGGTGCTCATCCCCACCTACAACGAGCCGACCGATGTCCTCCTTCCGACGATCGCGGCGGCCGTCGCGCTGAAACCGAAGCACGAGACCTGGGTCCTCGACGATGGCCGGCGTGACGAGATCCGCGAACTGGCCGAGAGCCTGGGAGCCCGCTACCTCAGCCGACCCTCGAATGCCCATGCGAAGGCCGGCAACCTGAACTACGCGCTCGATCACATCACGGCCGACATCATCGGCGTCCTCGATGCCGATCACGTGCCGACCGCACGGTTCCTGACCGCGCTTCTCCCGTACTTCGACGACCCGAAGCTGGCCTTCGTCCAGTCGCCGCAGGACTTCTACAACCTCGAGTCGTTCGAGCACCAGCGCCGCTGGAATGGCGAGATCTTCAACGAGGAGTCGGTCTTCTACCGGGTCATCGCCCCTGCCAAGAACCGTTGGCATGCGCCGTTCTGGTGTGGTACCTGCGCCCTCATCCGCGTCGAGGCGCTGCGCTCCGTCGGTGGCGTGAGCATCGACAGCGTCACCGAGGACATCCAAACGACGATCCGGATGTATCGCAAGGGTTGGCGCGGTGCGTATCACAATGAAGTGGTCGCACGCGGCCTCGCGCCGGACGACGCGACGGCGTACCTGATCCAACGGAACCGCTGGGCGCTCGGGGCGATGCAGGTGCTGCGTGGTGAGAACCCGCTCTTCGCCGGCGGACTCACGTTCGGGCAGCGGCTGGCGTTCATGACGACGCTGTTCGGCTGGTTCGATAGCTGGCGGACGTTCGCCTACATCACGATCCCGCTCGCGGTCGTCGGCACGGGTGCGGTGCCGATCGACGCGCCCGGCGAAGTGTTCGGGCCGTTCTTTTTCGCCACGCTGGGGATCCAGTTCATCGCCCTGCGGCTCCTGGCACGCGGCCATTACCCGCCGTTCCTGTCGGTGCTCTTCGAAGTGCTGCGCATGCCGGCCGTCCTGCCTGCGACCCTCGCCCTCCTCTGGCCGAACCGTGCCGCGACTTTCAAGGTCACGCCCAAGGGCCGGAGCGCGAGCGGTGGCCAGCGCACCCCGGTCCCGCTCCTGCTGACGGTCCTCGCCGCCGCGTCGTCGATCGGGCTCGTGTGGTTCACCGCCACGCTGCTCGGTCTGTCGCCCTTGCGCTACGAGGTCCCATGGGCGGCGATCGGCGCGGCCGGGTTCATGGCCGTCAACCTAGCGCTCCTCCTCGCGGCCATCGGGCGTATCCGCTCGTCGCGCTTCGCCGGCAACCGGCGAGCCGGCACTCGCCTGCCGATCCATGTCCCGGTCCGGCTTGCCGGACAGACCGG
Source organism: Candidatus Limnocylindrales bacterium (assembly GCA_036257225.1). Taxonomy (GTDB): domain Bacteria; phylum Chloroflexota; class Limnocylindria; order Limnocylindrales; family CSP1-4; genus SPCO01. The sequence goes on along the minus strand of DATAFZ010000075.1, from coordinate 10,938 downwards.
TGAGCTGCTCGACCTGTCGGTCAGCGGCGCGCGCGTCCGTCTGCTGGGCCCGGTCGACCCGACATCCGGCGAACTGTGGCTGACGATGGAGCTGCCGTCGGGCCCACTCGAGGTCCAGGTCGAGGTGCGGCGTACGCAGATCCGTGAGGGCGCCAGTGTGCTTGGGCTGTCCTTCGCCGCCGGTCAGGAGAAGACGATCGGCGCGCTTGCCGTGGCGGTCTTCCACGCCGACGTGGCCATCGCAGGCCAGGGCCGTGGCCGCCGTCGGCGCGGCAGCCTGGTCTGGGAGAGCACCGCCGCGTAGGGCCGGAGCGCCACGCGAGCCGCGTCGCTGCGAGCGGCGACATCGCGGGAACGATTCGGGGGGAGGCGGCGCCATACTCGGGGAGCGCGGCCGGAGGGCCGGGCCGATCACCGAGGACGACCGTGGACCAGCGAGGCCTCGTCGAACGGGCGCGGGACGGCGATCATGACGCCTTCACGACGCTCGCCGCCGATGCTATCGCGCGACTGGACGCCGCGGCGCGCCTCATCATGCGCGACGGCGATCTTGCGCGCGACGCCGTCCAGGACGCCTTGCTGCGAGCCTGGCGAGACCTTCCCGGGTTGCGCGACCCGGCGCGGTTCGATGCCTGGCTCCACCGCCTGCTCGTGAACGCCTGCCTCGACACGCTGCGCCGACGTCGACGTCGGCCGATCGAGGTCGAGCTGACCCCGATCAGCGGCCCGACCGTGGGGGACTTCGCGTCGGTGGTGGCCGACCGGGCCCTTGTTGACGACGCGATGCGCCGGCTGGAGCCGGAGGGTCGCGCCGTCATCGTCCTGCACTACTTCCTCGGGATGCCCATCCCGGATGTCGCCGTAGCCCTTGGCATCCCGCTGGGTACCGCGAAGTCACGCCTGCATCGATCGCTGGCCCGCATGCGAACCGCGATCGAAGGCGCGGACGAAGGCCGTCCTGCACCGTTCCCGGGAGGGCAGTTCGCGTGAAGGACTTCACTCGCATCGAACGGCGGCTGCCCCAGCTCCTGACGGAGCTCGCGGAGCCGCGAACCCCCGACTACTTCGAACGCATCGTCCACCGGACCGCGGTCTCGACCCAGCGCCCGGCCTGGACGTTCCTCGAAAGGTGGATCCCCATGTCCGTCGCGACCTTCCGCGGCTCGTTCGCATCGAACGCGCCGTGGCGGAACCTTGCGCTCCTGGCGCTGCTGATCCTTGCGATCGTCGCCGGTATCGTCGCCATGGGGAGCCGTCCCCGGCCCCTGCCCGCGCCCTTCGGGCCCGCGCAGCCAGGCTTGGTGGCGTACGACGCAGGGGGCGACATCCTTACCGCCGATCCGGCGACCGGCGCGATCGAGACCCTCGTCGGCGGGCCTGAGCCCGACTCGCAGCCACAGTGGTCGCTCGATGGCTCGCGGCTGGCGTTCCAGCGCGAGGCTGGGGAGAACCGCAGCCATGTCTTCGTCACGGACGGCGCCGGCGAGCGGCTGACACGTCTGACCCAAGAGGCCCTGGTTCGCGTCCGTGATCTCGTCTTCTCGCCCGATGGCGAGCAGTTGCTCATCACGTCGTCGCGGGACGCTCGCGCGACGATCTCTGTGGCCGCGACGGACGGTAGCGGAGTGCGCACGCTCGATCTGGATCAGACCGCAAGCCTGCCGTCCTTCCGTCCCCCGGATGGTCGTTCGTTCCTGTTCGTCGGCGGTGATGCCTTCTCGGGCGCCGGCCAGGGCGTGTTCACCTACGACCTCGCCACCGGCAACGTCCGAGCCATCATCGACCTCATCCCTGGCGCGGAGATCGTGGGTCGCCCGACCTACTCCCCGGATGGCACCAGGATCGCCTATGGCGTCTGGGTGCCGGGTCAGGATGTCAACGCTCGCGTCTATACGGCGAACGCGGATGGCACCGGCAGTCAGCCCGTCCCGCACCCGGATACGTGTTGTGAAGCGAACCCAGTCTGGTCGAACGACGGGACGCGGCTCGCATTCACCCGCTGGCGGTGGGACGACACAAGGCTCATCGCCGTCGTGCCCTGGGACCAGGGCGGTGTCGGGATGGAATTCGAGATCCCCTTCGTCTATCGCGGCATCGCGAGCTGGTCCCCCGACGACAAGTGGATCCTCGTGACGCCGACCACCACCGAAGACGGATCCCATCGCTCGCCGCAGGTGCTGCTCGACATCGAGCGGGGTGAAGTACGGGCGATCGGGTGGGAGACCGAGAGCGACCCGGCCATCCAGCGGCTCGCCCCCTGAGCGCCGCGCGCTAGAGCCGGGAGCGGATCTCCCACAGGTCCGGGAAGGCCGGGCGGAACAGCGTGCTGCGCAGGTACTCCACGCCGCTCGAGCCGCCCGTCCCGCGTTTGGTGCCGATCGTCCGCTCGACCATCTTGACGTGCCGATACCGCCACTCCTGGATGCCTTCGTCGAGGTCGACCAGCCGCTCGGCGACCAGCCCGGCATCGGCGTCGTCGCGGTAGGCCGCGATGAGCACCTCCTGGACGCGCTCGTCGGGCACGGTCGTCTCCATCGGGACGGGATGGCCGCGCTCGGCGAGATAGCCCAGGAACGATTCCCACACCGATGTCGCCGACTGCGCCTCCTCGATCGTCCGGCGGGCGGCCGAGCCCTCCGGCTGCGCCTCGAGCGCCGACGCCTCGCGCGACCCCAGCATCGCCTCGATGGCGCGGAAGCCCGCCGACTGGAACCCGGACGCCGAATCCAGGCGGTCGCGGAAGGACAGGAACTGGAGCGGCGTCATCGTCTCGAGGACGTCGACCTGGGCGACCAGCGTCTTGAGGATCTTGAGCACGCGGTTCAGCAGGTGCAGCGCCCGGTCCGTGTCGCCTTCCTCCAGCGCGAGCTGGACGCCCTGCAGCTCGTGCCGGAGCGACTTGAACCACAGCTCGTACACCTGGTGGACGACGATGAAGAGCAGCTCGTCGTGCTCGGCGCCGTCCGGGCCGCCCGATCGCTCGACCTGGAGCGACAGCAGCTCGGGCACCTTGAGGTACGAGGCATAGGTCACCGCTCGTCGCGTCACGAGGCGATGGTACGACCAGCGCTCAGCCCCGTGACCGGATGCGGACGATCAGCACCGACGCCTCCTCGTCCCCGATGACCTCGCCCTCGTGCGGGACCGACCCGTCCCAGGCGAGGTAGTCACCGGGTCCGAGCTCGACCGTGTGCTCGCCCTGGGTCATCCGGAAGCGGCCCCGGAGCACGACATGGTGCTCATCGCCGGCGTGTGCGTGCAGCCCGACGCGGCCGCCTGGCCGGGCGATCGCCTCGATGATCGTGACGTCGCGTGAGGCCCGGCCATCCACGTGCTGCACGCGCCCGAGCTCGCCCTCGACGATCGGACGTTCGGCAGCGCGGACCACGGTGGGCGGTGGGACGTTGACCATGAGGAACCACGCGGGCGGCACGTCGAGGGCGTCGGCGACGGATCCCAGTACCGAGAGGGAGGGGGACGCCTTGTCGTTCTCGACCTGCGAGAGGTAGCCGACGGTCAGCCCGCTGCGCCCAGCCACCTGCGCCAGGGTCAGACCCCGCTCGGTACGCCAGCGGCGGATCTGTGGGCCCACCGCGAGACGCGGCTTCCGATCGTCCGTCGCGCCCGGTTCGATGTGCATCCTAGTTTGTCCTCAACAAACTGATATTGACAGGACTATACCATGGGCGTATGGTTGCTTCTGCAACGAACTGCCGGCTGATCCGGCGAAACGGAGGACCATTGCGATGAAGGTCGCGATCATCGGAGCCGGCAACGTCGGCACAGCCCTGGCCACGTCGATCGTCCGCGCAGGGCACGACGTCATCATCACCTCGCGGGATCCGGAGGATGCCGCCAACGCTGCCACCGCCTCCGGCGCCCGCGTCGCCGCGTCGAGTGCGGCAGCCGCCGCGGAAGCGGATGTCGTCATCCCGGCCGTCTCCTTCCGCGACGTCTCCGAGGTGGCTACGGAGATCGCGGAGCCGGCCGCCGGCAAGCCCGTGGTCGATGTCACCAACCGGATCGGGTTCGGCGCCGATGGCCCGGACATCGATACGACGTCGTCCAACGCCGAGGAGCTCGCCCAGCTCCTGCCGAAGAGCCCGGTCGTCAAGGCGTTCAACACGCTGTTCGCGTCCAAGCAGGTCGATCCGGTCACCGATGGCGTCCAGCTCGATGGCTTCGTCGCGGGTGACGATCCCTCGGCGAAGGCCAAGGTCCTCGAGCTCGTTCGCTCGATCGGCCTCCGCCCGGTCGACGTCGGGCCGCTCGTCCGGGCACGCCAGCTCGAGGCACTTGCGTTCCTTAACATGGCGCTCAACATCGTCAATGACGGCGCGTGGCAGTCGGGCTGGAAGCTGGTCGGCGCGCCGGCGACGACCGCCCGCAAGGGAGCATGACCGTGAGCATCCCCGTCGCGCGTCTGAACCACGCGGTCCTGTACGTCCGGGATGCCACGAAGGCCGCCGAGTTCTACGGTCGGGTCTTCGGGTTCGAGGTCGTCGAGAGCGCGTTCGGTGGCAGGGCGGTCTTCATGCGCTCGGCGAACGGCGAGAACCACCACGACCTCGGCCTATTCTCGGTCGGGCCGGATGCGCCGCGTCCGACGCGCGGCTCCGTCGGCCTCTACCACCTCGCCTGGGAGGTGCCGACGATCGACGATCTTGCCGCGGCGGCCCGGACGCTGTCAGACGAGCGCGCCCTGAGCGGTGCATCGGACCACGGCGTCAGCAAGTCGCTCTACGGTGCCGATCCGGACGGGAACGAGTTCGAGATCATGTGGCGCGTCCCGCGCGAGGCGTGGGGCGAGTACGAGAACAAGGGCGCCGTCATGCCGCTCGACCTCGACGCCGAGCTAAAGCGCTGGGGCGCAGCGGGCGCCGCTCGCGCCTGAAGGCGTCCGGCACGTCCGCTCAGCGGGCGGCCACTGCCGCCGATGCGGCCGCCAGCACCACGAGGCTGAGGATGTAAACGTGCGCGATCGATCCCCACAGGATCGACTGGGTACGCCACGCCAGCCAGCCGTACGCGAGCCCGCCGCCGAGCGTCGAGAGGAGCTCCAGCGCGGGTTTGCCCACGTGCGCATACGCGAACGGCATGACGGCGATGAGGACACCGATCGGGCCGATCGTCCGGACCAGCGTGAGCATCAGGAACCCGCGGAACAGGAACTCGGCCGGGATGAGCTCCAGCGCGTTCGTCAGGACGACATCGGGCAGTGGCGCCGCGCTGACCGCGTAATAGGCCTGCACATCCGGCAGGCGCGCGTACCAGAGCACGATCGGGGTCATCACGACGCAGCCGGCCACCGCGAGCAGCGTTCCTGCCCGAGCGTCGCCGAAGGTCCAGCCATAGCGAGACGGCCGGTCCCGGAATACCAGGAGGACGACCAGCAGCGGCACCACCCCGAAGAGCGCAACGCGTTCCAGGGCCACGATCCGCACGGCGGTCGGATCTCGGCCGAGCCCGTCGACGACAGCGGGCAGCAGCACCCGCGAGAGGTCGATCAGCAGCACGGCGATCGCGACGACCACGGCCAAGGAGGCGCGCACCGGAAGGCCGAGGCCCATCACCTCGACCGTGCCTCGATCCTCCTCGGTGATCCCCGCATGCGGAGGCATGACGAACCATCCCCAAGCCTGCTGGACGGGGGTCAGCCGCATCTGCAGAGCGTAGCCATGTGGCGACCTGTCATCCCCGCGGCGACGTTTGCAAGCCGGCTGTAGCGCCGGGCACGAGTCCGCCCGGTAGGCTGCGAACCATGATCGTCCGCATCGTGACGGCGACGGTGCGGACCGACCGCGCCGGCTCGTTCAACGCGCTGATGCGCGCCCAGCTTCCCATGCTCCGCGAGCATCCTGGTCTCGTGTACGTGAAGCTCGCCCGCCGGGTGGTGGGTGATGTCGAGGAAGTGCTCCTCTACGAGGAGTGGCAAGATACGACCTCGCTGTACGGCTGGGCCGGGCGCGAGATCGCGCGTCCGCGCCTCATCCCGGGTGCGGAGGAGCTCGTGACGGACGTAACGGTCGTCCACTATGAGGCGCTCGATATCGATCCGCCAGCGGACTAGGAAGTCAGGGCCCCGGCGCTCGACCGATCCCCCAGTGAAAGGGAGCGACACGGGACCCGTACCCGGGAGACTGCGAGCAGCGGTGCGCCCGGACAACGACCCGGAAGTACCAAGGCAGGGGAGTACCCTGAGCCTCGGCCGGGACGACATGGAGGGACGCGCATGACGGACGACCTCGCCGACGAGATGGCGGTCCTGCGCGCAGCATCGGACCAGTTGGTCCTGGCCATCGCGGAGGTCGATGCCCGGGAGCGGCGCAAGCGCGGCATGCGGCCGGGCCAGCCGGCCTTCCTCGAGCTGGCACGCGCGGTACGGATCGCATCCGAAGTGGTCTTGGAGCTCGCCCGCCGGGAAGAGCGGACCGCGATCGAGATCGAGCGCGAATCCGGGGGCGCGCTGCTGCCACCGATCGAGCGGATGACGCCCGCCAAGGAGCTAGCCAGCATCCTCGACGAATGGCGTGCGGTCGAACATCGCCTGGTCGCAGCGGAGGCCGGCTCCCCCGAAGCCGAGCAGCTGATGACGGAGTTCGAGCGCCTGCGCGACGCCTATGGTGAGGCACTCAAGGCCCGTCGGAAGGACCCCTCGAGCGAGACCTAACGGGATGCCTCGTTGCCCAGGTGGCTGAACGGCCCTGGCACGGGTGTCCACGCTCGCTCCCAGCCATCAGGCCGGCGGACCTTGTGCAGCTTCGTCGCAAGCTCCGGGTCCCGCTCGAGCAGCTCGAGGAACAGCGTCGCGAGATCCGGATCGAATTGCGTGCCGGCATGGCGCTCGATCTCCCCCTTCGCCCAGTCGAGCGGTCTGGCCGCCTGGTAAGGACGGCCGTGCGTGATGGCGTCGAACGCATCGGCCAGCCGCACGATCCGCGCCTCGAATGGGATCGCGTCGCCGGCCAGCCCATCCGGGTAGCCGGAGCCATCGAAGTTCTCATGGTGTGATCGGGCGATCCGCCTGGCGACCTCGAAGCCAGCACCCTGGGCGAGGATCTCGGCGCCCCAGACGGGGTGGAGCCGCATCACATCCCACTCGGCGCGATCGAGCGGACCCGGTTTGAGCAGGATCCGATCCGGGACGTGAAGCTTGCCGATGTCGTGGAGCATCGCCGACCAGCCGATGCTGGTCGCCGTCTCGGGGGCGAGCCCGGCGGCGCGCGCCAATTCGGTCGAGACGGCCTGGACCCGGACGACGTGATCGCCGGTATCGGTGTCTTTGGCTTCGGCGCCGCGCGCGAGCGCGACCATACCGTCCCGCTGCCGGTCGACCACCTCGATCGCCACCGACTGCAGGTCCTTGAGATTGCTCCGCACGCGATCGAACAGCGCGCCCGTCGTCGCGCCGGCCACCAGCAGGATGGCTGCGCGGAAGACCGACACATCCAGGGTCTCGTTTCCCCCGATCAGGCCGAGGGCCGGTGCGAGGGGCCCCAGCAGCACCCCGACGTAGATCGCGCCAAGGACGCCGCCCCGTAGGCCGAAGACGAACGCACTCAGCAGCACTGGCAGGTAGCCGAGGTGGTTCAAGGGATTCGGGGCCCCGCCGGTCAGGCGGACGAGCAGGAGCACCAGGATGCCGCTGAGGCCGACGACGGACATCCCGAGCAATCGGATGGAGCGCAACCTTGGGACATCCATGGACGCCACGTCCGGCAGCGTCAGTGAGCGGCGATCCGGCGACAGCGCCGACGTCGGGTAGGCCATGGACCTCTTCTCGCGCGGGGAAGCAGCGTAGCCCCCGCTGCGCGCCGCGAGAGTCGGGCGATGGTCCTTCGGGGGTCGGGTACTTGGGGACTAGCCGGCCTTCACGCCTCGGTCGGGAGTGTCAGGCGGGGCGGCTTCCCAAGCTCGTCGGCCTCGTCCTGCAGCATCGCGACGGCCTCAGCGTGTTCGCGTCGGAGCCGCTCGATCCGCGCCTCGACGTCGGGATCCTGGTCGTTCCCTCGTGCCGCCTCGGCCCGCCGCCATTCGGCCAGGATGTCTTCGACCGTCCGCCCCATCTCGGAACCTCATCCGTGCCGCACGCCGCGGACCACGGAATGTACAACGACCCATCGACGTCGGCTACGGGTAGTGGTGCTCCGATGCCATCGGAACGTTCGTGCCGAGCGACGGGCTACGTCCGCTCCTGCGCGTCGACGAGGACGGTTCCTCCGAGGTCGGCCACCGACAGCCGCACGGCCTCGATGACATCGTCCTCGAACGCACCGGCGAGCACCATGCTCGGCCCGATGACGCCGCCCGTGTGGCCAAGGGGTGCGATCTTCATCGAGGCGCTCGCGCGGAAGCGACGGTCGAGCGCCTCGAGCGCCTGAACCGCGGAATCCTCGGTGAGGAACGAGGCCGCGAAGATACGCATGGTTGCTTGGCCGACCTACCGGCTACGATCGGCTGCAGTCTGGGCGCGCCTTACGACCGATGCAAGGCGCCGATGCGCAGGGTGGGCGTTGCAGCCGCGCGACAGATCGCTTGCGCTGCACGGACGGGATCGGGGTGTACCCTGAGTTGACACAAGCCCTGCTGCCCGTTCGCTGCATTGGAGCGAAACCCGTTTCCAGCCGCGTGTGACACGACTTGCGGGATCGGCTCGGCCGATCCAGGGAGCAACCATGTCACCACGGGTTCGACTCGTGTTCTATCCGGATGGGGACGACGCCTTCTCGTCGCACACCACGGTCAGCCTCAGCATCGACCTCCCGGCGGAGTATGCGGCGAGGGAGGTCATCAGCGCAGTCGAAGAGCACTTGCGCGCGCGCTATCCCCTGGCCGTGATCCACTCGCTGCCTGCCGTCGACGGTGGGGACTTCGACGCGACGTGGCACGTATATCGCGACGGCTTGCCGGTCGGTCACAGCTAGGGAGCCGGCGTTGGGGTCGCTGCGCGTGTCGCGTGGCCCGCCCGGAGGGATTCGAACCCCCGACCTACTGATCCGAAGTCAGTCGCTCTGATCCACTGAGCTACGGGCGGACGCCCGCGGATGATACCGCGCAACCCGGCCCTTGACCGGCGGCCGAGGATTCGGCACAGGAGGTCACCGATGCCGAGACAGCCCGAGGTCGATGCGTGGTTGGAGCGCTACGACAATCCGATGAAGGATGTCGTCCAACGCCTGCGCGAGATCGTGCTCGACGCCGACCCGCGCGTCGACGAATGCATCAAGTGGCAAGCACCGACCTTCACGTACAAGGGCAACATCGCGAGCTTCTTCCCCAAGAGCAAGCAGCACGCCAGCCTGATGTTCCACCAGGGCGCCAGCATCCCCGGCACGTTCCCGCGGCTCGAGGGCGGTGGGGACACGGGTCGCTTCCTGAAGGTCCCCGATCTCACTGATGCCGAGGCCGTGCAGCCCGAGCTGCAGTCGATCGTCCGAGCCTGGTGCGACTGGCGGGACGGTTGACCGTCAGCCCACCGGCGCCGGCTGCTCCGTGATGGCCGCGCTTCGCTGCTGCGAGCGCCTGGCCTCCACGAACGAGAGCAGGACAGCGCCGAGGCCGAGTACGACTACGACGAGCTTCACCAGGGGCCCGACGACCGGGATCGACGACACCAGTACCACGACCGCCGCACCCCCGGCGAGCACACCCAACTCGCGCCCGCGAGTCGGCGCCGGCTCGCGCAGCAGCAGGCCGGCGAGGGCGGCGCCCACGATCGCGTCGGCGAGGTAGCCGGAGACGACGACGAAGGCGAAGGTCATGGCGAGGATCGCGGTTATGCCGCCGAGGACATCCAGACCGACCAGGTCGTCCAGACCGGCGAGCCCGAACACGATCGCCAGCACGATCATCGCGAGAACGATGACGATCAGCAGGGCCACGTAGCCGAGCAGCCCGAGGACGCCCCATCCCGCGGCTGGCAGGGGCCTGCGCTGCACCGCCGCCTTGCTGGCCGCGTACAGCCGTGGGGCGAGCCACAGCATGATCGCGCCCGCCACGAGCACGACGATGAAGTGCTCTATCGCGTCGATCCCCCGGTCAGCCACGGTCGGCTCGGCTGGCGCCGGACCCGCGGGTGCCGTCGAGATGCGAACCTCCTCCGTCCCGCCGATCGTGCCTGACTTCTGGTACGAGCCCGTGCTCGCCATGAGGTCGCCGGTGACGGCCCCATCGATGGCCAGCTGCCCCGTCCCGGCGATCACGTCCTCACCGACCGACCCCGACGGCGAGAGCGAAACCTGGCCACCCGTCACGAGGAGGTCCTCGCTCACGCTGCCACTGACCGATACCGTGCCACCGGCGACGCGCGCGTCGCCGCCGACCGTCCCGCCCACGAACACCGTCCCGCCCGCTGCCAGCACGTCGCCTGTCACGTTCCCAGAGACGTCGACGGTCCCACCACTCGCAACGAGATCGCCGTCGACGGTGCCGGCGATCCGTACTGCGCCGCCGAAGGCATACAGATCGTGGGCGATAGTCTCGCCGGCCGGGATCGTGATCTCGTTCCCGGAGCGAAGCTTGTCAGCCGGCGTCTGGGCGAGCGCGAGGCCCGCAAGCAGCGCCGCTGCCGCCGTCGCAGCTATTACGGCGATGGTCACGCGTCGAGACGGATGTCGCATGGGAAGTCCTCCTTCCGTGCAGACGCACCATAAGCATCCTCCCGGACGCAAGCTCGGACGGCATACTGCGCTGACGAGTCGGCGAGCGGTCGGAGGAGGCAGCCGTGGCGATCCGCATCCGCAAGTGGGTGACGTTCCGCGAAGAGATCCAGTCGGACGGCGAGCGCGAGCTCGAGCGGCCGCTGCGCCGTGCGGCGGTCGCGGTCGTCTGCACCAATCCGTATGCCGGCCAGTGGTCGGACGATCTGGTTGAGCTCATCGACTTCGGGGAGTACCTGGGCGACGAGCTGACCCGCCGTTGTCAGGAGGCGCTCGGCGA
>DATAFZ010000067.1:0-10493 GCA_036257225.1 Candidatus Limnocylindrales bacterium | reverse complement strand
GCTCGGGCATCGTCTTCCTCGACGGCACGATCGTAAACGTCGCGCTCCCGCGGATCGGGCGCGACCTGCCGGCGACGATCATCGGCGTCCTCGAGGGCCAGACGTACGTCGTCAGCGGCTACCTCGCGGTCCTCGCCGCGTTGCTCATCCTGGCCGGCGCCTTGTCGGATCGCTACGGGCGCCGGCGCATCTACGCACTCGGACTGGCCGGCTTCGCCATCACCTCGGCCTTCTGCGGCCTCGCGCCCAACCTCGAGATCCTCGTCGTCTCACGGCTCCTCCAGGGTGCCGCCGGCGCGCTGATGGTGCCGGGGGCCTTATCGATCATCACCCAGACCTTCGCCGAGCATGAGCGTGGCCGGGCCTTTGGGCTGTGGACCTCGGCCACGTCGGCGCTCGCCCTGATCGGCCCCTTGGTGGGCGGCTTCCTGGTCGATTCCATCGGCTGGCGGATCGCCTTCCTGGTGAACGTGCCGATCCTTGCCGGCGCGCTGGTCATCACCCTTCGCCACGTCGCGGAGTCACGCGACATCGACGCGCGGCGCCGGTTCGACTGGCTCGGCTCCCTTGTCGCCGCGCTCGCCGTCGGCGGCCTGTCGTTCGGGGTCATCCGCGGCGGCGAACACGAGTGGCAGGACACTGTGGCATGGGTCGCGATCGCGGTCGGGACCGTGGCACTGGTGGCGTTCCCCGTGCTGATGGCCAGCCGCCCGGATCCACTCGTCCCGCTCGGCCTGTTCCGGTCGCGCGCGTTCACGACGATCAACCTGGCCACGTTCTTCGTGTACGGCGGCCTGTACGTGATGCTCAGCTACCTGAGCATCGTCCTGCAGGGGGCGCTGGGCTACACGGCGCTCGCAGCCGGGGCGGCCGTCCTGCCGATCGGCATCTGCCTGATCACGCTGTCACCGAGGATCGGCACGATCGCGGGGCGCGACGGTCGCACCGGGGCGCGGCGTTTCCTGACGCTGGGCCCGGGACTCATGGCAGCGGGCCTGCTGTGGTTCACCCGGCTGCCCGCGACCTCGACGCCGTGGCCCGCAAGCCCGGATCAGCCGGCGTCGTTGATCCCCCCGGTGTCGGTCATCACCGACGTTCTGCCGGCCGTCCTCCTGTTCGGCATCGGCATCGCCTGCGTGGTCGCGCCGCTGACGAACACGCTGATGGGCTCGATCCCGGAGCGCTTCTCGGGCCTCGGCTCCGCGATCAACAACGCGATCGCCCGTGTCGGACAGCCGTTGCTCGGCGCCCTCATCTTCGTGGCGCTGAGCGCGACGTTCTATACGCACCTCGCGGCGATCGCGCCCGACGTCGATACGACGTCGGCTGCGGTGCGCGCCGCGTTCCCGCCACTCAACCCGCCGCGGCCCGGAGCAACGCCGGACCAGGTCGAAGCAGCTGCTCGTGCCTCGATCGAGGCGTTCCACCTGGCGATGGCGGTGGCGGCCGTGCTGGTCGGCATCGGCGCGGCGATCTCGTGGTTCGGGTTGCGCCCCGACCGACCTGCGCGGTCGACCGACGGATGACGCGCGACTGGGATGCGCTGACCTACGACCGGGTCGCCGATCCCCAGACCCGCTGGGGCATGGCCGTCCTCGACCGACTACCGCTCGAAGGCGACGAGCGGGTCATCGATGCCGGTTGTGGTACGGGCCGCGTGACCGAGCAGTTGCTGCAGCGGCTCCGCCACGGGAGCGTGATCGCGGTCGATGGGTCGCCCGCGATGATCGAGGCTGCGCGCGAGCGACTCGCGCGGTTCGGGGACCGGGTCGACTATCTCGTGGCGGACCTCGGCCGACCGCTGCCAGTGGATGGACTCGTCGATGCGGTCCTGTCGACCGCGACATTCCACTGGGTCCCGGATCACGACGCGTTGTTCGCCAACCTCGCCGCCGTCACGCGCCCGGGCGGCTGGCTGGTTGCGCAATGCGGTGGCGTGGGCAACGTCGCCCGGATCGAGGCGGTGCTTGCCACGATCGGCGACGGCTGGCGAGGCTCGCACCATTTCGAGAACCCCATCGATACCGCGGAGCGCCTCGAAAGGGCCGGCTACGTTGACATCGAATGTTGGCTGTCGGATGAGCCCACCCCGTTCGAGCCTGGCGAACCGTTCGAGACCTTCTTGCGTACGGTCGTCCTCGGGGCCCATCTCGAGCGCCTCCCCATCGAGCAGCACGATGCCTTCGTACACACGGTCGCGGAGGCGGTCGGCGAGCCGGTGATCGACTACGTCCGCCTCAACATCACGGCGCGGCGAGGCGGATCTCGCTAAGGGCAACGGTCTGGGCTCCGCCGGACGCGCCGACCGTCCCGACCACCTCGACCCAGCCCCACATCGCCTGCGCGAGATCGGGCTCCGTCGTCTTGTCGAGGCCGGCCACGACGTCGGCAGGGATCTCACCGGTGAGCCCGACGCCTCCGCCACACTGCGGCGGATATGACTCGAGGAGGAGCGAGCACATCATCGCGCCCGCATCGGTGGCCAACAGGTAGCCCTTCACTCGGACTGTCCGGCCATCCAGGGTCGCGGCGTCGGCCACGAGGGCGTCGACCGTGATCGCGGTGGCGGGCGCGCTCGGCGCGGTCGAGGGCGTGTTTGCCGATCCGCAGGCGACGAGGATCAGCGCGGCGAGGACCGAGCCTGCCAGTAGGCGCATGGATGACCTCCATGGGTCGATGGACGATCGATCGTGGGGTCTCGACGCGGTCCTTCGCGGGACGGTTCCTAGCGCTCCACGTTGAACGGCCCGCCATGGCCCGGGATCACGACATCGGCGACGGCCAGGACCCGCTCACGGCCGGCATCGATGGCGGCCTGATCGACACAGTACGGGTCCTGGTCCGGCGAGCGATCGGCATGCCACCACAGGTGGGTCATCGCGTACACGCCGTCGTCCGCCTCGACGATGAGCGACGCGTCCTCGTGGGTATGCCCGGGCGTCAGCCACAACTGTGCCCGATCCGACAATCGATAGCCGTCACCCGGCATGTCGAGCCACAGGTCGTCCTTGTACCGCGCCCAGTAGTCGACCACCTCGGCGTTGGGGAACAACGCCACATTCATCGTGTGGTCCGGGTGGTGGTGGCTGAGGAAGACGTGGCTGACGTCCTCGGGCGCGACCCCAAGCCCGGCGAGCGGATCGAGGATCCGGGACCGGTGGGCGACCATGCCGGGATCGGCCACGATCAGGGCATCGCCATCGCGGACCAGGACGACCGACGACGCGGTTCGATCGCCGGTATAGCCGGCGTGGAGCAGGTGCACGGATGTCACGCCGGCGATGCTAGCGCGTCGCGTGGTGCGGGATGGCGCCCGGTCGCGTGGTGTGACGCTGCGAGACTCCCGTACATGGCCACCGACTCGCACGCCGACCTCGTCCTGCTCGGCGGTCGGATCGCGACGATGGACGCCGCGCGATCGTGGGCGAGCGCGCTCGCCGTGCGAGATGGACGGATCTCCGAGGTCGGCCCGGACAGCAGCGTGCGACCACACATCGGTCCACGGACTCGCGTCATCGAGCTCACTGGTCGGACGGTCACGCCGGGTTTCCAGGACGCCCACGTCCACCCGGTCCACGGCGGCCTGACGATGCTTCGCTGCGACCTGCACGAGGACGCACAATCGGGCCCGGGATACGACAAGATCGAGGCGTACGCGCGGTCGCATCCCGACGAGGCGTGGATCCGCGGCGGTGGCTGGTACATGGCCGCGTTCGAGGGCGGGACGCCCCGTCGCGAAGATCTCGATCGGATCGTGCCGGATCGACCCGCATTCCTGACCAACCGAGACGGTCATGGAGCCTGGGTCAACTCCAAGGCCCTCGAGATCGCGGGGATCACAGCCGACACGCACGACCCGACCGATGGGCGGATCGAGCGCGATCCGGATGGGACGCCGTCAGGCACGGTCCATGAGGGGGCGATGGACCTCGTGCGACGGCACATGCCCGACGACACGCCGGGGGAGCTGGAGGAGGCGCTCCGGCTCGGGCAGCGCCACTTGCAGTCGTTCGGGATCACCGCGTGGCAGGACGCGATCGTGGAGCCGCAGCATGAGGAGCGCGCCTACGTGGCTCTCGCGAGCCGAGGTGAGCTCACTGCGCGGGTCGTCGGCGCGCTGTGGTGGGAGCACGATCGCGGCGCCGAGCAGATCGAGGAGTTCGTCGAACGGCGCAAGGCCACGACGATGGGCCGGTATCGGGCGACCAGCGTCAAGTTGATGATGGACGGTGTGCTCGAGAATTTCACGGGCGCCATGCTCGAGCCATATCTCGACCGGCACGGAGCGATGACGGACAACCGGGGCCTGCTTCAGATCGATCCGGACCGGATGGCGAGCTGGGTGCCGACACTCGATGCGCTGGGATTCCAGCCGCACTTCCATGCGATCGGCGATCGCGCTGTGCGAGCCTCGCTCGATGCCGTCGAGGCCGCACGGCGGGCGAACGGTCCATCGGATACACGCCCGCACATCGCCCACATCCAGGTGATCCATCCGGACGACATCGGGCGTTTCCGCCAGCTCGGCGTGGCGGCGAACGCGCAGCCGCTCTGGGCCGCCCACGACGACCAGCTCGACATCCTGACGATCCCGTTCCTCGGCGACCGGTGGACGTGGCAGTACCCGTTCCGGTCGCTACGAGCCGCCGGCGCCGTCGTCGCGATGGGA
The DNA here is from genome assembly GCA_036257225.1 of Candidatus Limnocylindrales bacterium. Lineage (GTDB taxonomy): Bacteria > Chloroflexota > Limnocylindria > Limnocylindrales > CSP1-4 > SPCO01. Next base: position 5,824 of record DATAFZ010000067.1, on the reverse strand, counting down.
TCGGACTGGAGCGTATCGAGCCCGAACCCGATGTGGGAGATGCATATCGCCGTCGAGCGGAAGGCCCCGACCGAGTACGCGGGGGACCGTGGTGTATTCCTACCCGACGAGCGGCTAGACCTGATCGATGCGCTCGCGGGATTCACCTGCAACGCCGCCTACGTGAACCACCTTGATGCCGAGACCGGCACCCTGGAGGTCGGCAAGCTGGCCGACCTGGCGATCCTCGACCGTGACCTGTTCGACCGCGGAGCTGGCGCGATCGGCGACGCGCAGGTAGTCGGCACGTTCATCGAGGGGGCAGCGGTCTACGAGACTCCTGACCTCGGCGGCTGATCGGCGACCCGGGCATGGACGGATGACGATGTCGGATCGGCATCGGACGTCGGTGTCCGACTGATGTGACCTCGGGGATGCTCCTCGTGCGCACCGGACAGACCGGACGACGCAGAAAGGAGCGATCAAGACATGAACGCCCTCGCGATCCTGTACGTGAACACGCACCTGCAGGACCTGCTCGACGAAGCCGCCGAGCGCCGCAGCCATCGGGTCACCCGCCCGTCGCTGTTCGATCGGATCAGCTCCGCAGCGTCGAACGCGCTGGCCTCGCTGGCCATCCCGCTCGATAACCGGGGCACGATGTTCCCGAAGCTCGACGACTCGCCCAACCGGAGCTGAAGCCTCCTCCTTCAGCTTCGTCCATCACCCGCGACGACCCCCGTCCCTCCAACGGGGGTCGTCGTGTGTCTGCCGCTCGGCCGGTAGGTCGGCCGGCGTATCGACGTCGCGGAGCGTGGCACCGTCCGGGTCGTCGCGGCGCCACTCGTCGGACGGCACGACCGCGACTTCGAGCTCCGCAAGCAGCGCCCGTAGGCGCCGCTCACCACCGGCCAGGAGCCGCTCGGTGGCCTTCCGGGCGGGTTCGGGACGGACGGCTATCGGCAGCGGGCGCGGGCCATCGTCGTCCGCCAGGACCGCTGCCTCATGCGTGGCGAGTTCCCGGAGCAGGCGCCTAAGGACTTGCGGGACGAGCGTCGGCATATCGCCGCCGATGACGAGTACACGATCCGGCTCGGTGCCGAGGGCACCGAGGCCCGCAGCCAGGCCGGCCAGCGGACCCTCGTAGGGGCGCGGGTCGGCGACGCGCCGCGCGCTGGCGGGGACAGGTCGAGCAGACTCGGGCTCGGTCACGACGACCGTGTCGCTCGACAGCGCGGCGACCGCGGCGATGGCAGCCTCGAGCATCGAACCTTGACCGATCCGCTCGGACAGCTTGTCGCGCCCGAACCGGGTCGATCTCCCACCGGCGAGGACGATCGCCGCGGTCCGTCCCGTCATCGACCGGCGACGGTCGGCGCCTTCGGCCCCGGCACGTGCCCGGCCGGCGTCCGCCGCAGGATCGCTCGGCGATCGAGGTCCTCGAGGATCGCTATCACGTACTTCCGGCTCGTGCCGGTGGCATCGCGGAACGAGGCCGGCGTCAACGGCGCTCGCGCCGCCATCGACAGGGCTCGGTCGGCAAGGTCTCGGTACGTTGCCATCGCGTAGGCGAGGTCCGGTTCGAGGACGACGACCCTGCCGGTCCGTTCCAGCTCGCGGATGCCCGCCGGCGGGCACGCGGCGACACGGGCAGCTTCGGACAGGGCGGGCGGAACAGGCACGTCCAGCGCCGCCTCGAGCCGAGCCATCGCGGCCACCAGGGCCGGATCCGGGCCCGTCGCCGTCCGACCCGGCCGTCGGAGGGTATCGCCCACGCGGACGAGCCGGCCATCGGCGACGAGCCGGTCGATGACCGCGTTCGCGGCCGCCGGAAGGTCCGCCCGCCGGACCGTCACCTCGCGGCGCAAGGCCCGCGCGGCGGTAGCACGGGCGGTCGACAACGGCGCCTCGTCCGGTACGTCGCCAAGCACCGCGGCCTCGGCGGCCGCGGCGACGTCCGGTGCCATCTCCCGGTCAAGAAGCCCATGGAGGTCCAGCCGGGCGTCCGGGTGACCCGCGGCAACGGCAGCCACGCGGTCCGGCGTCTGCCGGCGACGCGAGATCCCGCGCGACGGGATGGGATCGAGCACGATGCCGCCCACGGGCAGCAGCTGCGCCCCTCGACGGAACACGAACCGATCCCCTTCGCGAAGGGCGATCGGCTGGCGGAGCCGGAGGATCCCGGCGGGTCGACCGTCGGGCAGCGTGAGCGCGTCCCGGCCGCTGCGGCCGATCGTGGCGTCGACCGCCGCGGTCCCGGCGTGTACCCGCCCGCCCGCGCGGTCCGCCACGGGGGCGCGGAACGCCACGAGGGCCCGGTCGGTGACGACCACCGCTGCGTCGGCGGTCAGCACCATCCCGCGATGCAACTCCGCGACACCGACCCCGGCGAGGTTCAACGCCGTCCGGCCACCTGTTTCCACGGCGTCGACCGATGTCCCATGGACCTGGATCTCGCGCACCCGCACCCAGCCATCGCCCGGCACGACCCGCAGCGTGTCCCCGCGGCGCAGCGGCCCGCCTCGCAGCGTGCCGGTCACCACCACGCCGCGGCCCTTCACCGAGAACACCCGGTCGAGCGCGATCGTCGGTGGGCCAGCGGGCAACCCGACCCGTCCCTGAAGCGCGATCAACTCGTCGCGAAGCGCGTCCACGCCCGCCCCGGTGCTCCCCGAGGCGGCGAGGATCGGCGCCCCCGCCATCGACGTCGCGGCGAGGAGCGCCGGGACCTCGGCACGCACGGCCTCGACCCGCTCCGGCGCCACCGCGTCGATCTTGGTCACGGCCACGATCGCCGGGGCGATCCCGAGCGCATCGAGCAGGGCGACGTGCTCGTGCGTCTGCGCGCGCGGACCGTCGTCGGCCGCCACGACCAGGAGCGCCGCGTCGATCTCGCCGGCGCCGACGAGCATGTTGCCGACCAGCTTGTCGTGGCCCGGCACGTCGACGAAGTCGATCGTCGTGCCGTCCTCCAGGTCGAGATAGGCGTACCCGACGTCGATCGTCATCCCGCGCCGCCGCTCCTCGGGGAGCCGGTCTGCGTCGATGCCGGTGAGCGCGCGCAGCAGGGTCGTCTTGCCGTGATCGATGTGGCCGGCCGTGCCGACGACGATCGTCATCGTCCGGCTGCGAGCGCGACCCTGAGCGTGACTGCCAGCTGTCGATCCTGGTCGGGATGGACGGTCCGCAGGTCGAGCAGCACCCGATCGTCCTCGATCCGACCGATCACCGCGTGGCGACCGCATTGCCGGATCCGAGCCAGCAGACCATCGGCGGCTGGGGTCGCGACCGCAACCCCGACCGAGGGGATCGTCTCGCCGGGAAGGCTGCCGCCGCCGATGGTGGATGACATGTCGGCGACCGACGCCGCCGGCCCGATCCGTGATGCGACGCGCTCGGCGCGCGCACGTAAGTCGTGGAGGGAGGTCGCGATCATCACCCACACCGGGATCTGCGAGGTGGCGAGCCCGGCCCGGTACAAGCCCAGGGTGGCCGCCACGCCCAGAAGGGTCGCCTTGTCCGGGCGCATGGCCCGCGCGAGCGGATCACGCCGCATCCGGGCGATGAGGTCCCCGCGACCGACGACGAGACCGGCCTGTGGCCCGCCGACGAGCTTGTCGCCACTGAACGTGACGATGTCGGATCCGGCCGCCAGGCGTTCGGCTGGCGTCGGTTCGTGAGCCAGCCCGAACTGCTCGGTCGGGAGCAGCGCCCCTGATCCCAGATCGTCGATGACGAAGGCGCCGTGCTGGTGGGCGAGCTCGGCGACCCGGGCCGGGTCTGGCGACTCGGTAAAACCGGCCATCGAGAAGTTCGACGGGTGGACGCGGAGCACGGCCCGCGCGCGGCCCTCGGCCAGGGGCGCCTCGAAGTCCTCGGCTCGCGTCCGATTGGTCGTCCCGACCTCGACGAGCTTCGCGCCGGCCCGTCGGATGATGTCCGGGATCCTGACGCCACCGCCGATCTCGACGAGCTCGCCGCGCGACACAACCACCCCACCTCGACCGGCGAGCCCGACCGCGAGGACGAGCGCGGCCGCGTTGTTGTTGGTGACCAGGGCGTCGTCGGCGCCGGTCAGCGCGACGAGGAGCTCCTCGGCTCGACGATATCGACTGCCGCGACGACCGGTCGCCCGGTCGATCTCCAGGGGCAGGTAGCCGGTCGTACCGCCGACCGCGATGCGGGCGATCTCCGGCCACGGCGCACGACCGAGGTTCGTGTGGATGATCACGCCGGTCGCATTGATGACGTAGTCGTCGTCGAGCGGGACCTGCGCGTCGAGCCGTGCCAGGACGTCATCGACGAGGGCATCGACCAGCCTCGGATCGTTCCCCGCGGCGAGCCGCGCCCGCTCTTCCCCGATCACAGCGCGGGCGGCTTCCACGACGACATCGTGCTGGCGTTGGACGCCCTCCCGCAGTCGGACCGACGTCAACAGCCGGTCGACGCTGGGTGGACGGGGGTGCACGACCGGCTTCGTCGACATCGGTCCTCCGTGGCGGGAACGCGTGGGAGTCGAACCCACCACGCCACGCCGAGCGCGGCGTCACCGGTTTTGAAGACCGGGGAACCCACCGGGGCTCAACCGCTCCCGCACGGATGGTAATGCGGAGATCGCGGATGGGCCGGGACGGACGTGCCCACACCCAACCGTCGAAATCGAAGGTTCGTGTCTGGTCGATCCTCCCGGGGCTCCCGAACGCGAGCGCGCCTATCATCGGTCGGTGGCGACCCTGTCCGACGTTCCGAGCCTGCGGCTCACGAGCCTGACCGATTGCGGCGGCTGCGCGGCCAAGCTCGGGGCCGACCTGCTGTCCGAGGCGCTCGCCGGTCTCGGCGCCGAGGCTGCGCCGGACGAGCTGATCGCCGGGCTCCACCCTCCGGACGACGCGGCGGCCTACCGCGTCAGCGACGACCTGGCCATCCTCGGCACGCTCGACTTCTTCCCGCCGCTCGTCGATGACGCGCGTACGTTCGGCGAGATCGCGGCCGCGAACGCGATGAGCGACGTCTTCGCGATGGGTGGCCGCGTCCTCTTCGCCCTGTCGATCGCGGCGTTCCCCGAGGAGCTGCCACGTCACGTCCTGACCGAGGTGTTCGGCGGTGCGTCAGCGAAGGTGCGCGAGGCCGGCGGCACGCTCGCGGGCGGCCATACGATCCGCGACCCGGAGCCCAAGTACGGCCTGGCCGTGATCGGGGCCGCCCATCCCGACCGGCTGCTGCGCAAGGGTGCCGCTCGACCCGGCGACGTCCTGCTGCTGACCAAACGGCTCGGCACCGGCCTGCTCGTGAGTGGCGCGCGCGCCGGTCGGACCGGCGCAGCGGATCTCGCCGCGGCGATCGACGTGATGCGGACGCTCAACCGCGCCGCGGCCGAGATCCTGGTCGACCATGACGTGACCGCGGCGACGGACATCACCGGCTTCGGCCTCCTCGGACATGGGCTCGAGATGGCGCGTGCGTCGGGCACGCAGATCGTGTTCGACGCCGCATCCCTGCCCGCCCTCGCGGGCGCACTCGATCTCGCCCGTGACGGCGTCGAGACGGCCGGAGCGGCCCACAACCGGCGGTTCGTCGGCGACGACCTCCGACTCGGGACAGGCATTCCGCGGGAGATCGCGACGCTCGGCTTCGACCCCCAGACGAGTGGGGGTCTGCTCGCTGCGGTCGATGGTGACCGGCTGGGGGCGATCGAATCGGAGCTCGGTGATGCCGGGGTCGAGGCCTGGCGGATCGGCCGGGTCGAGGCCGGCGCCGGCGTCGCGCTGGCCTAGCGGAGTCGGACGGACGCGCCGACGATCGTCGCGCCGATGCTGATCAAGACCGAGGGCACGTTCTGGAGGAG
>DATAFZ010000027.1:0-2966 GCA_036257225.1 Candidatus Limnocylindrales bacterium | reverse complement strand
CCAACGGACGCCTCGCGGAACTCCGGGTCTACCACAGCATGTGGCCCCTGGTGGGCTGGCACGTGCACCGCCCACCCATGCTGCAGCGCGATCCGGACCTTCACCCGTGGGATGTCGTCGGGGAATACCAGCGCGCGCTCGTTGCCGGCGACGTCGACGGGGTGTTGGCGACATTCGAACCGGACGCCTACGCCAGCGAGCCCTCAGGTGGCACCTACATCCACAGAGGACGCGACGGTTTGCGCGCCTTCTACGAGCATCTGTTCTCGAACGACGGCGGGATACCGCTGCAGCACTGCGCGATGATCGACACCGGGGGCGCGTGCGCGATCGAGTACAACGTGGTCAGGTGGGGCAGGACGGAGCTTCTGCCTGAGGCCGGAGTCGCGGTCTACGTCCGGGGCGAGAGCGGCAAGCTCGCCGCCGCGCGCATCTACGACGACGTCGACCCGCCCATCAGCTGACGAGCTGCTGGCCGCCGTCGATGTCGTAGAAGCTCTTTGCCCGTCGACGTCCGACACGGGCAGCACCACCACCTCGAGCCTCAGGTCGGCCACCGCATCCGGTGGGACGTCGTCTGCGCTTCGACTGCTTGTCGCGACGCCGCTCATTTCTACCTCGGTTGGATCGGTGGGCGTGTTGATCAGGCCGAGGTCACTCTCCGGGCTGCGACCAGCTTGCCTGCGTCCCACTTGTTCCAGCCATGGAAGGACGAGACGTCGCCCGCCTCCCAGGCCTCGCGCAGCCCGGGGGAGCCGAGGTCCCAGTCGGGGCGGATCTCGCGGGTCACGTCGCGGAGCTCGTGCCAGAGGTCGACCACCGAGGGGCGCCCCCAGAACCAGTAGCCGTTGTAGACGCTGTGGACGATCAGCCCGGGCTTCAGCACGAGCGTGTGCGGAATCATCGGGTCGTTGTCGGGGTCCGTGTACTCCTGGATGTCGAGGTCCTTCTGGACGATCCGCTCCGGGTCCGACAGGAAGGGCCACTGGGCGCCGACCGAGTTGCGGAACTCGTGGAGGGTGTGATGGTCGTCGGTCGCGATCGTGGTGATCCGCGTGTATGCGACCGCGATCTTCGGATAGAAGGCGGCAAGCTCGAGATGCTGCTGGTGCTCCTTCGGGCAGAAGTGCCCCCGCGCGAGCGTGAGGATCATGGGATCGTCGCCCTGAAGCTCGCTGAGCTTTCGGGTGACATCCTCGTGGTCGGGCAGCTCGTAGTCGGGAAAGGTGGCGCCGGGGACGATGTCGGAACGCATCGCGTCGACCTCCGTGTGTTCGGGTCCGGCTCATGCTCGCTTCGGGCGCGGCCAGTCGCGCCCGTGGAGTCCCTGGTCGGGGACTGACCAGGGATCACACGGGCGCGAAGGAGCAACCGAAGTGACACGCTGCCGCCAATGCCAACCGACCGTTGGAGGTCAGCATGAGCACCGACGTAGGCGGTGCCGGTTCGGCGGAGCCGGCGGAACTGAGCACGATCGACATGAACCTCGAGGTCGTGACGTTGCCCGTGTCGGATGTCGATCGGGCGAAGAGCTTCTACCAGGGCCTCGGATGGCGGTTCGACATCGACCTGGTGGTCAGCGACAACGTCCGGACGGTGCAGTTCACGCCGCCCCACTCGGGGTGCTCGATCCAGTTCGGCAAGGGCGGCACCACGGCGGAGCCGGGGTCCGGCCAGGCGATGTTCCTCGTGGTCCAGGACATCGACGCCGCCCGGGACGAGCTCATCAGCCGCGGCGCCGACGTCAGCGAGGTGCAGGAGGCGCGGCCCCCGGGCTTCGACGGGCCGGCGGAGGAGCGCTCGTACTTCGCGCGCGCGTCGTTCAGCGACCCCGATGGGAATCGCTGGGTGCTGCAAGAGATCACAACCCGGCTCCCCGGCCGGGAATGGGAGAATTGACATGGACGTCGCCTCTCTCGCGGAGCTGTTACACGAGACCTCGATGCGTCACGGCTCGTTCGAGGCGGTCGCCCCACCGCACGACTGGTGGGACTGGTACGCGGCGTACATGGACGCTCGCCAGAGCGGAAGCACTCCGGACGAGGCCTCCGACGCCGCCGGGCGCTACATGGCAGAGGTCAAGGACGTCGTGGTGTCGCCGTGAGCGAATTCAACGGCACGGGTTCCAATGCCTGGGCCGAGTCCTCGACACACCTCAGAGTCGATCGCCGTAACCCCCGCTACTGCCGGGTGACGTTCGACCACCCTCCGATCAACACGATCACCGCGACGACGGTCGTGGAGCTGGCCGAGCTCGTCGGGCTGATTGAGGAGGACCGGGACCTCAACGTCTTGGTCTTCGACAGCGCCAATTCCGACTTCTACCTCGCCCACTACGACGTCGAGCACGACCCGGGCAGAACCGCGGCACTGGGGGTCGGTCCGACCGGGATGCACGCCTGGCTCGACCTTCTCGTGCGACTGTCCCGTGCGCCGGTCGTCAGCATCGCCTCGATCCGCGGACGCGCCCGCGGCGCCGGAAGCGAGTTCGTGCTTGCCTGCGACTTGCGGTTCGCCTCACGCGAGAACACGTTGCTCGGCCAGTTCGAGGTCGGCGCGGGTGTGGTCCCAGGGGGTGGCCCGATGGCGCGGCTCTCTCGTCTGGTCGGCCGTGGCAGGGCGCTCGAGATCCTCCTGGTCGCCGACGATGTCGACGGGCCACGGGCCGAGCAGTACGGCTACGTCAATCGAGTGATCGCCGACGACCGGCTCGACGACGTGGTCGACCAGATGGCCTCGCGCCTCGCGCGGTTCGACCACGACGCGATCGCGCGGACGAAGTCCTACGTCGACCGCGTGACGCTGCCCGCGGACAGCGAGTTTCCGCCCGCCCTGGCCGATTTCTTCGAGATGCTCGGGCGGCCCGAGCAGCAGGCGCAGTCCGCCCGGCTCGAGGCGCTGGGACTCAACGTCGACAGCGACCTCGAGCGGTCTCTCGGCCGGCGCGTCGTCGAGGCGCTTCCCGA
>DATAFZ010000154.1:0-4227 GCA_036257225.1 Candidatus Limnocylindrales bacterium | reverse complement strand
GGGGACGCGCTCATGGCGTGGATCCGCCGCAACGGCTGGACGCTCGGCCTGATCGCGTTCTTCGTGCTGCTGCTGGTCTTCACGCGAGTGATCCAGCCGAGCTATGGAGTGACCGGGATCCAGGGCCTGGCGATCTCGGTGCTGCCGCTCGCCCTGGCTGCCGTCGCGCAGGCGGTCGTGGTCATCTCTGGGGGCATCGACCTGTCGACCGGGTCGATGATGGCCCTGGCAAGCGTCGTTTCGGCGTCGCTGATGATGGGCCAGTCCGGCGAGTTCGGCGTCGCCGTCGCCCTCGGCGTGCTGCTGCTTGGTCTCCTGCTCGGCGCGGTGAACGGCGGCTTGGTGGTGCTGACACGGGTGCCGGACATCGTCGTCACCCTGGCGATGTCGTTCGTGTGGGCGGGCTGTGCCCTGCTGGTCCTGCGGACGCCTGGTGGCGGCGCGGCCCAGTGGTTACGCGATCTCGTGCTCGGGTCGATCGGCAACGAATGGATCCCGAAGGCGGCGGTCGTCCTGATCGTGATCGTGGCGGCGATCTGGATACCGATCAGTCGATCCCGACTCGGCCTATCGCTGTATGCCGTCGGGAGCAACCAGCTTGCGGCATTCCGGAGCGGCGTGTCGATCGGTCGCACGAAGCTCATCGCATACGCGCTCGGCGGGCTGTTCTCGGCCCTGGCCGGCCTCAGCCTGACGGCGAGCACCGGGATCGGGACGCCGGTGCCTGGGCCATACACGCTGCTGAGCGTGGCCGCCGTCGTCCTCGGTGGGGTCAGCCTTGCCGGCGGACGAGGCGGCGTCGTCGGGCCGATCGTCGCCGTGATGGTGCTGTCCCTGATCCGCACCGATATGACATTCCTGGGCATGAACACGAACCTCGCGACCGTCGCGCAGGGCGTGATCCTGATCGGCGTGGTCATGTTCGGCACCCTGATCCAGATCCGTCGGGAGCGCGCGTGAGCAGCGCCGTCGACACCGCGGACACACGCAACCCGTGGCTGACCGCGGCGGCCTGGCGGCGCCTGTTCCGCGATCGCCCGATGATCCCCCTGCTCGTCTTGCTCGGCATCCTGGTCGTGCTGAGCGAGCTCGCCCGTCCGGGCGTCGTCTCGACGCAGTGGGTGGGCACGACCCTGCGTGCTGCGGTACCGCTGGCGATCCTCGCCGGCTGCCAGACGCTGGCCATGCTCACGGGCGGCATCGACCTGTCGGTCGGCGCCGTCGCCTCGATGACGGGCTTCGTGCTGGCGACCCTGGTCGGTGGGCCAGGCCTCGCCGCCGGGATCGCGATCGCGATCGTCATCGCCGCCCTGGCCGGCCTCGTGACGGGCATCGGCGTGGGCGTCTTCCGCGTCCACCCGCTGATCATGACGCTGGGCATGAGCCTGGTCGTCCTCGGCCTCGCGAACGTCTGGCAGATCGTGATGGTCCAGACCGGCAGTGGCGTCCCGGCGAGCCTGCGAACGCTCGGGACAGGCTCGTTCCTCGGGATCATCCCGTACAGCTTCGTCGTGTTCGTGCCGGTGGCAGCGCTCATCCTGCTCGGGCTGCGGCGGAGCGGCTACGGTCGGCTGCTGTATGCCGTCGGCGACAATCCCGTCGCCGCGCGGCTGGCTGGCGCCCGCGCGTGGCAGGTGCTGATCGTCCTGTACGTGATCTCCGCCGTGCTGGCGGGGATCGCGGGCTTCCTCATCTCGGGCCTCACTAACGTGGCGAGCGTCACGCTCGCCGACAGTTACGTCCTGCCTTCCCTCGCGGCGGCCGTCATCGGTGGAACATCGATCATGGGCGGACGTGGTGGCTACGGCGGCACGATCGTCGGCGCCCTGATCCTGACGGTCCTCGGCGCGCTCCTGAGCTCGCTCGGTTACCCCGAGGCGGTTCGGCAGGTGCTCTATGGCGCGATCATCGTGGTCGTGGCGGCGGCCTACACCAGGGTGACCGGCGAGACCTGATGTCCGCGACCGCGCAGCCGGCGTCCGGCCGCCATCTCGGCCTGGACCTCGGCGGCACCAACATCAAGATCGTCGTCCTCGAGCACGACGCGGACGGATGGCGCGTGCTGCATCGGGACCAGGTCGCGACGCCGGCGGCCGACGGGCCGGACCGAGTCGTGGCGCGACTCGCAGAAGTCGGCGCCGAGGCGATCGCACGGTGCCCGGGTGTCGGCAGCGTCGGGATCGGGATCCCTGGACTGTACGATCCGGTCGCCGGAACCACGCGGTTCCTCGTCAATGTCCCCGGGGCGTGGGCGGGTCACCCGGTCGCGGGTCCGGTCGGTGATGCGCTCGGTCTGCCGACGGCGCTCATCAACGACGCGCGGGCGTTCGGCCTTGCGGAGCTCCGACTCGGGGCGGCGCGCGGGGCGATGGCGATGGTCGGGCTGACCCTCGGGACCGGCGTGGGCGGCGTGATCGCGATCGACGGGCGCGTCCACCAGGGCCACGACGGCACGGGTGGCGAACTCGGCCACCAGACGCTCGATCCCGACGGCCCGACCTGCAACTGCGGTAACCGCGGCTGCCTCGAGGCATATGCCCGCGCCGACCGGATCGCCGAGGCGTGCGGGACCGCGACCGTGGAGGAGGCGATGGCCAGGGCGCGATCCGGCGATCCGGAGGCGCTCGCCGGCTTCGAGCGAGTCGGGCGCTACCTGGGCGTGGGGATCGCGAACATGATCACCGTCATCACGCCCGAGCGCGTTGTCATCGGCGGTGGCGTCGCGGCTGCGGCGGACCTGCTGCTCGGAACGATCCGCGACGAGGTCCGGCGCCACGTGTTCACGACGTCCCTCGATGAGGTGGAGATCGTGCCGGCCGAGCTCGGCACGTGGGCGGGCGCGATCGGGGCCGGCATCCACGGCGCGGAGCAGGCAGAACGTCGGCCGGCGCCCGCGCACACGGGTCGACGGTCGTCCGATGACTGAGCCGAGCTACCAGCCGCAGTACCGTCAGATCGAGCAGGCGCTGCGCGAGCGGATCGCGTCGCTCCGGCCGGGAGATCGATTGCCGTCGGACACCGACTTATGTGAGGAGTTCGGGGTCAGCCGCATGACCGCGCGGAACGCCATGGAGCGCCTCGCGGCCGACGGCCTGGTCCGTCGCGAGCCGGGTCGTGGCAGCTTCGTGACCTCCCCACCCGCGCATCGCCGGGCGAATAGGCTGATGACCTTCACCCAGGAGATGCGACGGGCCGGTCGCAAGCCGAGCTCGCGGCTCCTGACGAGGGAGATCCGTCCGTCGACCGCGGTCGAAGCCGCCAGCCTGGGCATTCCCGACCGTCAGCCGGTCGTCCGCCTCCAGCGCCTTCGGATGGCCGACGAACGACCGATCGCACTGGAGTCGACAGTCCTGGTCGATGCGTGTGCGGACGCGGTGATGACCGCCGACGTCGAGACGGGCTCACTCCACGAGATCCTCGGACGAGCCGGGTTCATCCTTCGCCGCGGGACCGGCACGATCAGCGCGGCCGCCGCGACCGCGGACGACGCCCGCTGGCTCGAGCTTCGACCGGGCGACCCGCTGCTCGTGGAGCGGCGCGTGATCGTCGACGGACACGGCCGGGCGATCGAGTCGACCGAGTCGCGGTATGCGGCCGATCGCTACGGGCTCGACGTCCAGTTCGACGTCGAAGCCCCCGACCTCGACACGTGACCGGACCAGCGACGGTCACCGGCCGCCTCGTTCTCGACGATCGGGTGGCCGCCGGTCAACTGACGATCCAGGACGGCACGATCACATCCGTCGACGTGAGCGAGCGCGCCGATGCTGGTGGGCCGTACATCGCGCCCGGCTTCGTCGATGTGCACGTCCACGGCTGGGGCGGCCACGACGCGATGGGCGACACGACCGCACTCGACGGCATGGCCCGCGCGCTCCTGCGGCGCGGCGTGACGTCGTTCCTGCCGACCGCGGTCACTGCGCCACTCGACGACCTCGCCGCGTTCGCCGATCGCGTCCGGGCGTGGCTGCCGACCTCGCCCGACGACGGCGCCGAGCCGCTGGGCTTCAACCTGGAGGGGCCGTTCCTGGCCCCCGCCAGGCGCGGGGCTCACGCGGAGACGCACCTGCGCGAGCCTGCCGACGCTCCCCGCGAAACACTGGAGGCGCTCGTCGACGGGCTCCGACTGCTGACCGTCGCCCCGGAGCTGCCCGGCGCGACCGACCTGATCGGCTGGTTGCACGGTCGAGGCGTGGCCGTGTCGATCGGCCATTCGGCGGCGGCCGT
>DATAFZ010000132.1:0-14949 GCA_036257225.1 Candidatus Limnocylindrales bacterium | reverse complement strand
CTCATCTCGACCATCGCGATCGGCCTGACCGCCGCGTTCATCGGCGGCCTGATCGCCCGACGCGTGCGACTGCCCTCCATCGTCGGCTACATCGTGGCCGGCGTCGTGATCGGGCCGTTCACTCCGGGGTTGATCGCCGATATCGATATCGCCCTGGAGCTCGCCGAGATCGGCGTGATCCTGCTGATGTTCGGCGTCGGCATCCAGTTCTCGTTCCGCGATCTGCTCGCAGTTCGCTCGATCGCGATCCCTGGCGCGATCATCCAGACGATCGTCGGCGTTGCGCTCGGCCTGTGGCTCGGCTTGGCGCTCGGGTGGGGCCTTGGCGGCGGGCTGGTCCTCGGCCTCGCCTTGTCGATCGCGAGCACCGTCGTGCTCCTCCGAACGCTGACCGACCGCAACGAGCTCGACACGACGCAGGGGCACATCGCCGTCGGCTGGCTCATCGTGGAGGACTTGCTGGCCGTCCTTGTCCTCGTCCTGTTGCCCGCCGCCGCGCCCCTGCTGGGAGGAGCCGAGCCGCCGGCCGCGGCCGGCGGCGAACCGCTTCTCGACATCGCGGCCGCGATCGGGAAAGCCGCACTGTTCGCCGTCCTGATGGTCGTGGCGGGCGCTCGGATCGTGCCGTGGCTGATGCTGGTCGTGGCGCGGCAGGGTTCACGCGAGCTCTTCTCGCTGGCCGTGCTGGCGATCGCGCTCGGCCTCGCGTTCGTGTCTTCGAGCGTGTTCGGCGTGTCGCTCGCGCTCGGCGCCTTCCTGGCCGGCGCCGTCGTCGGCCAGTCCGACATGAGCCATCAGGCCGCCGCGGAGGCCCTGCCACTGCGCGACGCGTTCGCGGTCCTCTTCTTCGTGTCGGTCGGGATGCTGCTGGACCCGGCATATCTCGTGGCCAACCCGCTGCCCGTCCTGGCGGTCTTGGCGCTGATCGTGGTCGGCAAGGCGATCACCAAGCTCGTCGTCGTCGCCGTCGCCGGCTATCCACCACGGGTCGCGCTCACGGTCGCGGCCGGACTCGCCCAGATCGGTGAGTTCTCGTTCATCGTCGGCACGCTCGGGCGCTCCCTCGGTCTGCTGCCCGACGACGGCTACCAGCTGATCGTCGCGGGTGCCCTCCTGTCGATCACCATCAATCCCGTCCTGTTCGGGCTCATCCCGGGCCTCGAGGCCCGCCTGCGGGAGAGCCCGGTCATGACCGGTCTGATGGCGCGCCGCGCGGGCGACCTGGCTCGGCTTCGGCCGGAGGAGCAGGCGTCACTCAGGCTGCACGCGGTCATCTGCGGCTACGGGCGGGTGGGTCGGCTGATCGGGCCCGCGCTGGAACGCCGTGGCTTCCGCTACGTAGTGATCACCCAGCAGCGCGAGGAGGTCGACCGCCTGCGCACGCGGGGCGTCACGGCGATCTACGGCGACGCCGCGAACCTCGAGATCCTCGAGATGGCCAACCTGCCCAGCGCCAGGCTCGTCGTCGTGGCAACGGCCGACCCGTACGAGACGCGCTTGATCGTGGAGCGCGTCCGCTCGCTCCACGATACGGTCGACCTGGTCGTCCGGACCCACAGCGACACGGAGGCGGCCCGCCTGCGTGCGCTGGGTCGTGTCCAGGCAGTACATGGCGAGCGCGAGCTCGCGGTGCAGATGGCGCGCTACTCGCTCCGGCGGTTCGGGGTCAGCGCGGCCGAGGCCGAGGCGATCGCGCAGGGCCTGCGCGGCCGAGCGGTGATCATGGACGAGCGACGCTCAGGTGGGATCCCCGACGCGGTCGAGCGGCTGTGGGCGCGGCTCAGCGGCCGACAAGCGTGATGCCGGTGATCCGCGCGTAGTTCGAGAACCAGGTGTTCTTGTGGATGACCTTGCCCGACTTGTCGCGGACCGTCCGGGTCACCGACACCTGGAAGCCGGCGACCGGGTATTCGATACGCTTGGACGCACCGGTCGGCAGGCTGGAGGTGTACTCGATGGTGTCCGATGCGGGCCGGTAGTTCCGCTTCGGCCCGGTCGCGAAGGACACCTTCCGGCCAGTGGGCACGCTGTAGATCTCGAATTTGACGTAGCCGCTCCCGCCCTTGCGCCAGCCCAGGCCGCGGATGAGCAGGGGGTAGTCGGTGTCGTTCGTGAACGACATCGTCTGCTTCGAGCCTGAGGCGCTGATGAACACGGTCGCGTCGAGACCGACCGGATAGCGGTCGATGTAGTAGTAGTGGTTACGGCGGGCGCCGATCTTGTACCCGGCCCGTGCCGCCGCGTTGAACAGCGTCGTGGAGCAGGAGCAGATGCCGCCGGCGAGTGCGCCCTGCGGCTCGGTCCGGCCATTGATGATGGCACCGCCGGAGCGGTAGCCCTTGGCCCTGGTGACGGGCCCGACGGCGTTCCAGAAGTCGAATGTCGCGCCCGGCGCGACGACGTAGCCGTTGATCAGCCGGGCCGGGATCCAGATGTTGGCGCCGAACCCGTTCTTCTCGCTGATCGGGAAGTAGGTCGTCCACTGCGAGATCCGGCGCATCTTGGGTCGTGCGGCCTGCGCCTCCTCGGTGGTCAGCCGTGGTTGGGTGACCTTGATCGTCGGCTCGAGCGTCGTCGTGCCCGCGCCGGCGATCCGTGCGTCGAGGAGCTGCTGGACCTGCAGCTTGGTAGCCTCGAGGTCCATCTTGTAGCCGACCTTGCTCGGCGTGACGCCACTGATCCGGGCGCCGCTCGTCGTGAAGGACGCGTTGACCGGCGCCTTGTCGACCTTCTTCGCGATGCTCTTGAGCACGCCCTCGAGACCGGTCGTGTCGATCGACACGTCGTACCCCCCGTCGGCGGTCGGTCCGAACCTCAGCCAGCTGCGCAGGCGGCCGGTCGTGATCTTCTGCTCCTCGGCCCTGCCGCCGAACAGGATCGGCTGTGCGATCCGTTCGGCGTCGGTCTTGGCCTGCATCGCCTCATCCGTCGTAATGGTCGGGGGCACGGCCTTGACCGGCATCTCGTAGCGGAGGTCGGCCGGGGCGCTGAGCTCCCCCAGATCTGCCAACGCCGCCTCGACGGGCACCGCCGGCTCGGCGATTCGACCATCGACGGAGTTGACGACCGCGAACTGCTTGGCGACGACCGCGACCCACGCGTCCCGCGGTTCGCGCGCGATGGTGTCGGCGTAGTCGAGGGCATGCTCGGCCAGGGCGTCGGCGTCGAACGTGACCTTCGGCGTCAGCGCCACGCCGCGGAGCGCCGTGCGCGCGTCGGCGATGATCCGCTCGACAGCGTTCCCATCGCGCCCGACGGCCAGTGCCTCGGCGACCATCGCGTCGACGTCCGGGCCACGGTCGATGTCGGCGAAGCTGATCGTCCGCTCACTGTCGCGGGTCGTGAACGTGATGGATCCCTCGCCGAGATAGCCGTAGACCTGGCGGATCGCCGCGGCGGCTGCCACGCCGTCCATGCCCGACAGGTCGAGCGAGCCGATCGCCACCCCGGGCAGGATCCGTCCCGTGTACTGGCGGTCGTACGCATACAGCGCGCCCACACCGATGGCCATCGACGCCAGCAGGCCCACCAGGAACGCGACGGCGAACCGGAGGCGGGTCGACGGTCGCCGAACATCGGGCGCCTCGGGCACCTCGGGCGTCGGGATGAGGACCGTATCGGGCGTGGTGGTGGTCATGGAGGCGCCATCCTAGCAGCCGCGAGCAATCACTCCGGCGGGTCTTCGTTCCCTCTGAAGACGCCGAATGGCGGGCATCGGTGACGCTCCCCCCGGGTCGCCGCGCGCGCGGTTGCCGTCAGCTCCCGCGAGGTACCAGGACGACGCGCCGATTCGGCTCTTCGCCGATCGACTGGGTCGCGACCCCCGCATGATCCCGCAGGGTCAGGTGGATCCAGCGGCGTTCCAGCGCCGGCATCGGCTCGAGTTGGAGCATCTTGCCCGTCTCCATCACCCGAGCGGCGGCACGATCCGCGAGCTCGCGGAGCTGCCGCTCGCGGCGCCCGCGGTAGTCCTCGACATCGACCAGGACACGGGTCCAGGAGCCCATCTCCTTGGACAGCATCAGGTTAACGAGGTGCTGGAGGGCCGACAGTCGTTCGCCCTTGCGCCCGATCAGGGCACCGAGCGACTCTCGGTCGTCGCCCTGCGCGACGACGTTGAGCCGGCTCGTCTCACCTGCAGCGACCTCCACTGTCGCATCGAAGCCGAGATGGCCCATCAGGGTCTCGAGGATGCGCTGGCCGGCAGCGAGCGCCTCGGGCGAGGCCTCCGCGGCCTCAAGGTCGGCTCGTTCCGCGGCGAGTGAGCCGCGGGCGGCAGCCACTTCGGCCGCCTCCGATGCCGACACATCGGCGCCACCCCGCCGCGGACCGCGCGGGCCTCGATCATCCCCGCGGTCGCCCCGACGCGGGCCGCGGTCGCGCGCGCCCCGGTCGTCCCTGCGCGGACCCCGGTCGCGAGCGCCGGCGTCGCGGGGGCGCTCGTCGCGGCGGGGCCCGCGATCCCGCTCGCCGCGGTCGTCAGCGACGCGGGGGCCGCGATCGTCGAATTCGCGCGCCGGCGGGCGGGGCAACGGCACCGCAGCGGCAGCCTCGCGCTTCGGCGCGGCGCCGCCCAGGGCGGTACGCGGGGCGGCCACGATCCGGGCCGGCTCGGCGCCCATCCCGAGGACGCCGCGGCTACCCGGCGTGAGGATCTCGAAGTCGAGGTCGTTGAGCTCGGCTCCGAATTCGTCGCGGGCGGCTTTCAGCGCCTCCTCGACGGTCTTGCCGGAGAATTCCTTGTACGCACTCATGGTCAGCGTCGTCTCCCTCGTCGGCCCTGACGACCACGCTCACGGTGGCGGATCGTCTTGTCGGCCGTCGTCTTCTTCTGTGCGTCGGTCAGGATGGCCGCACGCTTGCTGGGCTCGGGTGGCGGTGGCATGGACACCGGGAACCGCGGGGTATGGTCGGCCGCGAACGACGGCGTCCACCCGAACAGGGGGAACATCGCGCCCCAGCCGACGATCAGGTACTGCTGCACGATCGAGAAGACCGTCGCCACGATCCAGTAGATGAACAGCCCGGCCGGCAGGAAGCCGCCGTAGACGATCGAGATGATCGGCAGGAACAGCATCATCTGGCGCTGGATCCGGACGTTCGGGTCGTCGTTGCTGGGGTCGGCAGCCGGCAGCATCATCCGCGACTGCACCAGCTGCAGGATCGCCGACACGATGGCCAGCACGCTCAGCCCGAAGCCGGCGATCCAGAAGAACGCCTGCGCCTGGGCGACGTTGCCCAGCAACGGTACTTGGGCATCGATGCAGGGTCTCGTGGCGTCGATGACGCCATTGACGATGTTCTGGCATTGCAGGTCGACCAGCTGCACCCCGAACACGCTGAGCATGGCTCGCGGGTCCTGGTTGGTCAGGCCGTTCTGGATGACCGAGTAGATGATGAACAGCAGCGGCAGCTGGAGGAGCAGTGGCAGGCAGCCGGCGAGGACGTTCACGCCACGTTCCCGCATCAGCTCCTGCTGGGCGAGGCGGATCTTCATCGAGTCGCCCTTGAACCGCCGCTGGATCTCCTTCAGCTCCGGCTGGAGCAGCTGCATCCGGCGCTGCGAGACCAGTTGCTTGCGGTAGAGCGGGATGAGGATGGCGCGCACGACCAGGGTGAGCACAACGATGGCCCACGCGATCGCCCCCGGCACCCCGAGATCCTCGAGGAACACGTAGACGGCGATCAGGACGATGAACATCCCCTGGAAGATCGGGGTGAAGAGCCACGCCAGCAGGCTGACGGGATCGGCGCCCGGCGGCGCCGGCGTCAGCGGCGGTGCGGGCGGGCTCGGCGACGAGCCCGGTGCGCCTGGAGCGCCCGGGATGCACGCGACGACGAGGGGGATGATGAGCGCGATGGCCAGCGCCGGCAGCATGCGGCGCAGGGCCGGGGACAGCGTCACGGGCGGGCGGCCTCGCTAGCGGACCGGGTCATACCCGCCCGGGTTCCATGGGTGACATCGAGCGATGCGCTTGGCCCCCATCCAGCTTCCTTTCAGCAACCCGTACTTCTCGATGGCCTGCTCCGTGTAGTGCGAGCAGGACGGTTCGAAGCGACATGACGACGGGAGCCATACGAACACGATCCGGTAGAGCTTGATGAGGCCGATCCCGATCCGTTTCATCGACTGATCCCTCCGAGCACGCCGCCGCGGACGAGGGTCCGCTGCAACGCCCCGACCAGTGCGTCGTGGTCGGCCTCGACGATCGCAGGCCGGGCGATGATGAGGACGTCCCAGCCGGGCTGGAACGAGGGCGCCATCACCCTGAGCGCCTCTCGAAGTCGACGACGGACTCGGTTCCGGACGACCGCCGTACCAAGGCGACGCCCAGTCGCGAGGCCGAAGCGGGTCGTCCCGAGGTCCGTCCGCAGGAACCGGGCGGAGAGCAAGACGTGGGACCTGGTCGTTCCCGCCTCCTGGATCGCCGCGAAGTCCTGCGGTCGAGAGAGCATCACGAGTCGCGGCGTGGTCGTGCCGCGATCGCTGGTCAGGCCGTCAGACGCTTCCGACCCCGAGCTCGCCGAGCGGCAAGGATGCGGCGGCCCGCTGTCGTCTTCATGCGGGCGCGAAAGCCGTGCTCCTTGGCGCGGTGGCGCTTCTTGGGCTGGTAGGTCTGCTTCATCCGGGCGGTCCTGAGATCCTCTCGATCCGGCCTCGGGGACGGTCGCTCCGTCTTCCCCTAGAGGCACGCAAACGCGCCGGTGTCCCACGGGACACATGGCGCGTCGTCGTCCGGCGGATGATATGACCCGCTAGAAGGGGTGTCAAACGTCGGACCGGGCGTCTCGGCGGGTCGAGCGGGTCGTGGGCCGGCACCGATGGTGCCCGCGGACCCTGCCCGGACCCCTTTCGCACGGATACCCCCGGGGAGTATGCGGGAATCGCCTTGCGACGCCGTCTCGGCCGGTGCTATCCTCTCCGGGCCCTCGGCGCCGGAGACGTACGCGGGAACGCCAGCAGCCTCTGGAGGAGGCGGTGCAGGCAGCGGTCGTCCGGCCTCGTCGGATGGACGTCGAACCGGACGTTCTGCCGCCCACGCACCGCAACCCCGGGATCCGTGGCCGCGCTCATCAATCGTCGTCAATCCGAACGCAGGTCCTATCGAACGAATGGACGCCAAGCAGGTATGGCGAGCCGCCCTGGGTGAACTCCAGGTCTCGCTGTCGCCGGCCAACTACGAGACGTGGCTGCGCGACACCAGGCTCGTCGATGTCGACGAGCAGCGCTTCCGGATCGCCGTCCCCAACGGCTTCGCGAAGGACTGGCTGGAGACGCGCTATCGGTCGCTGATCTCGCAGACCCTGGCCCGCATCGTCGGCTACAGCGTTCAGGTGGAGTTCGTGATCGGCCCGGCGGACAGCAACGGGACGGACGGGGTCCCCGCCGACAGCGCCACATCTCCCGGTATCCCGACCCCGGCCAGCCCGCACGTCCGGGTGGAGGCGACACGGGTCGGCGGCGAGGGCGGGGCGACCAACCTCAATCCGCGCTACACCTTCGCCAACTTCATCGTGGGCTCGGCGAACCGCCTGGGCCACGCGGCCAGCCTGTCGGTCGCGGAGCGGCCCGGCCACGCCTATAACCCGCTCTTCCTGTACGGCGGCGTGGGCCTCGGCAAGACCCACTTGATGCATGCCATCGGCAACCAGGTGATCGCCCGGTTTCCGCGCAAGCGTGTGGTCTACGCCACCTCCGAGAAGTTCACGAACGAATTCATCACCAGCATCCAGCAGGGCAAGATCGACGAGTTCCGGTCGCGCTACCGGCGGATCGACCTCCTGCTCATCGATGACATCCAGTTCATCGCCGACAAGGAGCGGACCCAGGAGGAGTTCTTCCATACGTTCAACGCGATCCATGAGGACGGCAAACAGATCGTCCTCTCGAGCGATCGACCGCCCAAGGCGATCCTCACGCTCGAGGAGCGGCTTCGCTCCCGGTTCGAGTGGGGGCTCATCGCCGACCTGACCGCCCCGGACCTCGAGACGCGCATCGCGATCCTGCGCGCCAAGGCCGAGGAGGGCGCGGTCCCGATCACGTCGGACGTCGTGGAGTTCATCGCCCGCAAGGTCGTCTCGAACGTGCGTGAGCTCGAGGGGGCCCTCAACCGGATCGTGGCGTTCGCCAGCATGGGCGCGACCCCCATCAGCATCGAGCTCGCCCAGGCGGTGCTCTCGAACGTGCTGTACAACCCGAAGAAGCGCCAGGTGACGCCGGAGCGGATCGCCAAGGCGGTGTCCGATTACTACAGCGTGCCGATGGAGGCCCTCCAGGGCCAGAAGCGCGACAAGGCGATCGTCATGCCCCGCCAGATCGCGATGTTCCTGATGCGCGAGGAAACGGACGTATCGCTGCTGCGCATCGGCGCCGAGCTCGGCAACCGCGACCACTCCACGGTGCTGCACGCGTGCGACAAGATCTCGCGAGAGATCACCAACAACGACGAGCTCCGGCGCGAGATCGCAGCCGTCCGCGAGCTGATCTACGCCGAGTAGCCGTCACCCATCGCGTTCATCGCGGCCCGGCAGGTCCCCGGCCACCTTCTCGTCTCGTCCCGGGCTGGCTGGCGGCTGGCGCCGATCTTTGGTGGGCGGTCGGCAGAACTCGGGGCGCTGCTTGCGGACCATCGGCCAGGCGCATACCGATTCGGCTTTGAGGGCCTCTTGCTTGTGCCGCATCGGTGACACGATTGAGCCGGAAGTGAATCCGGTCGGATACGGCCTGGCCGTCGAGTCGCTATTCGCCTCAGCGATGGTTCGCAAGCGTCAGGAGAGTGCCACCGCACCATCCCGTTGGCTCCGGGATGAGACGTGGACGACAGACCCGCTCGGGGTGCATATCAAGGCCGGCCTGGCCGGCCGAAGCTCGAAATCGGGCCAACCGTCCCCAGTCCATCGACCGCCGCGTCCCCAGCCGAGCCGCGGTGGTCCCCGGACGATGGCACGTCCATCCACGTCGATCTCCCGCACGCTTGAGCACGACCCTCCACGTCCTCCACAGCGTTACTACGGTGATGACGGAGTTAGAAGAAAGAGAGAAGATACCCACGATGTCCTCGGCCCACGGCGAGCGGGCTTGTCGCCAGGCCTTCGGAGGGTCCCCGCGAGATCGCGGTACGAGCTGATGAGCTGGAGTACGCCCACGTGAAACTCTCGGTCATGCAGGAGAACCTGGCGCGGGGCCTGTCCGTGGTCAGCCGGGCCGTCTCGAGCCGGAGCACACTGCCGGTCCTCGCCAACGTCCTGCTCAAGACCGAGGAAGGCGGCCTCAAGCTCACCGCCACCAACCTCGAGATCGGGATCACCTACTGGGTTCCCGGCAAGATCGACGAGGACGGTGCGACGACCGTCCCGGCCAAGCTCCTGACCGACCTCGTGAACTCGCTCCCGTCGGGCGACAAGGTGGAGCTCGAGGTGGCGGCCGGCGACACCCTCCACGTCCGGGCGGGTCGCTTCCAGACGCACATCAAGGGCATCAGCGACGAGGAGTTCCCGGCCATCCAGACGGCGGGCGACCGCCCAACCACCCGGATCGCCCAGAACGTCCTGCGCCGGGCGCTAGCCGAGACCGCCTTCGCCGCGGCAAGCGACGAGGCCCGCCCGATCCTGACCGGCGTCCTGGCCCGGTTCGAGGGTGACCAGCTGACGCTCGCTGCGGCCGACAACTACCGCATCGCGGTCAAGACCGTGCCCATCCTCGATCCGGTCCCGGAGACCAGTGTCGTGATCCCGGCCCGTGCGCTCAATGAGCTAGCCCGGGTCCTTGGGGACGTCGACGACCCCGTCGATGTCGTCCTGGCCGGTGCCCGCAACCAGGTCCTGTTCCACATTGACGGGATCGACCTGGTGAGCCGCCTCATCGACGGGCAGTTCCCGAACTACCAACAGGTCATGCCGCAGGCGCACGCGACGCGGGCGGTGCTCGATCGCGAGGAGCTGCTACGCGCCGTCCGCCCGGCCGCGCTGATCGCCCATGAGTCCGCGAACATCGTGAAGCTGCAGATCGGTGGCGACGGCGATGCCGGCGTGACGGTCAGCGCCAACGCCGAGGTCGGCGACCATGTCGGGCAGGTCGAGGCGGCCGTCGAAGGCGATGACACGACGATCGCCTTCAATGCGCGCTACCTCGCCGATGTGCTGACGAACGTGTCGGCCGACCAGTTCGCTCTCGAGCTCAACGGACCGCTGTCGCCCGGCGTGTTCAAGCCGGTCGGTGACGACCGCTACGTCCACGTCGTCATGCCCGTCCGGACGACGTCCTAGCATCGCCGCACTCGACTCGCTCACGGCCCTCGACCTGCGCGGTTATGCCAGGCTCGAGGCGGTGTTCGCGCCCGGCGCCCACCTGATCTGGGGACCGAACGCCGCAGGGAAGACGAGCCTGCTGGAGGCCATCGCGCTGCTCGGCTGGGGCCGCTCGCACCGCACCACCGCCGACGGCGAGCTGATCCGCTGGGGCCACGACCTGGCCAGGGTGGAGGGTCGGGTCGGCGGCGACGTGCTCGAGGTCGCCGTGCAGCGATCCGGTGCGGACGGCTCCGGCGGTCGCAAACGGATCAGGGTCAACGGGGTGGGTCGACGAGCCGGGGCGCTCGGTCGGCACCTGCGCGTGGTCCTCTTCGCACCCGAGGAGATGCTGCTGGTCATCGGCTCACCGTCGTTGCGCCGCGCGGCGATGGACGCGTTGGCGGCGGCGCGCTTCCCGGCCTACGCCGACGATCTCGGCACATATGGTCGAACGCTCCAGCAGCGCAACAGCCTGCTGCGCGCCATCCGGGAGGAGCAAGCCTCGCGCGATGAGCTGCGATTCTGGGACGAGACGTTCCTCGATACCGCCAGCCGGGTCGTCGCGGCGAGGCACGAGCTGCTGGACGCGATGGCGGCTCCGGTGGCCGCCGCCCACCGTGAGATCGCCCCGGACGAGGCCGCGGCCGGCGGCCTGACCCTCCGCTACGTCAGTAACGCGCCGGCATTCGTTGGCGAAACGCCGCGCGAAGCGCTCGCCCGCCGGCTGGTCGACACGGCCGAGAAGGAGATCTGGAACGGATCGACCGTCATCGGACCGCACCGGGACGATCTGGCATTCGACCTCGCGGGCCGCGACCTGGCGGGGTTCGCGTCGCGCGGGCAGCAGCGCACGGCGATCCTGGCGTTCAAGCTGGCCGAGCTCGACCTGCTCACCATGCTGGATGGCCGCCCTCCCCTGCTCCTGCTCGACGACGTGTTCAGTGAGCTGGATCCCGAGCGACGCGCTCACCTGGTGCGGCGCATCGCGGAGCTGCCCCAGGCGTTCGTCACGACGACGACACCTGACGATCTCGACCCGGCGCTCCTGGCCGTCGCCCATGGCTGGGAGGTGCGGCCGGGATCGGATGGTGCGGAGCTGCGCCCGGCCGAGGCGCGTCGAGTCGGCGTCCGGGCCGGCAGCGGATGACCACGCCCCGCCGCCGACCCATGCGCCGCATCGGGGAGCTGATCCCGGATGCTGCACGCGCTCTCGGGTTGGAGGACGAACTGCGACTGGCCCGCGCGATCGCCACGTTCGAGGCGATCGTCGCCGAGCGGGTGCCGGCCGCGGCCGGTGCTTGTCGCGTCGTCCGGCTCGAGGGGTTCTCGATCGACGTGGAGGCCGACGCCCCCATCGTCGCGCAGGAGCTCCGCCTGCGTTCGGGCGAACTCCTGGCTGCGTTCGCGGCTGCTCCCGGTGGCATCGGCATCCGGGACCTTCGGGTCCACGTTCGGCGCGGAGGTCCCCGCGTATAATCCTGCGAACCTGCCTGCCATCTCGGGGCGAACGTCAAGCCGATCCGGCCGGGGATCGTCCCGTCGCCTGACCAAACCCTAACGAGAGGCCCGCATGGCCGCCCGACTCCAACTGAAGCTAGGGATCGTCGCCGAGCACGACCGTCTCGACGATTCGCCCGACACCCTCGTCGTCGTAGAGCCGAGCGTGGGCTCGGTCGCCCGGTCGAAGGGCAACCTCTATCTCCTGGTGACGTCGCGGACGTCGTCGCGCCATGCGCTCGAGGCCACGAGGCTGGCGGCCGAGACCATCCGCAACGAGTACTACTACGACGAATCGGCCGGGATCCGGGTATGCCTGCAGAAGGCGATCGCCACGGCGAACAAGCGGCTGCTGCACCAGGCGGACCGCCTCGGCCTCAAGTCACCGGACGACAACGGGCCGATCGGCGTCGGCGTCGGCGTCGTCCGCGGCAACGAGATGTACGTCGCCACGGTGGGGCCGGCCGAGGCCTACCTCATCCGCCAGGCTCGTCTGTCGACCCTGCCCGACCCGCACCGCGAGCGCGGGCTACCGTCCAACGGCCTCGAGCCCGAGGTCTGGCGGGGCGAGGTGACGGTCGGCGACTCCCTTGTCCTGATCTCGCCCAACATCGTCGCTCGACTCGGCGCCGACGAGCTGAAGGACGCCATGGTCACCCTCCACCCGCAGTCGGCGATGGAGCATCTCCATCAGCGGTTCCGGGCCGCGGACGGTGCCGGTAGCGACGGGGCGATCGCCTTCGAGGCCACCGAGGTCGCGCCGACCACGCGCGGACGGACGCTCGTCCCGGTTCGGCCGGCCGAACCGCTGGCCGGCGCACCTGACCGCTCGCCGATCCCGCTCGCCGACAACGTCCAGGCCGCCGGCGCGGCAATGTCGGCGGCCGCCGACAGCGCCCGAGTCGTGGCCGGCACGGCGGTGGAACGGCTCATCCAACGGCTCCACGACCTGCTGCCGCGGCGGAAGCCGGCCTACCGCCGCGTCACGCCGCTGGCCTCGCGTCGCGAAACCCAGCGACGCGCGGCGATCGCGCTGATCGCCCTGCTGGTCGTCGTGGGCAGCCTCGCGATGTCGGTCTGGGCCTTCGGCGGTCAGCGCCAGCAGGAGGCGATCAGCTCGGTGAACGCCGGGCAGGATGCGCTCGACAAGGCGCGAGCCAATCTCGCCCTCGTCTCGGGGCCGGGCATCGACCTCATCGCCGACAGCCGGGACGAGGCCATCCAGCTCCTGACCGAAGCATTCGACCAGCTCGACAAGGCCGAGGATGCGCGGATCAGCGCGCGTGTCGTCGATCCCGTCCGGGAGGACGTCGTCGCGTTGCTCGACCGGGCGTACGGTGTCATCGAGGTGGCATCGACGCCGCTCTTCACCTTCAAGCCGGCCGAGGGCGCCGAGCCGTTCGACCTGCGGACGCTCGTGCGCGGCTACGACAGCGCCCCCTACGTCATCGATCGGACGACAAACGCGGTCTACCGCGTCGACCTCAAGCGCAAACGCGCCACCAACATCGCGCGCAACGGACGGACGGTCGGCCGCCTCAAGATGGCGGCACCCCAATTCCTGGGCGTGGGCGGGCGCGACCTGCTGATCCTCGACGCGAAGAACGTCCTGTGGCGGTGGCGCGCATCCAATGACGCCGGCAAGGGCACGACCAATCGGATCACCGTCAACGGCGCGACCGGCTGGGGCGACGATATCCTGGGGATCGGCACCTACCTGCGCGATCCCAGTCGCGGCCTGTACAACCTGTACGTCGTCGACCCATCGGAGCAGCAGATCCGGCACTACCCGCCGGCACAGGATGGTGGCGGGTTCCCGGCCAAGTCGTCAGCGTGGCTCGCGACCGCGCGCGCGGTCGACAAGATGACGTCGCTCTACATCGATGGCGACATCTACATCACCGAGAACGGTGTCCTCGATCGGTACACCTCCGGCAAGAGCGATGCCTGGGAGCCGGGTGCGCCCGGTGACCAGCTACTCCGGCCGAGGACGAGCGAGGTGCTGGTGACGGGTGCGGGTGGTCGGAACGAGGGCCAGGTGTACACCTACGACCGCACGAACGCCCGGGTGATCGCGTACGACAAGCGGAGTGGCGACTTCGTGGCGCAGTACCGGCTGGCAGAGGGCGACGGCTGGGCCGATATCCGGGCGATGTACGTGATCGCGGGGGTCGAGGAGGCACCCGACACGCTGGTCTGGCTGGCAAGCGATGCCATCCATCAAGCCGTTCTCGACCCGGTCACCCCGAGCGACGGAGCCTCGCCTGCGCCATCCGGCTCGGCCGCACCAGGCGAGAGCGCCGCCGCATCGACCCCGCCGAGCTGACGGCCCGACACCGCGGGTGATCCCCCTCCGCGACGCCAACCCGACGCAGCGGACACCGGTCGTCACCATCGGGCTGATCGCGGCATGCGTGGTCGTGTTCGCGTTCCAGCTCGGGCAGATGGCGAGCGGCGGCGAGACCGGGCTCGGCGCGTTCGTCACGAGGTGGGGGATCGTTCCCGCCGAGCTCGTGGCGGCGGCCCGCTCCGGGGCGATCGCCTCGCTCGAGACCTTGACGCTGATCACCAGCCAGTTCCTGCACGGGGGGCTGATCCACATCGGCAGCAACATGCTGTACCTGTGGATCTTCGGGAACAACGTCGAGGACCGGTTCGGACGGCTGCGGTTCCTGGCCTTCTACCTGATCGGCGGCGCCGTGGCGGGCCTCTCGCAGGTCGCCATCGACCCGGATTCGACGATCCCGACCATCGGTGCGTCGGGGGCGATCGCCGCGACGCTGGGGGCCTACCTCGTCCTGTTCCCGCGAGCGCGGGTGACGACCGCGATCTTCCTCGTCTTCTTCTTCCAGCTCATCGACATCCCCGCGGTCATCGTGCTGGCCGCCTGGTTCGTCCTCCAGCTGTTCGACGGTATCGGCTCGCTCAGCGTGATGGAAACGACGTCGGCCGGGGGCGTCGCGTTCTTCGCCCACATCGGTGGGTTCGTGTTCGGCGCAGCCGTGGCCCTCATCGTTCGACTCGTCGGAGGCGCGGGGGGTCCGCGCCGGCGCCCCGTGGGATAATCCGCGCATGGACGACGGATTGGTCGAGATGGTCGTCGAGAGCGTCCGGGTCCACATGCTCTCCAGCCGACACGTCGTGATCCTCAAGGAGACGGGG
>DATAFZ010000111.1:0-8089 GCA_036257225.1 Candidatus Limnocylindrales bacterium | reverse complement strand
CATCTCCCGCTACCCGCTCGGGCTCGATGCGACAGTGTCGGAGACGCAGAACATGCGCTTCCGGAACGACACCGCCCATCCGATCCTGATCAAGTCGTTCGCCTCGCCGGGCATCGTGCGGTTCGACATCTGGAGCCTGCCGAACGGCCGGACCGTGACCTGGTCCCGACCGCACGTCACGAACGTCGTGCGTGGCTACGACACGGTCCAGTACACGTCGGCCCTTCGGCGCGGCGAGCGCAAGCGCATCGAGTACCCGGTCGATGGCAAGCACGTGGTCGTGACCAGGACCGTCCGCGACGCGCGAGGCCGGGTCGTCAACAGCGACACGTTCGTATCGAACTACCACCGGATGGTCGGCATCACGCTGGTCGGTCGCTGATCGCTGGGGGGTCCTGTTCGGAGCTGTGCGTGCGGCCCGGCGGCGTCGGCGCTAGAATCGCCGGCCACGGCGGAGTAGCTCAGTGGTAGAGCAGGGGACTCATAAGCCCTTGGTCGGTGGTTCGAATCCGCCCTCCGCTACCACCTCGTCAGCCCACGACCCTCGCGGCGGGCAGGGTCGTATCGATTTCTTGACATTTCCTCCCGTCCCCATCCACACCCTGCGACCGTCCGTAGGGATGATGGAGGGCATGACCTCGGTCAGGGGGTTCTCGCGGACCCCGACGGTATACTCGCGACACGTGGCGACGCTCGGTCGTCGCTCACTTCACCCGGAGGCTCCCTGTTGAACCCCAAGTTCTTCCGGAACGGCATCGTGATGCTCGTGCTCGTGGTTGGCACGGCAGCGCTGCTGTTCACCTGGATCACGACGACGACGCAACCCCAGAACGCCGCATACTCGAAGTTCCTCGCCGAGGTCGGCAAGGGCGAGATCGCGAAGGTGACGCAACAGGGCACGACCCTCACCGTCGAGCGCAAGGACGGCGAGCCCAAGACCTACACGGTCATCGTCCCGACGGTGCTGACCCAGGTCTACGACGACATCCGCACGGCCGCTACGGACGGGAATCAGGACCCTGCGGAGATCGAGTTCATCGCGACCCCGGCGCCAGACACCTCGTGGCTCGGGCTCCTGCTGACCGCCGTGCTGCCGCTCCTCATCATCGGCGGCTTCATCTTCTTCATGATGCGCCAGGCTCAGGGCACCAATAACCAGGCCCTGTCGTTCGGCAAGAGCCGGGCGCGCATGTTCCTCGGCAACAAGACCGTCGTGACGTTCGCCGACGTGGCGGGTGTCGACGAGGCCAAGACCGAGCTCCAGGAAGTCGTCGAGTTCCTGAAGTTCCCCGAGAAATTCAACTCGCTCGGCGCGCGCATCCCGCGGGGTGTCCTGCTCGTCGGGCCTCCGGGCACCGGCAAGACGCTCATGGCCCGTGCGGTGGCGGGTGAGGCCGGCGTGCCGTTCTTCAGCATCTCAGGCTCCGAATTCGTCGAGATGTTCGTGGGGGTCGGCGCCAGCCGCGTCCGCGACCTGTTCGACCAGGCCAAGCGCAACTCGCCGTGCATCGTCTTCGTCGACGAGATCGACGCGGTCGGCCGCCAGCGCGGCGCCGGCCTGGGCGGCAGCCACGACGAGCGCGAGCAGACCCTCAACCAGATCCTCGTGGAGATGGACGGGTTCGACACGAACACCAACGTGATCGTCGTCGCGGCCACCAACCGACCGGACGTCCTCGACCCGGCGCTGCTGCGCCCGGGCCGGTTCGACCGCCAGGTCATCCTCGATCGGCCCGACATGCGCGGCCGCGTCGAGATCCTGCGCGTGCACACCAAGGGCAAGCCGCTCGACAAGGGCGTCGATGTCGAAGGCGTCGCCCGGCAGTCGCCCGGCTTCTCCGGCGCCGATCTCGCCAACCTCGTCAATGAGGCGGCGATCCTGTCGGCGCGCCGCAACAAGAAGGTCATCGGCATGTCCGAGTTCCAGGAAGCGCTGGAGCGGATCGTGGCCGGTCCGGAGCGCAAATCGCGCATCATCTCGGACGCCGAGAAGGCGATCATCGCCTACCACGAGGGCGGTCATGCCGTCGTCCAGCGGATCCTGCCCAAGTGCGACCCGGTCAGCAAGGTGACGATCATCAGCCGCGGCATGGCCCTCGGCTACACGATGGCGTTGCCCCAGGAGGATCGCTACCTGCAGTCCAAGACCGAGTTCGAGGACAAGATCGCCGGGCTACTCGGCGGCAACGTCGCAGAGCGCCTGATCTTCGGCGACACCACCACCGGTGCCAGCAACGACATCGAGAAGGCGACCGATCTCGCGCGACGGATGGTCACCGAGTTCGGCATGAGCGACAAGCTCGGCCCGCTGTCCTTCGGGAAGCGCGACGAACTGGTGTTCCTCGGCCGGGAGATCGGCGAGCAGCGCAACTACAGCGACGAGATCGCCAAGCAGATCGACGAGGAAGTCCGCGCGATCATCGACAAGGCCTACGAGCGAGCGACGGAGGTCCTCACGACCCACCGTGACCGCCTGGTGGCCCTAGCCGAGAAGCTCGTCGCGGAGGAGACCGTCGACGCCGAGACCTTCGAGACGCTGTTCACGGACCTGCCCCCCAAGCAGCTCGAGAGCGGCGTACCGTCCATCGTGGGACCGGGGCAGCCGATCCCGGAGCCGAAGCCCCAGCCGGCCTGAGGCCTCCCTCCGTTACTCCGCTCGAGCGGGCCGGTCACCGGCCCGCTCGTTCGATTCCGGGGCGCCCGCCAGGGCCGCGCGCCCGCCAGGGCCGCGCGCCGGCCGGTCGCGCCCCTGATTCCCGTAGGGCGGGAGCTGACGCCCGTGGATGGCGCATCCGGTCGGGTATTCCAGTCCGGCGGGACAAGGGACCTGTCCTCCCGTGGGATGGGAATGCAGTTCGACCTTAGGCCTTCTGATGTCGCCTGCTCCCATGGGACGGGAACGGCACGAAGATCAGCGCCGAGCGCGGTGGCAGGCGTCCTGCAGCGAGTGCCTCGAACGCAGCGGGGTCGTCGATCGCGTAGGCCGCGCCGAGCAGACCGGACGCCGCGCGGACAGCCGCCCTGTTGGCTCGCGTGTCGGCGACCACGACGAGGACTCGGTCGAAGTCGCTGTCGTCGAGCTTCTGTGCGATCCGTCGGTGCTGTGCCTGGGCATCCACCCAGCGGGTCTCTAGCTCCACCCCGCAGCCGTCGCCGGTCGGGTCTGTCAACGTGAGGTCCCATGCGCGTCGATCACGTGCATCGCCGACCCGCACCTCGGATCGTGCGATCAGGGGGGCGATGACCAAGTACAGGAACCCCGACTCGAGACGTGCATGGGCGGCATCCCGCAACGCCTCGCCACCCGGGTACGTCCGGATCCAGACGTCGAGGCCAACGACCGCGGCGACTCGCTCGATGGTCGTTAGCGCGACCCACGGCGCATCGCCGCGCTCGATCCGACTGAGCTCCGACCGAGAGCTCCCGCTCGCCGATGCGACCTGGATGAGCGTCAAGCCGGCCGCCAAACGTGCGGTGCGGAGTTCGGTGCCCATCCGCTGGCGCATCGATCTCGAATGTCGATCCGCACGTGCGATCCGTGACTCTGGCATCGGTGCATCGTGACGGGGGCCACGTACCTGAGGCCCAACCCGTCCTTGCCCCCGGGTTCCCGTGGGACGGGAGCAGACGACGCCACGTCGGGTCGGAGATGCTGATCCTCCCGCCCGACGGGATTCGGGGCACGACCTCCCGCCGCACGGGAGTCTGGCGGCGATTGGCCTCGACTCGGTCAACTGCTCCCTTGGGGCGGGAATCCCGGTGGCGGCGCAGGAAATTCGGCCCCGCCACAGCAAGTGCCGCCGGCCATAGACTCCGGCAATGCCTGACTTGCCCACGAACTCACCGACTGAGCTCGAGACCTACCTCGACGCTACGCGCGACGAACGCCTTGCAAGCTTGCAGGAGTTCCTGCGCATCCCGAGCATCTCAGCGCTCCCCCAGCACATCCCGGATGCCCGACGCGCAGCGGAATGGCTGGCCGATGCACTGCGGGCCGCAGGCGTCGA
Organism: Candidatus Limnocylindrales bacterium; assembly: GCA_036257225.1. GTDB lineage: Bacteria > Chloroflexota > Limnocylindria > Limnocylindrales > CSP1-4 > SPCO01. The sequence goes on along the minus strand of DATAFZ010000111.1, from coordinate 4,082 downwards.
GCACGTCGCAGTCGAGCCGACCAGCGGGCATCCCGTCGTCTACGGCGAGTGGCTCCACGCCGAGGACGCCCCGACGGTCATCGTCTATGGCCACTACGACGTCCAGCCGGTCGACCCGCTCGACGAGTGGACCAGCCCGCCCTTCGAGCCGGTCATCGACGGTGCCCGGCTGGTGGCCCGCGGTGCCGCCGACGACAAGGGCCAGATCCATGCGCACGTCGTGGCGGCCACGGCACTGCTGGCGACCCGCGGTGGCTTCCCGATCAACGTCAAGTACGTGTTCGAGGGCGACGAGGAGAGCAGGAGCGAGCCCCTTGAAGGCTGGCTGACCGCTAACCAGGGCCGTCTCGCGGCCGATGCCGCGATCATCAGCGACACCGGCTTCTTCGATGGCAACATCCCGGCCATCACCGTCGGTCTGCGCGGCCTGATGTACGCCCAGATCGATGTCACGCTGACCACGGCGGACCTCCATTCGGGAAGCTACGGCGGCGCGGTGAGCAACCCGGTCGTGGCGTTGGCGCAGATCATCGCCGCGCTCAAAGGCCCCGACGGTCGGATCCGCATCCCGGGCTTCTATGACGACGTGCAGGAACTCACGGAGCGCGAGCGAGCCGCCATGGCCGAGCTGCCGTTCGACGAGGAGGCGTATCGGGCGACCGTCGGCGCGCCGGCGCTCGTCGGCGAGGCCGGCTACACGACCCTCGAACGCAAGTCCACCCGGCCGACGCTCGATGTGAACGGCATCTGGGGTGGGTTCCAGGGCGAGGGCAGCAAGACGATCATCCCCGCCCAGGCCCACGCCAAGGTCAGCACGCGGCTCGTGCCGGGTCAGGATCCCCACGACATCTTCGAGAGACTTCGGACGTTCGTCGACGAGATCGCCCCGCCCGGCGTGCATGTGACGGTGACGCTGCTGGGTACCGGCCGCCCGACCGTGACCCCTATCGACCACCCGGTCACGCAGGCCGCCGCGCGCGGACTTGAGGCCGCGTTCGGGCGCAAGCCGGTCTACCGGCGGGAAGGTGGCTCGATCCCCGTCGCGGCGACATTCGAGTCGGTCCTGGGGCTGCCGGTCGTCCTGGAGGGCTTCACCCAGCCCCACGAGCGGGCGCACGCGCCGAACGAGTGGCTCGACCTCGGCAACTACGAAAAGGCGATCCGTGCCATCGTCGCGACGTTCGATGCGATCGCGACGCTCGACCCTACGAGTCTGGACCGGCGCAGTACGGATGGGTGATACGGGATTCGCCCGGTGCTACCCTACTCTCGCCGCATGAGCGCCAAGAGCGCAGGCCTCCGGGGAGGATCCGACCGCGTGAGCACCGATCTCGAAGCTAACGTCGCCCAGGCGCCTGCTGCGCGCGATTGGCGGCTCGATACCGACAACGGGAGCATGGCGCCGAGATCCGCGCTTGACGTGCTCGTCGATCTCAACGAGCGCGTCACGACCGGGCATCTGGCTGAGTACCAGCCTGTCCCGCTCGGCTTCACGCCGCTCGACAAGACGATCGGTTCGGGGCTGCGGGCCGGCGAGCTGATGCTGATCGGCGGCGCCCAGGGCACCGGCAAGACGACGATGGCGCTCCAGATGGCGCGCAACATCGCATCCGGCGGGCAGGCGAACGTCCTCTATCTGTGCTTCGAGCACGACGAGGCGTACCTCATGAACCGCCTCATCGCCATGGAATCGGCGCTGGCGCACCTCCCGCACAAGACCGGCGCGATCAAGATCCAGGATGTCCGCAAGGAGATCCTTGGGACGTGGATGGCGGAGGGGGCGGCCAGCCCGCAGCTCGCCAACAACCCGCGCCTCCGTCCGTCGCTCGACCGCATCGCGCGCTACGGCCAGAACCTGTTCCTCCTGCGTGGCTCGCAGACGGCCAGCACGATCGACAACATCCGCAAGCTCGTCGAGCAGCACCGCAAGCTATCGGGCGAGCGCAGGCTCGTGGTCTTCGTCGACTACATGCAGAAGGTCCCGCAGATCCCCGAGCCCGAGAACGAGTCGGAGAAGGTCACCTTCATCGTCAACGGCCTCAAGGACATCGCGCTGTCCGAGGACGTGCCGATGGTCGCGATCGTCGCCGCTGACAAGGAAGGGCTCAAGGCATCGCGCCTACGCAACTTCCACCTGCGCGGCTCGTCGGCGATCAACTACGAAGCCGACATCATCCTGATCCTCAACGAGAAGTACCACATCGTCGCCAAGGTCAACATCGAGTTCAACCCGTACCAAGCGCAGCGCTTCCGCGACTGGGTGGTGGTCTCGGTGGAGAAGAACCGTGGCGGCCAGGACAACGTCGACCTCGAGTACGAGAAGCACTTCGAGTTCTCCTGCTTCGACCCCAACGGTCGGACCGTGCAGGAGAAACTGATCGAGGAACGCCTCTACAACGACTGAGGTCGATGGCCGAACCATCGCCGGGGACCGACACGCGGCTGGACGAACTCATCTACCAAGCCGTCCGCGGTCGGTCCGGCCGTGCCGGAGTCGACATTCGGACGATCCTCGAATCGGTCGACTCCGCTGAGCGCTGGGTCCTGACATTCGGAGAGCTTGACGGTGGGCTGCGACGCCTTAGTGATGGCGGGCTGATTCGCGAAGTCGCCGTCGGTCGGTACGAAGGCACGGGCTCGCGACCGGGTATTGCTTACAGCGGGATCTCACGGGCTCTGTATGAGGCGGCTGTGGCGGAATACCGGATCGGATTCTCCCGCGATGTCGAGCGAGTGATGCGCTCCAGGATCATGCGGGGACTCGTCGGCCTCGCGCGCTTCGCACATCGACTGACAGGCGGCCGGTTCGGACTCGCACCGGGATGGGTCGATCTTGACGCCGTCGCAATCGCGTTTGCGGTCGAGCGAATCCTTGTTCCATTCGGAGCGTCCGCTGATGACCTCGTTATCGAAGCCGATTCCCTCGTCGTGCCGGTAGTGGAAGGAAACATTCGCCTCGATCGCCACACGATTGCCGATCACGCTCGTCGTGCCCTGAGCAAGTCGAACACTCGGCGAACTGTCGTCCTTCGGTTCCGCGATGGAGATGAAGTCTTGAGCCCCAAAGCGCTTGGCGAGTGACTGCGGCAATGTGTCGGCGGCCGCAGGCACCTTCACTTCGGTCGTGGGCTGACCGAACCGACGGACGAACGCCCCGGACCGTCCGCTCAGCCGACCGTTCGGTCGTGCGGTGACCGAACCGACCGACGAACGCCCCGGACCAGCCGCTCAGCCGACCGTTCGGTCGTGAGCTGCCGGCATGGGTGGCCCGTACACTTGCCCTCATGAAGGCCCCCGGTGAGTTCCCGGACGTCGTCGAGATCGTCGTCGAGATCCCGCGCGGATCGCGCAACAAGTACGAGTTCGACGAAGCGGCCGAGGTGTTCCGGCTCGACCGGGTGCTGAGCAGCGCGGTCTTCTACAACTTCGACTACGGGTTCATCGCCGACACCAGGTCGGGCGACGGCGATCACACGGATGCGCTGCTCGTCATCGATGAGCCCACGTTCACCGGCTGCCACGTGTGGGCTCGGCCGATCGGCGGCCTCGAGATGCGCGATGAGAAGGGCTTCGACTTCAAGGTGTTGTGCGTCGCACTCGGCGACATGCATCAGCAGCACATCGAGCGGCTCGACCAGGTCCGGCCGCATCGACTGGTCGAGATCGAGCACTTCTTCGAGACGTACAAGGCGCTCGAGGACAAGGCTGTCGACGTCGTCGGCTGGCGCGATCACGAGGCTGCGCTGCAGGTCCTGCGGGACGATCGCGCGACGTGGGAGCGCGAGCAGAAGGCGGCGGCCGGGACCAGGTGACGGGCGTTCGGCCAGACCGCCGCGGCGATCCGTATGCGGGCGTACCCGGGCGGCGCTTGTTCGTGGGTGTGGCGCTCCCGGAGGGGGCTGCCTCCGCGATCCGCGAGGTCGTCGAGGAGGTCCGGTCGTTGCCACTGCCGGCCGGTGCCCGTGATGTCCGTTGGGTCAGGCTCGAGGGGCTCCACCTCACGCTGCGGTTTCTCGGGCCGACGCCGGACGCGCGTGTTGGACCGACCATCGCCGCGGTCGAGAAGGCCGCCGCGAACGCTA
>DATAFZ010000103.1:0-11603 GCA_036257225.1 Candidatus Limnocylindrales bacterium | reverse complement strand
ACCGCGGACGGCTACCTCGTGAAGGAGAAGCTCCGGGCGGACGACGCCCGCGCCGCGCGGGAAGCGGCGATGAGCTACGCCGCCTATCGGATCCTGCTCTGGCGCTTCGGAACGGTGTCCGACCTCGCCAAGGCCGGTGAGCAGCTCGACGCGACGATGGCCTCGCTCTGCTATCGCACCGACTTCTCCTCGACCGAGGGCGATTCTCCCGCGGCGCTTGGCAATCGGATCGGCGCGGCGGTCCTCGAGCACGGCCGCAATGACGGGTCCCTCGAGGACGAGCGCTACAAGGACCCGACCTACACGCCGGTGAACGACCCCCTCGAGGTGACCAAGCCAGGTGCTGCCATGACGGACCCGAACCGCTGGCAGCCGCTGGCGCTCGACAAGCAGATCTCCCAGAACGGACTGCCGATCCCGGGTCAGGTCCAGACGTTCATCGGACCGCATTGGGGTCACGTGACGTCCTTCGCGTTGCCCCCGTCGGACCGGGGAACGCCGATCGACCCCGGTCCGCCGCCGATGCTCGCCGATACGGCGACCGATCAGGCGTTCAAGGAGGAAGCGGTCGAGATCATCCGCCGGAGTCATCTGCTCGATGCCACGAATGGCGTGACCGTTGACATCGGGCCTGGGGCCTTCGGCGACAACACGCTCGGCTCCAACGACGGCAACGGTCACGATGTCAACCCAGCCACGGGGCAGCCGTACGAGCCGCACGTCGTCCTGCAGGCGGACTTCGCACGGGCGCTCGCGGAGTATTGGGCCGACGGTCCGAAATCAGAGACCCCGCCAGGCCACTGGAACGTCATCGCCAACGAGGTCTCGGACTCGCCGGGGTTCGCGTTCCGGATCGGCGGCCAGGGCGAGCCGGTCGATCGGCTCGAGTGGGACGTCAAGCTGTATCTCGCCCTCAACGGGGCCGTCCACGACGCCGCCATCGCCACCTGGGGCGTGAAGAGCTTCTACGACTCGTCGCGCCCGATCTCGCAGATCCGCTACATGGGTGGCAAGGGCCAGTCGAGCGCCCCGGACGGGCCCGCCTACGATCCGGAGGGTCTTCCGCTCGTGCCCGGCCTCATCGAGGTCGTGACCGAGGCATCGAGCGCGCCGGGCGATCGCCATGCGGGCATCCCGGTCGGGGCGATCGCCCTCAACGCCTGGCGCGGCTTCCCGAAGGATCCCGAGCGGGAGACCAGCGGCGTCGGCTGGATCCGAGCCGTCGACTGGGTGCCCTACCAGCGCAGCACGTTCGTGACCCCCGCGTTCGCCAGCTATCCGTCAGGCCACAGCACGTTCAGCCGCGCCGCGGCGGAGGTCATGACCGCGTTCACGGGAGATGCGTACTTCCCGGGCGGTCTCACGAGCTTCACCGTGCCAAAGGGGGCGTTGCTCCACGAGGAGGGACCGACCCAGGACACGACGATCCAGTGGGCGACGTACTTCGACGCGGCCGACCAGGCCGGCATCTCGCGCCTGTTCATGGGCATCCACGTGCCCAGCGACGACGTCGAGGGACGCAAGATCGGCGCGACCTGCGGCAAGGATGCGATGGCCCTCGCGCTGCGCTACTTCGAGGGCACCGCAAGACCCTGATCGGCGGCCTCGAAGATCGACTCGATGACCCGCAGGTTGGCGACCGCATCCTCGGGTGGGACCGGCGTCGGGCCGCCGTCGAGCACGGCCGTCGCGAACCGCTCGAACTCGACCGCGTACGGGTCGGCGGTCGGGAACTCCACGACCTCCCTGGCGGGGGCGACCGGTGGGTCACCGCCTGCGGTCAGGAAGACTCGAGTCGGGCGGTCGGGTGGGATGTTGAACGGGATCTCGATCGAGATGCGGCCCGTCGTCCCGTAGATGTCGACCCGCTGGTCGGTCTCCGTCCGCGTCGAGCAGGTGAAGCTCGCGATACCGCCGTCGAAGTCGAGGATGGCGCTGGTCAGGACATCGACGCCGGTGGACGGGTCTCGCCGCAGCGATGCGGCCACCCGCAGCGGCTCGCCCCCGAACAACATCCGCGACAGGTTGACCGAGTAACAGCCGATATCGAAGAGCGCGCCGCCGCCGTACTCGCGGATGTTGCGGATATTGGCGGGGTCGTCGTTGAAATAGGAGAACCAGCTCTGGACGGCCGTCAAGGTGCCGATCCGGCCGGCGGCCACGAAGTCGAGCACGGCGACCCAGGTGGGATGGTGGCGGTACATGAACGCCTCCATGAGATGACGGTCCGTCTCATGGGCCACCCCGACCATCCGCTGGGCGTCGTCTGCAGTCATCGCCAGCGGTTTCTCGCAGAGGACGTGCTTGCCCGCCCGCAGCGCGGCGATCGTCCACTCGGCATGGAGGTGGTTGGGCAGGGGGATGTAGACGGCGTCGACATCCCGGTCGTCAAGCAGGGCCCGGTACGAGCCGTGCGCGCGTGGGATGCCCAAGCGATCCGCGGCGCGCCGGACGCGATCGGCGTCGCGCGATGCGATGGCGAAGACCTCGGTGCGTCCCGCCTTGCGCATCCCGGGGATGACCTTGCGTGTCGCGATGTCCGCCGTGGACAGGATCCCCCAGCGCAGAACGCCCGTCATCTGGTCCACTCCTCATGATCCGTATTGACATGGCTCCGTGGTTGTACGAGTCTCGCACAGCACATTTGAGAAAGAGGAACACAAACCTCGTGTCGATGGGTCGTGACGAGCTCGGACACCGGAGCGAGACCGTTCGTCGGGCGAATCTGAGCGCGATCGTCCGCGAGCTCCACGGGAGTGGGCCGCTGTCCAGATCCGACCTGGTCGCCCGGACCGGTCTGACCCGGTCCGCGATCCGCGGCCTGATCGGTGAGCTCGTCACCGGCGGCATGGCGATCGAGGGACCGGCCACGTTGGACGGCACGCCGGGACGCCCCTCGCCGCTGGTCCGCCCCGACCCCGATGGCGCCGTCGTGCTCGCACTCGAGATCGCCGTCGATTCGCTGGCGGCGGCCACGGTCGGGCTCGGTGGCCGGGTCTTCGACAACGTCCGGGTCGAGCTGCCCCGCGGGCGCTCGAGCGTGGCCGACATCGCCGCCGAGCTGGCCGAGCTCGCAGCGACGGTCCGCGGGTCGCTGTCGGTCGATAGCACGATCGTCGGGGTGGGTGTCGCGGTCGTCGGCGTCGTCCGCCGGAGCGACGGGATGGTCGCCCTCGCACCGAACCTCGGCTGGCGCGACGAGCCACTCGGCGAGCACCTGCGTCGGGCGCTCGGCATGAGCGTTCCGATCATGTTCGCCAACGAATCGGATCTCGCAGCCTTGGCCGAGCACCGTCGTGGGGTCGCGCGCGGCGTCGACGACGTGGTCGTCATCTGGGGCTCCGTCGGCGTCGGCGGCGGGCTCATCGTCGATGGACACCCGCTCACCGGTGCTGCCGGTTACAGCGGCGAGGTCGGCCACATCCCCGTGAACCCGGACGGGTTGCCGTGCCGCTGTGGCTCGATCGGTTGCTGGGAGACGGAGGTCGGCACCAGCGCCCTGCTGCGTCGGGCCGGTCAGCCGCCGGAAGGCGGCCACGACGCCGTCGACGCGATCCTGCGCGATGCCGAGGCCGGCGAGCCCACTGCACTGGCCGCCTTCTCCGAGACCGGCCGCTGGCTGGGGATCGGCCTCGCCGGCGTGATCAACGTGCTCAATCCGGACCTCGTGCTGCTGGGCGGCCGCCTCGCATCGAGCTATCCATTCGTGCGGTCGACGCTCGAGGCGGAGCTCGACCGGCGCGTCCTGCGCGCCTCGCGCGGCCTGGTCCGGGTCATCCCGACATCCCTCGGCGAGGACGCCCCGCTGTTGGGCGCGGCGGAGCTCGCCTTCGGACCATTGCTCACCGATCCCGCGGCCTGGCTGCGTCCCCGCCGGACCATGGTCGCGCTGGCGAGCGCCTGAGGAGGAAGCAGAAAGGAGGATCGTTGAGACCGCTCGAGCGCTACGGCTGCGGCCGCACGTGGCGAGCGGAGCGACGGGGGACACGGATGATAGCCTTCGGTACGACGCCGGTCGCTCGTGGGCTTATGCGACAGGAGGAGAGTCAACGATGTCCATTCGACGGATGGCCGCACTCGGGCTGAGCGCTGCCATGGTTCTCGGTGCATGCACGACGGGGGGAGGTGCCACCAGCGCACCGAGCGCCGCAGCCAGCGCGCCGGCGGCCAGCGAGCCAGCGGCGAGCGGGAGCGCGGCGGCGACCGAATGCACGGTCGGCGTGTCGTGGAACAACTTCCAGCAGCCGCGCTGGGCGGCGACCGACCAGCCGAACATCAAGAAGACCGTCGAGGATGGCGGTGGGACCTTCATCGAGGCCGACGCCAACCTCAGCAACGAGCAGCAGCTGACCGACGTCGACACGCTCATCTCGCAGGGCGCCAACGTCCTGATCCTGCTCGCCCAGGACCAGAACGCCATCCTGCCCGCCGTGCAGAAGGCCAAGGACGAGGGCATCCCGGTCATCGCATATGACCGACTGATCGAGGACCCCGCGATCCTGTACATCACGTTCGACAACGTCAAGGTCGGTGAGGCCGAGGCGGCGGCGGTCCTGGAGAAGGTGCCGACCGGCAACTACGTCCTCATCAAGGGCGACCCCGGCGACCCGAACGCGTCGACGTTCCTGCCGCAGGGCTGGGACAACGCCGGGCTCAAGACCAAGGTCGACGCGGGGGAGATCAAGATCCTGAACATGTCGGGCGAGGCCTGGCCGAAGGACGCCGGTACGTATACCGCCGCCTGGAAGACCGAAACGGCCCAGTCCAACATGGAGGCGATCATCGACAAGGCCGTCGCCGACGGCAACAAGATCGATGCGATCCTCGCCGAGAACGACAGCACGGCACTCGGCGTCGTCGGCGCCCTGACGGCCAAGAACTACGGCTTCCCGCCCCTCAGCGGTCAGGACGGCGACAAGGCCAATCTGAACAACGTGGCGCTGGGCAAGCAGTACGTCGACGTCTGGAAGAACAGCAACGAGCTCGGCAAGGCCGCTGGCGCTGCCGCCCTCGAGCTGTGCAAGGGCGGCGACATGGCAGCGTTGACGCTGCCGGACGGCCTGCTCGATCCGACGGTGGCCCCGGCCGATGGCCTGACCGCCAAGGACTTCACGACCCCTGGCAACAACACGGTCAAGTCATTCATCCTCCAGCCGACCCCACTCACGGCCGAGAACCTGAACCTGGTGATCGACGGTGGATGGATCACCAAGGATGAGCTCTGCGCCGGCGTCGACGTCGCAGCCGCGACGGCGCCCGCCGCCTGCAAGTGACCGTCGACCGCTGAGCTAGCGATCCCAGCCTGCGCCCCCGGACCCCGGGGGCGCAGACCTATACCATCGCGGTCAGGAGGACCGTCGTGACGAATGTCGCCGACGCGGCACCGGTATCCGGTCAGGCCGAGCCGCCCGCGCGATCCTCCATCCGGGGGCTGATCGCCCAGACGGAGATCGATCTCCGTCTGTTCGGCATGCTCGTCGCGTTGGCCGCGATCCTGCTGACGTTCCACATCCTGAGCGGTGGCAAGCTGTTCCAGGCGAACAACATGACCACGATGGCCGTCCAGGCCGCCAACGTCGCGATCATCGCGACGGGCATGGTCCTGATCATCGTGTCTCGCAACATCGACCTGTCGGTCGGGTCGGTGGTCGGCTTCATCGCCATGACCTATGCCCTGCTGATGACCGACTGGATGCCTGCCCTGGGCATGGGCGTCGACTTCCCGTTTCGCTGGGTCATCGCCCTCGCGATCGGCGTACTGCTGGGCGCCTTCATCGGCGGGGTCCAGGGATTCATCATCGCCTACATCGGCGTGCCCTCATTCATCGTGACCCTCGGCGGTCTGCTGTCGATCCGCGGTGCAGTCTGGTATCTCTCGAACGGCGCGGCGGTGTCGGGCCTGGATCCGACCTTCCAATTGATCGGTGGCGGCGCCACGGGCTCGATCGGGGGCACGCTCACGTGGGTGCTCGCCATCGTCGGCGGTATCGCGATCGTGGTGCTGCTGATGAACAGCCGGCGGCAGCGCCGGCGACACGGGTTCGCCCTTCGTCCGATGTGGGCCGAGGTCCTGCTCGGCATCCTCGGCATCCTGGCGGTCGTCGGAGTGGCCGCCTTCGCGAACAGCAACTTCTGGCCGCCGGGTCTTGCCGAGCGGTACGCGACGGAGAACGGCATCACGCCGCCACCGGGTGGGTTGAAGATCCCGACCGGCTTCCCATGGCCGATCATCCTGCTGATCGGCGTCACCCTCGTGATGACATGGCTCGCGACGCGCCGCCGGTTCGGTCGCTACGTGTACGCGTACGGCGGTAATCCTGACGCGGCCGAGCTGGCCGGCATCAACACGCGCTGGACGATCCTCAAGACCTACGTGCTGATGGGGGTGTTGTGCTCGATCGCCGCGGCGATCGCGGCGGCGCGGCTGAACGGCTCCACCCTCGACGTCGGTACGAGCTACGAGCTCTACGTGATCGCGGCGGCGGTCGTCGGCGGCACCTCATTCGCCGGCGGCATCGGCACGATCCCGGGTGCCGTCCTCGGTGCGTTCGTCATGCAGTCGCTGGCGTACGGTCTCAGCTTCATGGGGGTGAACTCGCCGGGACAGAACGTGGTCGCCGGCATCGTGCTCATCGTGGCCGTGGGCTTCGATACGCTCAATCGCCGGCGCGGTGGCGGTTCGTGAGGGGCGTGCCATGACCGCTGTCGCCGCGCCGCCGCTCGTCGAGATGCGCGACATCAACGTGGCATTCGGGGGCGTCCACGCCGTCCGGGATGCGACCATCGATCTGCACGCCGGCGAGGTGGTCGGTCTGGTCGGCGGCAACGGCGCGGGCAAGTCGACGCTGATGCGCGTGCTGTCGGGCGCCCGGCCGGCCGACTCGGGCGAGATCCTGCTCAACGGCAAGGTCGTGAGCATCGCGAACCCGCGTGACGCGAAGGCATTGAACATCGAGACGATCTACCAGACGCTCGCCCTGGCCGACAACGTCGATTGCCCCGGCAACGTGTTCCTGGGTCGCGAGCTCGCGACATCCCTGGGCTCGCTCGACGACTCCAGCATGGAAGCCGAGACACGCAAGGTGATGGGCCGGCTCAACCCGAACTTCAAGCGGTTCAAGATGCCGGTCAGGTCACTATCCGGCGGCCAGCGCCAGGCAGTCGCCATCGCGCGGGCGGTCTACTTCAATGCCAGGGTCCTGATCATGGACGAGCCGACTGCCGCCCTCGGGCCGGCCGAGACCGCCCAGGTCCGGGACCTCGTCCGCCAGCTCAAGGACGAGGGCATCGGCATCTTCCTGATCAGCCATGACATCCACGACGTGTACGAGCTGTCCGACCGGGTCAGCATCATGTACCAGGGACGGATCGTCGACACCGTCGACAAGAACGACGTCACGACCGACGAGATCGTCAGCATGATCATCCTCGGCAAGCGCCCCGAGGAGGCGACCCAGAAGGAGCTGGCGCAACTCGAGCTGGGGGCCTAACGCTCCGAGTCTCGGTCCGTCGCCCGGTGGAAGGTCGGGGCGAGGGCGGGATACAGACCCCGATACGCCTCGTGCGCCGTGGCATAGCGTTCGGCGTCAGGTCCGGGTGACGTCACAGGTGTGACGTGCACAAGCGCCGCCGTGGCTTCTTCGACCGACTCGAACCAGCCGGCACCGACCGTGGCGAGCAGGGCGGCCCCGAACGCTGCCCCCTCGGTCGTGCTGACGGTCGCGATCTCGGCACGCAGCACATCGGCGAGGATCTGGCGCCACAGCGGGCTGGCGGTGCCTCCACCCGACGCACGGACCTGGGCGGGTGCCGGCATCCCCGTCGCGATCATCTCGTCGAGCCCGTCGCGCAGCCCGAACGCGACGCCCTCCAGCACAGCGCGCGTCATGTGCCGGCGGTCGTGTCCGATCGTCAGGCCGACGAATGCCGCGCGGGCCAGGGGATCCGGGTGCGGGCTCCGCTCGCCGGTCAGGTAGGGAAGGAACAGCAGGCCGTCAGACCCCGCTGGTACCTCCGCTGCCGACTCCACGAGCCGCCCGAAGTCCTCACCCGGTGCCAGCGTGTCGCGGAACCAGCGCAGGCTGCCCGCCGCCGACAGCATCACCGTCATCAGGTGCCACCGTCCGGGGACGGCATGGCAGAACGCGTGCACCTGGCCGGCAGGATCGCGAAGCGGTCGGTCCGTGGTCGCGAAGACCACCCCCGAAGTGCCGAGCGACAGCGCGACCACACCCGGCTCCGCGGCGCCGACCCCGACGGCGTTGGCGGCCTGATCGCCGCCTCCGGCGACGACCGAAGTGCCGGCACGGAGCCCGGTCGCCCCGGCCGCGGCGGCGGTCACCACACCGGTGACGTCCGGCCCCTCGAACGTCGGGGGCAGCCACGACGGGTCGATACCGAGGGCGGCCGTCACCTCGGTCGACCAATCGCGCGCCGCGAGGTCGAACAGCAGCGTCCCAGCTCCGTCCGCCTTGTCGAGCGCGTGCTCCCCGGTGAGCCGCAGCCGCACGTAGTCCTTGGGTAGCAGCACGTGGGCGACGCGTGACCAGACATCGGGCTCGTGGTCGCGGACCCATACGAGCTTGGGCGCGGTGAAGCCGGTGAGCGCCGTGTTGCCGGTGATCTCGATCAGCCGCTCCGCCCCGACCGTCTCGCGGATCTCCTCGCAGGCGTGGGCAGTCCGCTGGTCGTTCCACAGGATCGCGGGCCGCAGCACGGTGTCGGTCGCATCCAGCAGCACCAAGCCATGCATCTGCCCCGTCAGGCCGACCGCCGCGACATCGTCCCCGCGGACACCGGTCGACGCCAGCACCTGACGGATGGCCGCGACCGCGCCATCCCACCACAGCTCCGGTGACTGCTCCGTCCAGCCGGGCTGCGGCACGTCGAAGCCATACTCGCTGGTCCCGATCGCGGCGACTTGCCCGGCCGCATCGACGAGGACCGCCTTGGTCGCGGTGGTCGACGCGTCGATCCCGATGACATAGGCCATCGGCGTCAGCGGTCGGCGGCCCAGATTCGCTGGTTCACGAGGTTCTCGAGGGCCTCCTGGCCGCCGGACACCGGCCGCGGGTCGATCTCGTCACGAGCGACGCGCTGCTCGAGCGATTCGAGCGAAGCGTCAACACCGAGGATCTCGCCACCGAGGGGCCCCGACCAGCCCGCGTAGCGCGTCTCGCGTCGTCGCTCGAGCTCGCCGGCCTCGATGAGATCCGCGGCGACGAGGAGTGACTGCGCCAACGTGTCGATCCCGCCGATGTGGCCATGGAACAGGTCGATCCGGTCCATGCTCTGGCGGCGCAGCTTCGCGTCGAAGTTGAAGCCACCGGTCGTGAAGCCGCCGCCGCGCAGGATCTCGTACACCGCCAGTGCCAGCTCGTCGACCGAATTGGGGAACTGGTCGGTGTCCCAGCCGTTCTGGTAGTCCCCGCGGTTGGCGTCGATGCTGCCAAAGATCCCGGCACCGACGGCGTAGGCCACCTCGTGATGGAACGAATGCCCGGCCAGCGTCGCGTGGTTGGCCTCGATGTTGACGCGGTACTCACCCTCGAGGCCGTTGCGGGTCAGGAAGCCGTGGACGGTCGCGCTGTCGTAGTCGTACTGGTGCTTGGTCGGCTCCTGTGGCTTGGGCTCCAGCAGCAGGGCGCCGGTGAACCCGATCTTCGCCTTGTGCTCGGCGACCAGGGTCAGGAACCGTGCCAACTGGCGTTCCTCGCGAACGAGGTCCGTATTGAGCAGCGTCTCGTAGCCCTCGCGACCGCCCCACAGGACGTAGTTGGCGCCGCCGAGCCGATGCGTCGCCTCGAGCATGACCTTGACCTGGGCGGCGGCGTATGCGAAGACCTCGGGATCTGGGTTGGTGGCCGCCCCGGCCGCGTAGCGAGGGTGGCTGAACAGGTTGGCCGTGCCCCACAGCAGCCTGAGTCCGGTCCGCGACATGTGACCCTCGATCAGGTCGACCACCCGACCGAGGAGCTTCACGTTCTCGGCGAAGGAGCCGACCTCAGGGGCGACGTCGCGGTCGTGGAACGTGAAGTACGGGACGCCGAGTTTCTGAAGGAAGTCGAAGGCCGCGTCGAGCTTCTCGGTGGCCGCGTCGAGCGGGTCGCGGCCGACCGCGTTCCACGGCCGGTCGAACGTCCCGACGCCGAACACGTCGGAGCCCGGCCACGCGAATGAGTGCCACAGGCAGACGGCGATCCGCAGGTGATCCTCCATCCGCTTGCCGAGGACCATCCGGTCGGGCTGGTAGACCTTGAACGACAGAGGGTTCGCCGAATCGAGACCCTCGTATCGGATCTGTTCGGACACCTCGCCGAAGAACGCCTCGCCCACGCCGCTCCCTCCTCCCGGAACCCGCTCGTCTGCCCGGCCCAGCCTAGCACCGGGATTTGTAGGAGCGAAGCACAAAATGCCGACCCGGCACGTGCGGGATTCCTTCGTGTCCGGGAGTCGCGGGCGCTCAGCCGAGCCGTTCGAGCCTGATCGTGTCGATCGGGCTCTCGAGCTCGATGACCTCGGCTTCGGCCAGATGGGTGTCGTCAGCCGGATCCTGCGGCTCGCGGAACGAGAAGTGGATCGGCTCCTCCTCCTGGACGCCACGCGGCCAGCCGTAGGAGCGGTACCCGATGAAGCCCGAGCCGAAGGCCTCGAGCGCTTTGCCATCGCAGGCGCCGACCACCCAGCCGACGAGGGCGGCAGCGACGAGAATCAGGACAAGGGTGGTCGGGAGATCCATCGATCGCCTCTGTTCAGCCTGACTGTGCTCCCGTCAGTGAGGCTCGTCAACCGGAGGCGCGACGCCGAGCCGGTGTAGCATCCCGACGTGAGCGATACCCGCGAGCGAGGGTTCTCGACCCGCGCGATCCGTGCCGCGTCGCGCGTGCCCAACGTGCTCCAGCGCCCCTCGACGGTGCCGATCTACCAGACCGCCACGTTCACCTCGGGCGACGCCGAGGAGCTCGGCGACGTCGTCGCCGACGCGCGTGCCGGCTTTTCCTACACACGCTTGTCGAACCCGACCAGCCGCGCCCTCGGCGATGCCTATGCCGAGCTGGCCGGAGGCGAGGCCGGGACGGCGTTGGCGTCCGGGATGGGCGCCATCCACGCGACGCTGCTGTCCCAGCTCCGAGCCGGTGACCGGATCGTCGCGCCGCGGGCGGCCTATGGCTCGAGCCGAACCCTGCTGTCCGGCACGTTCGCCAGGTTCGGCGTAAAGGTCGATGTCGTGGACATGACGGACAACGCCGCAGCCGCGGCCGCCATCGCCGCGGCGCCAACGAAGGTCGTCTACGCCGAGACCATCGCCAATCCGACGACCGTCGTGACCGACCACGCGACGGTCGCCCGGCTCGCCCACGAGCACGGTGCGACGTACGTCGTCGACAACACGTTCGCGTCCCCGTACATCTGCCGGCCGCTCGAGCTCGGTGCCGACCTCGTCGTCGAATCGGCGACCAAGTTCCTGTCGGGCCACAGCGACGTCATCGCCGGCGTGGTCGCCGGGCGGGCAGAGCTCATCCGTGAGGTCGAGGCGGTCGAGAACGAGACCGGTGCGACCCTCGGTCCGTTCGATGCGTTCCTCATCCTGCGCGGGATCCTCA
>DATAFZ010000098.1:0-12834 GCA_036257225.1 Candidatus Limnocylindrales bacterium | reverse complement strand
CTGCGCGTCGGCCAGCTCGCGCGCCACGTCCCGGCGTGCGTCGCGCTCCGCGATGTCGCGGCGGCGGTCCTGGTGCTGCTTGCCGCGGGCGAGCGCCAGCTCGACCTTGGCCCGGCCACGCGTCGAGATGTAGAGCCGGAGCGGGACGATGGTCTGGCCCTTTGCCTTCGTCCGCCCCAGCAGCTCGTCGATCTCGGATCGGTGGAGGAGGAGCTTCCGGGTCCGCTTCGGCTCGTGGTTCCAGCGGTTGCCCTGCGCCCACGGGGCGATGTGCGCGCCGACCAGCCACGCCTCGCCCTTGTCGATCCGCGCGAACGAGTCGGCGAGGTTGATCTTGCCCGCCCGGATCGACTTGATCTCCGTCCCGGTCAGGGCGACCCCGGCCTCGAACGTCTCGTCGATCGTGAACTCGTGGCGGGCCCGCCGGTTCAGGGCGATGGTCTTCTCAGTCACTGGTAGTTGGCACCCGTTCTTGCGGTCCACCCTCCGAGGTCGGAGGCCGATCTCCGGGAGGCCATCCGCCCGAGGACTCCCGAACGCACAAACGCCGGCCCTGTGTGGGCCGGCGTTCGGCTGCTGACCATCCCGCAGGGATGACCTAAGGGGCCATCTCCTGCGAGGTGGTGCAGCTACGCTTACTGTCGATCACTGCACATCACCTCCTTTCGTTCGGGGGAACCGTACCCGATGGTCCACGGGAGCGCAAGGACGTCCGCTACGGCCCGCCGAGCGAGGGGCGGACGATCGCCCGCAACGCCTCGAACGCCGCGTCGATGACGGGATCGGTGCCCGGGATCCCGACCTGCGGGATGTCGACGTCGACGTCCGGGTCGACACCTACGTCGTGGACCCAGTGCTTGCTCGGGGTCAACCAGCGAGCGATGGTCAGGCGGAACGCGCCGCCCTCGCCGGCCAGCTCCTGCCACTGCTGGACCGTGCCCTTGCCGAACGAACGCTGGCCGACGATCGTGGCCCGCCCGCTGTCCTGCAGCGCTGCGGCGACGATCTCGCTCGCCGACGCCGTGCCTCGGTCGATCAGACAGACGACGTCGATCGCCGGGTCGGTGGCGGCGCCACCGGGAATGGCCTCGATCGCGATCTGCGTGCCCTGCGAGTCCTGCTCCCAGAAGATCGGTCCCGAACCGATGAACTGGCTCGCGACGACCCGCGCGGCGGTCACATAGCCGCCCGGGTTGCCGCGCAGGTCGAGGATCAGCTTCGTGCGGCCCTCGTCCACGTGGCCGCGGACCGCCGCCGCCAGGTCCTCCGCCGAGCGATCGGAGAAGCCCTCAAGCCGGACGTAGCCCACGGTGCCGCCCAGGAGGTTCTTGGCCTCGACCTCGCGTTCCTGGATGATGTCGCGGGTGATCCGCAGGACGAATGGCACCTCCTTGCCGCGCTGGATGCGCAGCTCGACGGTGGTGTCCTTGGGGCCGCGCATCCGCTCGCGGGCGGCGTCGACGGTGAGGCCGTCGACGGGCACCCCGTCGGTCGCCAACACGAGGTCGCCCGATCGGAGGCCGGCTTTCTCCGCCGGCGAACCGCCGATCGGGGCGATGATGACGAGGCGGCATAACGGGCCGAGCGTCGCGCAGCCTTGTGTCCCGTCCGCGGCCTGGCTGGCGATCTCAGCGCCGATGCCCTCGAACTGACCACTGATCCCCTGCAGGCTGGAGCGATACTGCTCGGAGGTCAGGTACGACGAGTACGGGTCCTCGAGGGAGTCGATCATCCCGCGGATCGCCCCCTGGACGATCGTCTGGCGGTCGACGTCGCCCCCGGCGTATCGATCCTGGATGGTGTGGTACGTGTCCCAGAAGGGGCGGAAGGCACCGCCCTCGACGGCGGGCGTGCCTGGTTCCACCGCACTCTGGCGGCCCATCGAATAGCCGCTCAGGAACAACGCGCTGCCGGACAGCAGCGCGACGACGGTCAGCGCGACCGATAGGATCGGGACACGGCGGGTGAACCGCCCGGCAGCGTCGACCGGCGCGACGGACACCGCCTGCCGATCCGGATGATCGTTCCCTGTGGCGTGCATGGCGGTACGCGGTTCCCCCTCGAGTCGAGCGCTGACGGATGACGGGGCGCGACTGAGGAGAAGAATCTACAACGACCCGCCGACCTCGGCCCCGGGTCGAAGGTACGGCCGACGGATGCGACCCGCGTCGGCTAACGGATGAGGTAGGTCCGGACCGAGACCCACGAGCCGAGGATGCCGAGGCCGACGCCCGCGCCCATGACGAGCGTCACGAGGTCCCGGGTGAGGGACCCGATCTCGAGCGGAAGCACCTGGAAGAACCCGACCATGAAGCCGTTGAGCGGCTCGGCCGCACCGGCCAGGATCGCCAGGGTGATGGCGGCGCCCAGGAACCCGACGAACGCACCCTCGAACACGAACGGCCAGCGGATGAACGCATCCGATGCGCCGACCAGCCGCATGATCTCGATCTCCTCGGCGCGCGCGACGACCGCGAGGCGGATGGCGTTGATGATGATGAACAACGCGATCAGCCCGACGCCGAGCAGGATCCCCGTGCCGACCGTCCGCAGGACATCGGTAACGGTCAGCAGCCTGTCGACCATGTCATCGATGTTGATGACGTTGCGGACGATGGGATGCTCCGTCGGGTCCAGGGCATCGCCCACCGCCTTGAGGGCGGATGGGTCGGTGAGCTTGACTTCGATGCTCGCGAACAGCGGGTTGCTGTCGAGCTGCTTTGTGAGGTCGGTGCGGCCCTGCTCGTCCATCCGCTGCCGGAACCGCTCGAGCGCCTTGTCGCGGGTCACGACCTCGACCGTCGCGACGTCCGGTCGCTGCGCGATCTCCGCCGCCAGGGCGTTGATCTGCGACTCGGTCGCGTTCTGCTGGAGGTAGGCGACGACCTCGACCTTCTGCTCGGTGAACTCGAGCCCTGCCAGCAGCCCGGTCTGGATGATCCAGAAGCCGGCCAGCAGCAGCAGCATCAGCACCATCGTGGCCGTTGCGGCCAGGCTCATGACCGCGTTGCGCCAGAACCCCTGCCAGGCGCGCTTCAGGCTGAAATACAGGAACGCCAGCACGGTCGGTCAATCCTCGCGGTGGTAGGCGCCACCGACCTCGTCGCGGATGACCCGACCCTCCTCGAGTGCCACGACGCGCTTGCGGAGGGCTGTCACGACCTCCGCGTTGTGGGTGGCCATCAGGACCGTCACCCCGAGCTCGTTGATGCGCAGCAGCAGCTGGAGGATCTCCCAGCTGATCAGGGGGTCGAGGTTGCCGGTCGGCTCGTCGGCGATGATCAGCCGCGGGTCGTGGACGAGCGCACGCGCGATCGCGGTGCGCTGCTGCTCGCCGCCCGACAGCTGCGCCGGCACCTGCTTCTGCTGCGCCGTCAGCCCCACGATCGCGAGCACGCGATCGACCGCCGGTCGGATCTGGCGGCGGGGATGACCGGTGACCTCGAGGGCGAACGCGACGTTCTCCCAGACCGTCTTGGTCGGCAGCAGCTTGAAGTCCTGGAAGATGATCCCGATCTTGCGGCGCATCCGTGGGACCTGGCGACGCGGGAGCCGCGCGAGATCCTGCCCGTCCAGAACGACCTCACCACGGCTGGCGACCTCGTCGCGGATGAGCAGCTTGATCAGCGTCGACTTGCCGGCACCGGACGGTCCGACGAGGAAGACGAAGTCCCCCTCGGGGATTACCAGATCGACGTCACGCAGGGCGATCTTGCCGTTCGGATACTGCTTGGTGACGTCATGGAGCACGAGGACGGCGCGATCCGGCACGGCCTGGTCGCGGCCGCGCTCGAGGATCCGACGACGGAGTGAGCGCGCCGCCGATGGCGCTGGGGCGATGGTCACGGGCGACTCCGCGGGCGCGAGCGGGTGGCGAAGACAGGTCGCCAACCTTGTTGGTCCGGTCCGACCGCGGGCACGGCAGCGGGAACCACGTCGCAGCGAGGCTATCACCGGCCGATGGGACCGGCAAACGTACGGGCGGGCTAGCCGGACCCGGACGATGGTCCGGTCTGGAGCGGTCTAGAGCAGTCCGGGAGAGATGGGTAGATAGCGCGTGAAGTCGGCGAAGGGACGGTCCCAGCACAACAGGACCGGGAATGGCTCCAGGCGGAACCCGGTGCGCAGGGCGCCCATCACGGCGCGGTCGGCGGTCCCGGGCAGCCATACCGCGAATGCGCCACGCGGCGTCACGGCCGTCGTGAGGTGTCCGAGGATCGGAGCGACGAGGTCCGGATCGCGGCTCGCGATCGGTCCGAGCCGACCGGCCTCGGTCGCATACCCGTAGGCCAGCGGCGAGCCATCCGGTCCGGAGTACAACCAGCCGCGGCGGCTCTCCTGGCGGAGGTACCGATGATCGATCGGGTGGCGCACGCCGAGCGTCTCGCTGTCGAGCTCGTCGACGATCGTGACGAGGCGACCATGGTCCTCGCCGGCCACGCGGTCGAACGGTGTCGCGCGGACCCCGGACGGCAGGCTGCCGAAGGCATCGTCGTCCGCCGGCAGGCCGATCAGGTTGAGGAGTGGCACACGCGGCACGATGCCGAGCGAGGCGTACAACGCATTGCTGATCGGCTGGGCGCTGTCCGTGCCGGTCGCCCGCACCGTGGCCTCGTCATCGTCGGGGGCGATGTATTCCAGCATCCTGCGCGCCACGCCCCCACCCTGGATCTCGGGCAGCACGAAGCACATCGACAGGAACCACAGCCGCTCGCGCACGAGCGCAACCGCGAAGGCCACGACCCGTTCACCGGCATCGACCTCGGCGTCGGCGCGCGTAGCGACGATGAACCGCTCCGGATCGGTGGTCAGGAGGTGGCCATACAGCCGGAGGATCGCGGCGTTGTCGGTCAGCAGCTCGGGCTGGTTCAGGCGGACCAAGTAGTCGTTGGTCGCGAGGCGCCAGATCTCGGCGCAGGCCTCGAGCTCCTCGACGCGGGCGGCCCGGTAGGTCAGCGCGTCCCGGACCGCGGGCCCAGGCCGCACGGTCACGCGGCGTCGCCCTCGGGATCCACGCGGCGTGACTCGCCGCCGGTTGCCAGCCGCTCGAGCTCCGCCTGCATGAACGCGTCCAGATCGCCGTTCAGGACGGCCGTCGTATTGCCCGTCTCGTGGCCGGTGCGCAGGTCTTTGACCATCTGGTAGGGGTGCAGCACGTAGCTCCGGATCTGGTTGCCCCAGCCCGCCTCGACGTGCTCGCCCTTGAGCGCCCGCAGCTCGGCCTCCTTCGCCTCGAGCGCGCGTTCCAGGAGCCGCGCCTTGAGGACCTTGGTGGCGTTCTCCTTGTTCTGGGTCTGCGAGCGCTCGTTCTGGCTCTGGACGACGATGCAGGTCGGCAGATGCGTCAGGCGCACGGCCGAATCGGTCTTGTTGACGTGCTGGCCGCCGGCGCCCTGCGACCGATAGGTATCGACCCGGATGTCATCCCAGTCGAGCTCGATCTCGACGTCGTCGTCCACCTCGGGCAGGACCTCGACGAGGGCGAACGTCGTCTGGCGCCGGTTCTGCGAGTCGAACGGGCTGATGCGGACCAGCCGATGGACGCCCCGCTCGGCGCGCAGCCAGCCGTAGGCGCGCCGACCGTCGATCTCGACCGTGACGCTCTTGAGTCCGGCCTGCTCGCCTTCCTGCTGGTCGATGATCTCGGTCTTGAAGTGGTGGTACTTGTCGGCCCAGGCGAGATACATGCGGAGGAGCATCTCCGCCCAGTCGGTCGCCTCCGTGCCGCCGGCACCGGCGCTGATCGTGAGGATCGCCGCGTTGTCGTCGTACTCGCCCCCGAACAGCAATGCGGTCCGTTCGCGCCCGAACTCAGCCTCCAGCGCCGCGCTGTCGCGCTCTAGCTCGGCCTCGAGCTCGGCGTCCGGCGACTCATCGAGCAGTTCGACGGCCGCCTCGAGGTCGTCGGCACGAGCCAGGAGGCCACGCCATGTGTCCAGCTCGGAACGGAGGCCATCGGCCTCGCGGAGGACCTTCTGCGCGCCGCGTTGGTCGTCCCAGAACCCGGGTTCGACCGCCAGCAAGTCCAGCTGTGCGACGCGATCCTGCTTCGCGTCGAGGTCAAAGGCGCCCCGAGGTCGACCGGATCCGTTCGGCCAGATCGCGGATGGCGGAGGCGTCCACCTAGTTCCGGGCCTGGAGATCCTGGAGCAGGATCGGGCGCAGCTCGATGAGCCGCAGGGCCGTCTTGCTCCGAGCGACGACGGGGTTCACGCAGGGGCAGTAGCCGTTGTGCGGACAGACGCCACAGTTGCCGTCGCAGTCGAGGGCAGCCGCGTAGCTGCAGGACCGGCAATCGCGCTCACACGCGATGAGATCGACGAACGCGGCATCCTCGGCCTGCTTCAATGGACTCCCTCCAATTGCGACGCTGGGGGCACAAGGCAAGCGGGGCTGGGAGACCTGCCGGAGGACGCGAGCGGTCCGGGATCGGCGGGTCGGCCCAGTATAGGCGGCCAATCCCAGAGCGCCAAGGGGGTACTTTCCGTCGGCGGCCATTCCGGCCGCCGCCGACCACCAGGCGGGACGCTACGGCGACTCGCCCGTCACGAAGTAGATCGCCAATGCCCCGAGCTCGTGGACGATCGCATCGGCCCGGCGCGCGACATCGCGCTCGAGCGGGCTCGTGCGCGTGGGTGAGCCATAGCCGGTGATGCCCTCGTCCGACGCCATGCGCAGGACCCGCAGCATGTGGCTCGGATCGGACACGAAGACCGCACTGTCGAGATCGCGATCCGCCATCAGGGCGGCAACGAGCCGGATCGACTGCAGAGTGGTCCGGCTCTGATCCTCGACGAGGATCGCCTCCTCCGGCACGTCGTGGCGGATCGCGTAGGCGCGCGCCGTCGCCGCCTCCGTCGTCCGGTCGCCCTCGCGCTTACCGCCGGTGACGACCAGCCACGGCGCGACACCGGTGTGGAACAGCTCGATCGCGTGGTCGAGCCGAGCGGCGAACAACGGGGAGGGCCGGCCGTCGTACTGCGCTGCGCCCATGACGACGATCGCATCGGCCGCGGGGCGCTCGTCCCGGTTGCCCTGGTCCCAGATACGGTATGCGGCGTAGCCGGCCAGCGCCACCCCGGCGATGACGCCGGCGAGGAGCAGTCGAGCGAGGGCGCGCACCGGTGCCTCAGCCGATCAGCGGCCGTGGCACTTCTTGTATTTGGCCCCCGAGCCGCACCAGCATGGATCGTTGCGCCCGATCCGGGCGCCGGTCGGTGTATAGCCCTGCCGGACCCCCGGCGCGGATCCGTCGCCACCGGGCAGCGCAGTGTCGCCCAGCGATTCGGTGACGTTGCGTGCGGCCGGCGCGGACGGCAGCGAACCGCGGACGATCGCCGAACCGGCAGGGCGGGCAGCGGCTGTCGCCCCGGCGGCCACCGCCTGTCGTGCGGCGCCGGCCCCGTTGCCGTCATCCGACGCGCCGGTCAAGGCCGCCGCCCCACGGGCCAGCGACTGGGCAAGCCCGGTGTCGGTCGGTGGCTGCTTCTGGACCGTCACGCGGAAGATCGCCGAGGCCACGCCATGGCGGATCAGGCCGCGCAGCTCCTCGTACATCCGGAACGCCTCTCGGCGGAACTCGTTGAGCGGATCCTGCTGGGCATAGCCGCGCAGCCCGATGCCACGCCGCATGTCGTCGACCTCGGTCAGGTGCTCGACCCACAGTGAATCGATCGTGCGCAGCAGGACGATCCGCTCCACCTGTGCCCAGTCCTCGTCGCCGACCTCCGCCTCGCGCGCCGCGAGCCGATCGTCGGCGAGCTCTCGCACATAGTCGGCGATGGCGTCGCGACCGCCCTGCTCCCACAGCGTATCCGCGGTCGTCTCCGTACCGCCGAGGCCCATCGCGACCAGCGCCGCCGACAGACCATCCACGTCCCAGGCGTCCGGGTCGTCACCGGCCAGGTGGCCGTCGACGAGCGTGTCGACCTCCTCGTCGAGGAAGGCGCGGACCGTTTCCGTCAGGTCCTCGTTCTTGAGGACCTTGTCGCGCTCGGCATAGATCGTCTCGCGCTGCTTGTTGATGACGTCGTCGAACTCGACGACGCGCTTGCGGATGTCGAAGTTG
Organism: Candidatus Limnocylindrales bacterium; assembly: GCA_036257225.1. Classification (GTDB taxonomy): domain Bacteria; phylum Chloroflexota; class Limnocylindria; order Limnocylindrales; family CSP1-4; genus SPCO01. The sequence continues at coordinate 4,766 of DATAFZ010000098.1, read as the reverse complement.
AAGCCCTCGACGCGACTCTGCGCGCTCTCGATGGTCTTCGATACGAGCCGGGATTCGATCGCGACGTCCTCTTCGAGCCCGAGCCGCTCCATCAGCCCCGTGACGCGATCCGAGGCGAACCGCTTCATAAGGTCGTCGTCGAGCGACAGGTAGAACCGGGACGATCCGGGGTCGCCCTGGCGACCCGCGCGGCCGCGCAGCTGGTTGTCGATGCGACGCGACTCGTGACGCTCGGTGCCGATGATGTGCAGGCCGCCGACCTCGACGACCTTGACGTGCTCCTCTTCCGTGAGTGCCCTGGCCTCATCGAGCGCCGCCTGGTAGGTGTCGGCGTCGACCTCGGCCGGGTTGAGACCCTTGCGGTGGAGCGCATCGGACGCGAGCCCGGCCGGGTTGCCGCCGAGCAGGATGTCGGTGCCGCGACCGGCCATGTTGGTCGCGATCGTCACGGCACCGATCCGCCCAGCCTGGGCCACGATGCCCGACTCCTTCTCGTGGAACTTGGCGTTGAGGGTCTCGTGCCTGACCCCGCGCCGCTTGAGCATGGCCGAGAGGATCTCGGACTTCTCGACGCTGACCGTGCCGACCAGGACGGGCCGGCCGGCCTCCTGCATCTCGGCGACCTCATCGATGAGGGCGTTGAACTTCGCCTTCTCGTCGCGGAACACGAGATCCGCCTCGTCGGTCCGGACCATCTCGCGATGGGTCGGGATCGCGACGACCTCGAGGTTGTAGATCTTGTGGAACTCCTCCGCCTCGGTCATCGCGGTGCCGGTCATGCCGGCGAGCTTGTCGTACAGGCGGAAGTAGTTCTGGAACGTGATGGTGGCGAGCGTGACGCTCTCGCGCTGCACCCGCAGCCCCTCCTTGGCCTCGATGGCCTGGTGGAGACCCTCGCTCCAGCGGCGGCCGGGCATCTGGCGCCCGGTGAACTCGTCGACGATGACGATCTCGCCGTCCTTGACGATGTAGTCGCGATCGCGCTTGTACAGCGCATGGGCGCGGAGCGCCTGCTCGAAATGGCGGGCGAGGCGGGGGTCGGCGTCGTACAGATTCTCGACGCCGAGGAAGCCTTCCATCTTGTGGACGCCCTCTTCGGTCGGGCTGACGGCTCGGTCCTTCAGGTCGATGAAGTAGTCGCCGCCGTCCTCGGCGCCCTCGGGGCGTTCCTGCATCCGCGGGACGAGGCGGGCGAATGTGAAGTACAGGTCCGCCGACTCCTCGGCCTGGCCGGAGATGATCAGCGGCGTGCGCGCCTCGTCGATGAGGATGTTGTCGACCTCGTCGACGATCGCGAAGCTCCGCTCGCGCTGCACGCGCTGGTTCAGGTCGACCACCATGTTGTCGCGCAGATAGTCGAACCCGAACTCGTTGTTGGTGCCGTACGTCACGTCGGCGGCGTAGGCCTCGCGCCGCTCGACCGGGCGCAGGTTGACCAGTCGTTCGTCGGTCGTCGGGTAGCCGGGCTCGAAGACGTAGGACGAGTGGCTGCCGTCCGACTGTTGGCCGAGGATCATCCCGACGCCGACGCCGAGGAAGTGGTAGATCGGCCCCATCCACTGCGGGTCGCGGCGGGCGAGGTAGTCGTTGACCGTGACGATGTGCACGCCGCGGCCGGCCAGCGAGTTGAGGATGGCTGCGAGTGGGGCGACGAGCGTCTTGCCCTCACCGGTGCGCATCTCGGCGATGCGTCCCTGGTGCAGGACGGCCCCGCCGATCAGCTGGACGTCGAAGTGACGCATGTCGAGCGTCCGCTTCATGGCCTCGCGGGTCATCGCGAAGACCTCGGGCAGGACATCGTCGAGGGCCTTCTGCAGCTGCTCGTTCTCGCGCTTGCGGCGGGCCTTGGCCAGCTCGCGCCGGCGTTCGAGGTCCTCGTGGTGGAGCTCGTCCTCCGACGGCTCCTCGGGCTGGGCCGCCGCGCGGACCTCGTCGCGGATCTCGGCGAACTGAGCTCGGATCTGCTCGGGTGTCATGCCCTCGAATTCGGCTTCGAGGGAATTGGCCTCGTCGACCCACGGTTGGATGCGTCGCAGCTCGCGGTCGTTCGAGTCGACGAAACGGGAAAGGAACTTCATGGGAGCGTGAGTATAGGCCGAGAGTGCCGTGGTCCCCGTTCGGGGACTCCGATGCTCACTCCCAGTGGGCGTTTCGCGACGAACGAGCGCGGCCGATGCGGGAAATCAGCCGAATCTGTCGAAACCCGCGACCTTTCGTGCACGTTCGTGCAGAAGTCGTCTTTTCACAGCAAGCGCGGGCGGCGGGGCAATGGAGGCACACTTGGAGCGTGGATGCCCGCGAAGCCGTGGAACGATTGATCGTCGTGGCTACTTCGCCGACTGCGAGTGCGGACGACCATGACCAGGCTGCAACCGATGTGTTCCAGGCCCTCAAGAGTCGCGGCACCGAGGTCGCCGAAGCGGAGGCGATCCTGGCTCGCCTGACGGCGGCGATCCGGACCGCACCGCCCGCTGGCGCAGCCATGCTCGCCGGCGTGGCTGGGCAGCTGGTCGGCGCCGGCCTTCCGGGCGACAGCTTGATCGCCGCGGTCATGCAGCGGATCGCTGCCGCGGCGCCCCTGCTCGCGGACCTCCGGGAACGAGTCGTTGGACCCGACGACGATGAGCCCGAGACGACCGTGTTCGAGGCCGTGGCTGAGGGAGGACGGGCGTCCAGTGCGGAACGGACGGCATATCTCTTGATCAATGCCCTCTATCCCGCGGCGACCGGCGGATTGTGCCTCCTCCCGTCGGCACGGGAGCGATTCCGCACGCTCGAGCCTCTACTCGCCGTGAGCGAGGACGTCCACGAAGGAGCGCACTGGATCGCCAAGCTCCTCCGTGTGCTCCACGAAGAGCCGTACGTAGCAATCGAACCCGGCAGCGGTATCGGCATCCAGGGAAAGATGTCGGGGATCAGCGAGAACTTCCAGCTCAATGTCCTCCTGATGGATGTGTTCCCGAGCGGCGGGTTCCTTGCGCGCCGGCGCGTCTCGCGCGAAGCGGCGCGCATCGCCCGCGGTCAGGGCCCGCAGGTCGCCGACGAGAACATCCGCGGAGCATGGAATCTGTACGGGTGGAGAGCACTGACACCGGACGGGCGCCTCCCCCCGACGGACGATACCCAAGGTACGGAGCACTGGATCTGGAACGAGGGCACTCCACGCGACATCCCGATGTTCGACGATCGGAGGGTCATCCTGATCGGACCCGCGACGTACCAGCGGACCTGGCGCTCGCAGCGGGACTACCCAGGACTAGACGCCGATCTCACTGTCGAGCGACGCCTTGACAAGGACGAAGTCACATCCCTGTTGCGCGCCATGGCGGAAGCCGCGCGATCTCCACGAGCGGAATCGGAGTCCCCCGGCTGAGTCGGCGGGGCCACACCTCACCAGCTCTGGGTCAGCCCGCGGGCAGGTCCCAGAAGCCCGTGCCGTAGCCGAGCACGATCAGCGCGAACGTCGCAACGGCCAACCCGAGCCAGAACAGCACCGCCATGAACCGCGATGTCGGGTACATCTCGGGGTTCTTGAGGTCCGGCAGGCGGCGGCGGCGCAGCCCGGCGCCCCAGCGCGGGGACTGCAGTTGCGCGCGCCAATCCGGCTCGGCCGGACGCGGCTCGAGTCCGCCTTCGCCGTCGGGACGATGGAGTTGGAGGCTCATCGGTCGGATGGTACGGCTGCGGCCAGGTTCGCTGGTGAAGGCTCCCCGTCGTCATCGCTGCCCTCTTCCGATGTGGGCGGGCCGCCCGGGCCGTCGGAGCCCTCGTCCCAGAGCAGCATCTCCTGGGTGAACGACACTTCGCTGGAGAACAGCGCACCGACCGACTCGCCGCGATGGATCCGCTTGATCGCCTCGCCGATGAGCGGCGCGACCGACAGCGTTGTGATCTTGGGGATGCGCTTCGCCGGTGCCAGCGGCACGGAGTCGGTGATGACGACCTCGCGCAGCGAGCTGTCGCGGATCCGTTCGATGGCGGGATCGCTGAGCACCCCGTGCGTGGCGCAGGCGTACATCTCGGTGACACCCTCGCGCTCCAGCGCGCGGAAGATCTCGACGAGCGTGCCCGCCGTGTCGATCTCATCGTCGACGATGATCGCCCGCTTGCCGCGGACCTCGCCGATGACATTCATCAGCTCCGCACGATCCAGGTTGCCGATGCGCCGCTTCTCGATGATCGCGAGTGGCGCATCGAGCAGCTCGGCGAACGCGCGCGCGCGCTTGGCGAAACCGAGGTCGGTCACGATCACGAGATCGTCGAGCCGCTTGTCGATGAAGTAGCGCGACAGCATGTGGACCGCCGTCAGCTCATCGACCGGGATGTTGAAGAAGCCCTGGATCTGCCCCTGGTGGAGGTCCATCGACAGGACGCGGTCGGCGCCGGCCACGGTGATCATGTCCGCGATCAGGCGGGCCGTGATCGGTACACGCGGCTGGTCCTTCTTGTCGGACCGGCCATACGCGTAGAACGGGATGACCGCCGTGATCCGCCCGGCCGACGCCCGCTTGAAGGCGTCGATCATGATCAGCAGCTCCATGATCGACTGGTTGACCGGATGCGAGGTCGGCTGGACCAGGAAGACGTCCTTCTCACGGACGTTGTCGAGGATCTTGACGAAGATGTTCTCGTTCGCGAACTGGAAGACCTCGGCCTTGCCGGGTTCCGTGCCGAGATAGCGTGCGATCTTGCGCGCCAGCTCGGGATTGGCATTCCCGTGGTAGATCTCGAACTGGTCTGCGTACAAGGGCGCCGCCTCCCGTTGG
>DATAFZ010000005.1:0-4481 GCA_036257225.1 Candidatus Limnocylindrales bacterium | reverse complement strand
CGACGCGGCCGATGACATTTCCGGCAGCGACCACGGCCCCGCGCTTGACCTCGATGCGCGACAGGTGGCGGTACCAGCTCTCGAACCCGTCGCCATGGTCGATGCGAACCTGCAGGCCGCCGCAGGCGTCCGCGTAGCCGGCGAGAATGACCCGCCCGCCGCGTGCAGCGCGGACGCGATCGCCGGTCTGGCCGTCGATGTCGATGCCCTGGTGGAAGCCGTACTTGGTCTTGTGTTCCCCGAACCGCTGGGTGATCGGTCCGATCAGCGGCCAGCGCCACCCGGTTCTGGCGGTCGGACGCGGGGTCGGCTTCGGCGTCGGCCGACTGATCGGCGCTGGGCGCGACTGCACGGTGAACGTCACGGAACGCGCCGGCTTGAGCCTCGCACCGTCCGCGGAGCGGGCGCCGCGATCGACTGACAGCGTGACGCGCGAGCGATAGGGCAGGGGACGGTCCGGATCGACGACGAGGACGGTATCGCCCTCGGCCCACCGGACGGTTCCCGTGACGGGCTTGCGGTTGACGGTGACCCGGAACGCCCGCTCGGTCGAGGCGTGATCCATAGCTTCGCTGAACCGGACCGACACCGCGGCGAAGCGCGACACTTCGGTCCAGCCATCGCGAGGTCGGAAGCGGATGACGTTCGGTGCCTCCGGCGCGGGCGTGGCCTCGGCCGTCGGCGCGGGCGTCCCCGCGGGCGGCAAGGCGGCGACCACGGGCTGCTGGGTCGGGCGTGCGGTCGGGTCCGGTGTGCCGACCGGACGGAATTGGTCGGCGGGGATCGGCGTCGGTGTCGTCGCGTGGCTCGCCGTGATCGGCGACATCGAAACCGCCGAGACCGCCGCCGTGCTCGTCAGCAGCAGGACAAGGACGAGGGCCGGTTGGCCGACCCGCCGTGCCAGCGACTCGGCGATGACCAGCCCGATGACCGGGACGGCGAGGATCGCGGCGGCCGCGCTTCGGAGCGCTGGACGGCGTGGGCGATCGGAATGCGCGCGGTGGGCGTCGGGCAATGCAGGCCTCGGTCGCGGGGGATGGTGAGGACGGCCCGCCGCCCTCCGCGACGCGTGCCGTCAAGGACGTGCAGGTTACCCGACCACCCCTGGCCGGTCTAGCAACGGGGCACTCCCGAGGATTCCTGACAACGCGCGCGGCGTAGCATTCGGAGGCCAGTCGGTCGAGCGCGCACCACCACGCCGAAGGGGTGTGCGAATGGGCAGCAACGCTCCGCTGCTGGGCATCCACGATCTGTTCCCGTTCTGGTCGCCGGATGCACCTGACCTAGGGTGCTTCGTTTCCAACAAACACGGGTTGGAGTCCTATAACTTCTTCGTGTGGGGCGAGCCGGCCCCGTGGAACGCGAGCGGGATCATCACGCACCAGACTTACGCCCGGGTGATCTGCGGCGAGGCGGCGTACTTCCAGCGCGCCAGGGCCGTCATGCTCGGCGGATCGTCGTCCATGACCGACGCGATCTTCGCGGCTCCGGACTACGTCCTTGGGGGCAACTTCCGACCTTACCCCTCCGATTGGGTCAAGTGGCCCGTGCAGTCAGACAACCGGATGTACTGGTTCGTGGGAGAACACCGCAATCCGGCGACAACGAGCTGGCAGCGGGACGCGATGGTGGGTCACAGCTTCGACATCTACGAACACGGCACCCTGAGTACGGTGCACTTCGACGACACCGGCGGCGATCGAGACCTCGACGACTTCATCCTCGAGGTCGCCGTGGTCCGACGAAGGCGGTGGCTCGACGTGCTCGAGCCGGTCGCCTATGCCAAGTCCGACATCAAGGCGTTCGAGGACAAGGAGTTCCCAAAGATCAAGGAGGCCATCCGCGGCGATCGCCGAGCGGAGGATGAGTCCAAAGCCGCAGCTCCGAGGAGCTGACATCGAGCGGTGATCGGCGTCGGACCACGTTGACTCAGTCGGGCCGGGCACAGATGCCGGGCGGGTCGCGTTGTGTGCTCTCGCCGGCCGCCACGCGCATCGCCCAGGCGTACAGCGGCGCGATGTCGCGACCCTTGCCGAGGATCCCGATGTAGACATCCCCATAGCAGGTCAACCGGACGTTCGCCGTCCCGTCCTCGTCATGGAAGCAACCGATCCGAGTCTCGCTCGGGCCCGCGCCCTCTGGCCCCTCGTCGGGCAGATAGTCGGGCCAATTCGCATCCCCGGGCTTGCCGGCGGGGCAGTCGCCTGAGTTCAAGGGGACGCCCCGCTCCCGGAGTCGGGCCATGTATGCGCCGATCGCCTGCGTGCCCAATCCGTCGGTGGCGGGAAAGCCATAGATGCCCACCCGATCGACGAGATCGGTGTCCAGGCGGCACTCGACCCCGACATCCGATCCGGGTGGAAGATCGGCCCGGCGCGGCGCACATCCGATCCTGCTGTCAGCGCGCAGTTCCTCGAGGAGCATCGCCTCGGTGGCCGACAGTCGGGGCGCTGGCGTCGGTGTGACAAGATCGATCGATGCCGATGCCGACGCGCTCGGCGAAGCCGCCTCGGCTGAGGTCGGGCTTGCGGCCGGCGGCGAGTCGACAGGTCGACTGGTGGACGGCGCCGATTCGAGCGCGGGACCCGTCGTTTGACCGCACGCCAACGTTAGGCACGCAACGACGGTCAGACGCAGCGGCATGCGCACCTGGACGATGCTCACGCGGGCAGCGTAGCAAGGGTCCGTCGGAGCCCTCGATGGCGCTCCGTGACTGTTCCTCCGAGCCGGCGTAGGGTGTACGGAACGACCCTGCCCGACGCTTGGAGGTATGACCGATGGAAGCGGGCGGCTCGGACTCGGCTCGAGCCTCAGCGATGCAGGACGGTGACGACTTCGCCTGCCCGAAGTGCGGCTGCGAGATCCGGCTCACCCACCACGGCGACCCGGCCAAGATGCCGCGGATGGAGCCGTTCACCTGCTGCTGTGGCACCCGGATGATGAGGGCGCCCGATCACCAGGCCTGACTGTGCGTTCGGCGGCCTGGTTCGATCAGTCAGGTCCCTCGCTGCTGGCCCTCCAAACGCTTCAGCGTCAGCGCCACATTGAGCCGACGGCCGGCTTCGCCGTCGAAGCCGTGGCCGAGCAGGTCCTCGGCGCGCTTCAGCCGGTACGCCACGGTGCGATCGGCCAGCTGGAGCCGGCGGGCAGTCTCGCGTCTGTTGCTGCCGGCGTCGTAGTAGATCTGCAGCGTCTTGACCAACTCGTCCCCCAGTCGTTGGTCCGCAAGGAGCGGCCCGAGCTCTCGATCGACGATCGCGGCGGCCAGGTCGGGGTCGCTCAGCAACAGCCGTTCGACGCCAAGCTCGGCAACGTCCTCGATCACCCCACGCCGGCCGAGCCGTTTCGCAACGCGGAGCCCTTCCTGGAGCTCGACCATCGACAGCGACAAGGCCGGGACGCCGTCGGCCCGCATCGCGATGGCGGTCCACGTCGAGTCGACGGCCGTCACCGCGGTGTCACGCGGCCCGCGATCGGTCGGCGAAAGGACTCTCGTGATCGACTCCTGTAGCCGCGTCCACTCGAGCGGGTCGGACCCGAGGATGGCCACGATCGACCCCCGCCAGCTGAATGCCAGGGGCACCAGGATCCCGCTGTACGGGCGGTCGTTGGGGCCCCGCCGGCTCAGCAGCTGATCGATGCGCCGGGCGAGGTCGTCGAGGTCGTCGTCATCGATGCCCGCTTCATCGGGCGTCGGGTCGACCTCGGGCCCCGGCAGGATCGCGGCGACCCGATATGTCGCATGGGGGTCGAGGCCGTAGCGCGTCGCAAGCCGACGCACCCGCGACCTGGCGCGAGTATCGACCGGGACTGAGCCGATCAGCTCATCGAGTGCCGCACGGCGGGCGGCGACGTCACGGGCAAGGAGGTCGCGCTCGGTCGCTCGATACCCCTCGCTGACCGCCAGTGACGACATCTGGGTCCACAGCATCAGCCAGCGACCAAGCTCGATGAAGTGCTCCGGCGCGTCGCCCCGTCGGGCCAGTTCGGCCGCCCCGTGCTCCCACATCAGGCGGTGGATCTGGGCGTTGACACCACGGAACAGGAGCAACCGCCGACCCTGCTCGGCCGCGATCGCGCCCGACTGGTACTGGAGCGCGAGGACGGTCATGAGGTCGAGATCGCCCTCGGCGACAGCTTGGTCGGCGACCTCGACCAGGTCGTCGTACGAGTCTGCCTCGACGCGGCGGCCGAAGGGGTTGACCGCCTGGTTGCCGGCAGCGCGGGCCCGAAGGACGTCGATCGCCGCCTCGAGATCGCTGGAATTGGCGGCGACCATCGTGCTCAGGTAGGCCAGGCGGACGCGCGCTCGTAGCTCGTCGCCGGAGTCCGCCATGCCCGCGGCGAGGGCCGCGAGGACCGTCTCGATCTCCGGCAGGACGAGCGAGATCACGTTCCGTGTCGCCTTGGTGTCCACCGAGCCACTGAGTGTACGACCGGGCTGTAGGCCGACTGCATGACCTCGGCAATCGATCGGCATC
>DATAFZ010000081.1:0-6442 GCA_036257225.1 Candidatus Limnocylindrales bacterium | reverse complement strand
CTCTCGTTCGTCGGCCTGGGTGACCCGTTCCAGCCATCGTGGGGCCAGATCCTCGACGCGGCGCGAGAGGTCGGCGCCCCCGGCCTCGGGGCATGGTGGTACTTCGTCCCGCCGGGCGTGTGTATCGTGCTGGTCGTCTTTGCCTTCACGCTGGTCGGCGGTGCCCTGGACGACCTCCTCAACCCGCGCCGACGAGGGCGCCGATGAGCCTCCCGATCCCACCGTCCGGTCATCAGCCCACGGTCCCGGGTCATGACCCGGCCGAAGAGGCCCACGGCCCGCCGATCATCGATGAGCCGTCCGACGCGGCGGTCGAGCAGGCGGCGCTCGATGCGTTGCCGGAGCGACGCCCGGGCAGGCGGACGTGGCCGCTACCCAAGCAGGCGGACCCGGATGCTCCGTTGCTCGTGGTCGAGGGCCTGCGCACCCATTTTTCGCTCGAGTCGGGCACCGTCAAGGCGGTCGACGGGGTGTCCTTCCGGCTCGATCACGGGGAGGCGCTCGGCATCGCCGGCGAGTCCGGCTGCGGCAAGACGACGACGGCGCTGTCGCTGGTCCGCATCCTGCCGTCCAACGGCCACATCGTTGCTGGCCAGGTACGGCTGATGGGGATCGATCTCGTCGGCAAGAGCGAGAACGCGATGCGCCGCTATCGATGGCGCGAGATCAGCATCGTGTTCCAGGGTGCGATGAATGCGCTCAACCCGGTACGGACGGTGCGCGACCAGATCGCGGAGCCGATCGAGCAGCGATTGGGCGAGTCGCCTCGCGCCGCCCGGAAGCGGGCCGGCGACTTGCTGGAGCTCGTCGGTATCCCACGCAAGCGTGGTACCGCCTATCCACACGAACTGTCCGGCGGGATGCGGCAGCGGGTGATGATCGCGATGGCGCTGGCCTGCGACCCGGCGATCATCATCGGCGACGAGCCAACGACGGCGCTCGACGTCATGGTCCAGGCCCAGATCCTCGAGCTGCTCGACCAGCTGCGTCGCAAGCTCGGTCTGTCGCTCATCCTCATCACCCACGACCTGTCGGTCATCGCCGAGTCGTGCGACCGGGTCTTGGTGATGTATGCCGGGAAGGTCGCCGAGGAAGGTCCGGTCGACGAGGTCTTCCGGCGCCCACGGCATCCCTACACGCAGAAGCTCCTGTCCGCCTTCCCGAACATCCACGCCGACCGCCGGACACTCGACGTGATCCCCGGCATGCCGCCCGACCTGCGTGACCCGCCGCCGGGTTGTCCGTTCGCGCCACGCTGTCCGATGGTGATGGCGATATGCACCGAGGTCATGCCGCCGGAGACGACGTTCGCCGGCGTGCGCGTCGCGTGCCATCTGTACCCGGCGGATAGCGACGGCGCCCCAGTCCCGGTGCCGCACGCCCCTCCGGTCGGGCTGACGGCGGAGGAAGTCGCATGACGGGCGACGACGTCCTTCGACTGTCCGGCCTCGAAGTCCATTTCCCGATCCGCGGTGGCCTTTTGGATCGCCTCACGGGACGCACTGCGGGGGTCGTCCGGGCGGTCGACGGGATCGACCTGACGCTCCGACGGGGGGAAGTGCTCGCACTGGTCGGTGAATCAGGGAGCGGCAAGACCACGACCGGCCGCGTGATCGTCAAGCTCACGCGGCAGACCGCCGGCCGCATCGAGTTCGAGGGGCGCGACATCAGCGAGCTCTGGTCGCAGCGGTCGCTGCAGCCTTACCGGCGGCGGGTCCAGCTCATGTTCCAGGACCCCTACGCGACGCTCAACCCCAAGCAGTCGGTCTACGAGTTCGTGGCCGAGGCCCTGGAGGTCAACCGGATCGGCACGCCGGCCGATCGGCGCCAGCGGGTCCTCGCCGCGCTCGAGTCGGCCGGCCTCCGACCGCCCGAGGACTACGCGGCGCGCTATCCCCATGAGCTGTCCGGCGGGCAGCGTCAGCGCGTCGTCATCGCGGGGGCGCTGGTGATGGATCCGGACGTGATCGTCGCGGACGAGCCCGTTTCGATGCTCGACGTGTCAATCCGGACGGAGCTGCTCAGGCTCATGCTCGCGCTGCGGCGGGAGCGCGGACTGACGTACCTGTTCATCACCCACGATCTCTCGCTGGCGTGGGTCATCGCCGATCGGATCGCTGTCATGTACCTCGGCCGGATCATGGAGATCGGGCCCGCGGAGACCGTGATCCGGAGACCGCAGAACCCGTATACCGAGGCGCTGGTGTCGGTGTCCCCATCGCCCGATCCACCGACCGCTGGCGAGCGCGAGCGGCGCACGATCCTCAAGGGCGAGACGCCCGACGCGGCGCACATCCCGAGCGGCTGCCGGTTCCATCCGCGCTGTCCGACGGCCTTCGACCGCTGCCGGGTCGAGTCGCCGCCGCTGTTCGACCTGGGCGGTGGGCAGGCGTCGGCCTGCTGGCTCGCCGAGCCCCTCGCGACGGCGGCCGCCAACGTGCTCCCCGTCGTGGATGCCCCACCCGCCGGGGCGCCGGCTGCGGAGGCGGCCAGCTGACCGCGCGCACGCGTAGACGGCTTGTGGCGCTCGCCGTCCTGAGCGTCGCGGTGGCATCGGCGCCCCCCGACACATCCAGGGCCGACGGCGACGCGACGCTCCGGATCGGCACGACCCAGGAGTTCGACTCGATCAATCCCCACCTGGCGCTCATCGCCTCGTCGGCGGAGGCGACGACACTCGCCTACGACCCGCTGGTCGGCCTGGGGCCCGACCTGGAGTACGCGCCGACCGGCTTCGCCGAGTCGTGGACCCGCGACGGGTCCACCTGGACGTTCACGATCCGTGAGGGACTGCGCTGGTCCGACGGCCGATCGGCCGACGCCGACGACGTGGCCTTCACGTTCGACTACCTGCGTGCGAGCATGGATCCTGCCTACGTGGGGCCGTGGGCCCCGGCCGGCAACGACTTGCCGCGCTCTGGCGCGACCCGAGGCGACCGGGCGCCGGACAACCCACTGTCGCTCTACGGTGCGCCGTTGGTGGAGTCGATCGGGCTGACCGCGGTGCAAGCCGTGGACCGGCAGACCATCGCGCTGACGACGGCGCGGCCGACGACGCTGCTGCTCGGAGCGGGCATCCCGATCCTCCCCGAGCACATCTGGTCGACGGTCACGTTCGCAGAGGCGGTCACGACCTTCCAGGCGGAGCCGCCGACCATCGGCAGCGGGCCGTTCCAGGTGGCCGAATGGCGACGGGGCAGCTTCGTGCGGTTCGCGCGCAACCCGTTCTACTGGGGACGACGGCCCTACCTCGAAGGGGTCGTCTTCCGCTTCTATCCCGATCAGGCGGCGCTCGGCGCCGCGCTCCGGCGCGGCGAGATCGATCACGCGCGACCGATCGCACCGGACCAGTTCGACGAGCTCGATGGCGAGGCAGACATCGTCGGGGTCGATGGCCTGGGTCCGCGTCTGACGCACCTCGCGTTCAACATCTACGCCGAGCCGATCGACGGCGGTGGCGCATCGACGCCGGCCGTCCGCGACCGACGGTTCCGCGATGCGCTCGGGTACGCGCTCGACCCCGCCGCGCTGATCCGTGAGGCCGTTCACGGCCACGGCGCACCTGGTACGACCGTGATCCCGCCCCGTTTCGGCCCGTTCCACGCCGAGCCCAGCCGACCGCGCACGTACGACCTCGACGAGGCCCGCCGGCGCCTCGACGACGCCGGCTACCCGGACGCGGATGGCGATGGCATCCGCGAGGACCTGGACGGTGAGCCGATCGAGCTGGAGCTCTATTACCCGACGACCGAGACGAAATATCGACTGGCTGCTCGCACCGTCGAAGCAGGCTGGGAACAGGTGGGCATCGCCGTGACACCGCACGGCCTCGAACCCGACACGTTGACGGAGCTGCTGTACGTGCCCGAGGCCGGCGGCACCGCCGAATACGACGTCGTCCTGTGGGGCTGGACCGGGTCGCCCGACCCGGACTTCCTTCTCTCGCTGTTCACGACGGCCGAGATCGGCGGTTGGAGCGACAGCAATTGGGCCAGCGCGCCCTACGACGCGCTGTTCGAGCGACAGCGTCGGGCGCCGACGCCGGAGGCCCGGCGCGCGATCGTCGCCGACATGCTCGATCTGCTCTACGACGAAGCGCCCTATCACGTGCTCTTCTACGACGGCGATCTGTCCGCCAACCGGACGGATCGGTTCGACGGCTGGTCAGCGCAGCCCCGGACCGGCGGCGCGAGCTTCTTCACGTCCGGGGTGGAGGCATACCTCGACCTGGTTCGCGCCGCTCCCCCCAGCCCCACGCCCGCGAGCCCGGGGCCCGTGGCGCCGACCCCGGCCAGCCGGCCGTCGGCGGGACCGACACCCGGCGTCGCGTTGCCCTTCGGCGAGGCGACCTGGCTCCTCGTCGGTATCCTCGGCCTGGTGGCCGCCGTGAGTCTCGTCACGGTGGTGCGCCACAGGCGCCGGAGGTCCCCACGATGACGGAGCAGCAACCAGGCCTGCCGCCGCTGCAGGCGTCGACCATCGCCGACCTTCTCGCGGCAACCGCCGTCACGGTCGGGGCGGAGGTGCGCGCGCTACACGCGGTCGCAGGTTGGCGGCCGGCGCCCGGGGAGTGGAGCGCGAACGAGTGCGTCGGTCACCTCATCGAGGCGGAGCGGCGCGGGTTCGCCGGTCGCATCCGGGTCATCCTCGGCGGCGTCCAGGCCGATGGATCGTTCCGGTCGCCGACGCTCGAGACATGGGACCCACCCGCCGTCGCCGCGGCGCGGCACGACGACGAGCGGGCGCCGGCCGACCTGGCCGACGAGTTCGCCGCGCTCCGCCGGGACAGCGTGGACCTCGTCCGGTCACTCACGGCCGAGGATCTCCGGCGCAGCGGGATACATCCCGAGGTGGGCGAGCTCCGCGTCGACGAGCTCATCGGCGAGTGGGTCCACCACGACCGGAACCACATCCGCCAGCTGTTGGCGGTGACGCAATCCCGCGTCTGGGATCAGATGGGCAACGCCCGGACGTTCAGCGTCCTCGACCTCGAGTAGGCGGCGTGTCCCGGCGGTTCAGCGTGGCTCGAGGATCACCACGACGATCTTCCGATCGGTCCGGCGCCGATACGCCTCGTAATTGCGGAGGCCCGCCACGAACCGCGGCCACAGCCGCTCCTGCTGGGCGTGCGTGGCCCGGCGCGCCCTGACCCGACGCCGCTCCTTGCCGACCTCGATCTCGGCCTCGGGCTTCGCCTGCAGGTTCAGCCACCAGGCCGGTTCGTGATCGCGCCCCGCATTGGACGTGACCACGGCGACGACGTCGTCCTCGTCGACGTAATAGAGCGGCGTCCGCCGAGGCGTGCCCGTCCGCCGGCCGACCGTGTGGAGGTAGAGCGTCCGCACGGTCGCGCGACCGGGCGCAGGTTTGCTCCTAGGTCGCCAGGACCTCCTCGTCAGCGTCGAGGAACCGATAGACGGCCCACCCGCCGATGGCGCCGACGACCGGGCCGACGATGTAGATCCACAGCGCCGCCAAGTCGGCGCCAAGGAGTGCGGAGCCGATCGAACGGGCCGGGTTGACGGACGCTCCCGACAGCGTCGCCGAGGCGAAGTGGATGGCGACCAGCGTGAGGGGGATGGCCAGCGGCGCGAGACCCGGCGCGCGCTTGGTCGACACGAGGATGACCAGCACGAAGCCGGCGGTGAGCACGATCTCGAGGATCAACGCCCCGATGTCCGTCACGCCCGCGCCAGGCTTGGTCACCCCAGCGGCGACCGCCCCCTGACCCGCCACGACGAATACGATGGCCGCGGCAGCGATCGCCCCGATGACCTGGGCGAGGATGTAGCCGATGGCGTCGGTGGTCTCGGTGCGTCTATCGAGGACTGCCGCGACGGTCACCGCAGGATTGAAGTGGCCGCCCGAGATATGGCCCACAGCGAAGATCGCGGCCAGCAACCCGAAGCCGAACGAGAAGGGGACCACGAGCAGCCCGGGGATCTGCTCCACCCCGAGCGCCGCGACCGACGCATAGCCGATCGTCATGAACAGGAACGTGCCGACCAGCTCGGCGAGGTATTTACGGGTGTCCATGGTCCCTCCACGTGGCCGCGGCGCCTCGCGGCGCCGGCTGGGAAACCGATGCTACCCGGTCGGTCCAGCGTCTCGCGCGGCGCGGATGAGCAGGCTGTCGCGCCACGCCCGGCACAGGACCTCGACGAGCTCGAGCCGGTCGACGGCCGTCGCCAGGTCCGGCCCGACCGCGATCGCCCCGTGGCGCTCGAGCAGGATCGCGTCGGGGAACGGCGATGGCGCAGTCGTGAGCGCCTCGGCGATCCGCTCCGCCAGCTCATCGCTACCGGGCTCACCGAACGGGAGATACGGCAGGCGCGGGATGAACAGCGCCGTCTCGGGCAACGCCGAGGGGTCCGGCACCTCGCCCGCAAGGCTCAACGCCATCGCGGCCGGAAGATGCGCATGTGCGACGGCGCCGATCTCG
>DATAFZ010000056.1:0-9626 GCA_036257225.1 Candidatus Limnocylindrales bacterium | reverse complement strand
CACCAAGCGTCTCTTCCGCCGACAACCGCCGGACGAGCACCCCGCGGTGGAGCAATCGATACGCTCCGAGGCCGAGGATCACCGCGAGGAGGACTGGTGGCTCCTCGGGGATCGCGGCGATCGCGGCGGAGATGCCGGCGAGGATGTTTTCGCCCAAGGAATTCCCGCGCAGGAACCCGAGCCCCGTCGTGATCGCGATCAGACCGATCGCAACGACGAGCAGGATGCGCACGAGCCGGTCGAGCTCCCGTTGGAGGGGCGATCGGCGGCGCTCCGTCTGTGCGAGTCCGCGAGCGATGCGACCGAACTCCGTTGCCGGACCGGTCGCGATGACGATGCCTTCGCCGCGTCCGGCCACGACGGCGGTGCCCGCATACGCCACGGATCGTCGGTCGGCGATGGACGCCGGCTCCGGGTCGGGCTCGACGGAGCCGAGCTCGGGGACCGATTCGCCGGTCAGCACGCTCCGGTCGATCAGGAGGCGATCTGCACGTGTCAGCCGGAGGTCTGCCGGCACGATCTCGCCGCCGCGGAGCAGGACGACATCACCTGGGACGAGCCGAGCGGCGGGCACGTCGTCGGTCGCGCCGTCGCGGCGGACTCGCGCCACCGGGGCGGCAGCCGCTCGGGGCGTCTCCAAGGCCCGCTCCGAGCGATACGTCGTGAGGATGTCGGCGCCCACGATGGGCAGGAGGCCGAGCAGGACGAGCGCACCATCGCGCACCTCGCCCAGCAGCACCGCGAGGACGCCGGCGACGAACAGGAGCACGACGAACGGCTCGCTCACGGCGTCCCAGGCGATCGACCAGAGCGACGGTCGCGCGACTGGCTCGACCTCGTTCGGCCCGAACCGCGCCCGACGCCGCTCCAGCTCGTGCGACGTCAGGCCAAGCGTCGGTTCGACCGCGAGCCTCGCCGCGACGGTGGCCACCGGCATCGCATGCGCGTCGGACACGTCCGGCCGATCGGCGGCCGTCAGGACCTGGGACATGACCTCATGCTCCCACGGCGAGCTCCGTCGGCGGTCGGGCCGAGCGTCACGCGGAAGCGGTGCAAGTGGCACATCCCAGATGACCCGGTCGTAGCGCACCGTGACGATCGAAGGAGGCGCACGATGAAGATCCTGCTCGCGGTCGACGGCTCCGATGCGTCGATGTCCGCCGTGGCGGCGACCGCCGCCCTATCAATGCCGGCCGATTCCACGATCGAGGTCGTGAGCGTCATCCCGGATTCGTTCGCCCCCGAGGGCAGCCCCTGGCCCCACGTCATTCGCGTCGATCCCCCGACCGATCGCGACCGCGTGCACGACGACGTCGCACGGCGCCTGCTGGATGTCGCGGATCGCGTGCGGACGGGTGAGACCCATACCGAGGTGCGCGTCCTGGACGGCCGACCGGCGACCGAGATCGTCACCGAGGCGGCCCGGATCGGCGCCGACCTCATCGTGATGGGCGCGCGCGGCTTGAGCGCCGTGCGGCGTCTCCTGCTCGGTTCGGTCTCGTCCGAGGTGGTCGACCACGCCCCGTGCCCCCTCCTCGTCGCCCGTCACGCCGGTGTCGAGCGGGTCATGCTCGCGACCGACGGCTCGCCCGGCGCCGCCAGCGCCGCCGACTTCATCGCCGAGAGTGGCCTGTTGGACGAGGCCCGGATCCGGATCATCAGCGTTGTCGACCCGGGCATGCCGTGGTGGACGGGCATCTCGCCGGTCGATGGGATGACGTCGATCGAGGTCTACGCAGACGCAGTAGAGATCGCCAAGCACCGTGCCCAGAGCGCCGCGGACAAGGCCGCAGAGCGGCTTCGGGAGCGCCACGTCGAGGACGCCCTGGCGCTCTCGGACGGGGATGTCGTCGGGACGATCCTCGATGATGCCGAGGCCTGGCGAGCCGACGTCATCGTCCTGGGTGCGAGGGACATCGGGACCGTGCATCGCTGGCTCGTCGGCAGCGTGTCGCGCTCCGTCCTCCATCTCGCGGGGGCGTCGGTGCTGATCACTCGGCCACGGGCCGCCGTCGCGCATCCAGAGGAGCAAGCCGTCGCGGCCACGGCTTGAGCAGGACCCGTCGGTCGAGCTGCCGGGGTAGGCTGGACCCAGCCACCCAGGCGCGACTGACGAGGCATGAATGGCCCAGACCGTATCGCATTCGGACGTGCCCGGCGCGTCGCCGCTGAGCGATGACGAGCTCCGCCTGATCGACGCGTACTGGCGCGCGGCCAACTACCTGTCGGTCGGCCAGATCTATCTGATGGCCAACCCGCTCCTGCGCGAGCCGCTCCGCCCAGAGCACACCAAGCCGCGGCTGCTGGGTCACTGGGGCACCACACCGGGGCTCAATCTGGTCTACGCCCACGCGAATCGGGTCATCAAGGCCCGCGACCTCGACGCGATCTGGATCGTCGGTCCGGGACACGGCGGGCCTGCGGCAGTCGCCAACGCCTACCTGGAGGGCACGTCGGGCGAGGTCTATCCGGATCTGACTCCCGACGAGGCCGGGATGGCCCGGCTCTTCCGCCAGTTCTCCTTTCCGGGCGGTGTCGGCAGCCACGTGACCCCGGAGACACCGGGGTCCATCCATGAGGGCGGCGAGCTCGGCTACGCCCTCGTCCACGCATTCGGGGCCGCTTTCGATGACCCGGACCTGGTCGTCTTCTGCGTCGTCGGCGATGGCGAGGCGGAGACGGGTCCGCTGGCCGCCAGCTGGCACTCGAACAAGTTCCTGAACCCCGCGACCGATGGTTCGGTCATCCCGATCCTCGCGCTCAACGGTTACAAGATCGCCAACCCCACGGTCCTCGACCGCATACCGGAGCACGAATTGATCAGCCTGTTCGAGGGCTACGGCTACGCGCCCTACATCGTGGCGGGCGATGATCCGGCCCTCGTCCATGGAGCCATGGCTGGCGTGCTGGACGAGGTCCTCGACGACATCGGACGGATCAAGGCCGCCGCCCGTTCGGGCCACGTAGAACGGCCCCGCTGGCCGATGATCATCCTCCGCACGCCGAAGGGTTGGACTGGGCCCAAGGAGGTCGATGGCAAGCCGACCGAGGGCACGTGGCGATCGCACCAGGTCCCCCTATCGGACGTTCGGGCGAACCCGACCCACCTGCGCCAGCTCGAAGCATGGCTGCGCTCGTATCGACCGGGAGAGCTGTTCGACGAGTCGGGCGCGCTCATCCCCGAGCTGGCTGGACTGGCGCCGCGGGGCCAACGCCGGATGAGCGCCAACCCACACGCCAACGGTGGCGTGCTCCTCAAGGACCTCCGGCTCCCGGACTTTCGTGCGTATGGGGTCGAGGTAAGCTCGCCGGCGACAACGTCGAGTGAGGCGACGCGCGTGCTCGGGACGTTCCTGCGCGACGTGATCGCGGCCAACCCGTCGTCGTTCCGGCTCTTCGGCCCGGACGAGACGTCGTCCAACCGCCTGGACGCCGTGTTCGACGTGACCGACCGCACCTGGGTCGCCGAGATGCGCTCGACCGACGACCACCTTGCACCCGATGGCCGGGTCATGGAGGTCCTGTCCGAGCACCTCTGCCAGGGCTGGTTGGAGGGGTACCTCCTGACCGGTCGCCACGGGCTGTTCAGCTGTTACGAGGCATTCATCCACGTCGTCGACTCGATGTTCAACCAGCATGCGAAGTGGCTGAAGATGACCCGGGAGATCCCCTGGCGCCGGCCCATCGCGTCGCTCAACTATCTGCTGACAAGCCACGTCTGGCGGCAGGACCACAATGGCTTCAGCCACCAGGATCCGGGCTTCATCGATCACGTCGTCAACAAGAAGGCGGAGGTCATCCGCGTCTACCTGCCGCCAGATACGAACACCCTCCTGTCCGTCGCAGACCACTGCCTGCGCAGCCGCGACTACGTGAACGTGATCGTGGCCGGCAAGCAGCCTGCGCTCACGTACCTGTCGATGGACGATGCCGTCCTTCATGCCACCCGCGGGCTGGGTATCTGGGAATGGGCCAGCAACGACGCGGGTGACCCCGACGTCGTGATCGCGTCCTGCGGTGATGTGCCGACCCTCGAGGCGCTCGCCGCGGTGTCGATCCTGCGCGAGCGCCTGCCGGAGCTGCGTGTGCGGTTCGTCAACGTCGTCGATCTCATGCGCCTCCAGGACCCGAAGGAGCATCCGCACGGACTACCTGACAGCGAGTTCGATGCGGTCTTCACGACGGACCGGCCGATCGTGTTCGCGTACCACGGGTACCCGTGGCTGATCCATCGCTTGACGTACCGCCGCGCGAACCACGACAACCTGCACGTGCGCGGCTACAAGGAGGAGGGGACCGTCACGACGCCGTTCGACATGGTCATGCGCAACGATCTGGACCGCTTCCACCTGGCGATCGACGTGATCGACCGCGTCCACGAGCTCGGATCCACCGCTGCTGCGATCCGCCAGGACCTCGTCGACGAGCGCCTCCGCGCGCGCGCTTTCGCACGGGAGCACGGCGAGGATCCTCCGGAGATCCGCGACTGGACCTGGCCATCCTGATCGTCGATCGATGACGTCGCCGGCGGGGCGGGTGCTCGTCCTGAACGCGGGATCCGCCACGCTCAAGATGACCGTGCTGGACCTGCCCGACGCAGCGCCACTGTTCGATCACTCGGTCGACTGGGAACCGCGATCCCGCTCCGCGATATCCGACGCTGTCGATACCGCGCTGCACGCCGCGGCGCGCTCGGGGATCGATCGGTCATCGGTCGCCGCCGTCGGACATCGAGTCGTCCACGGAGGACCACGATTCGTGGCGCCGACGCTGCTGGATGAGGACACGGTGGCGGCGCTCGACGAGATCGCCGACCTTGCGCCGCTGCATAACCCCGTGGCGGTCGAAACGATCCGGGTAGCGCGGAAGCGGCTACCTGCCGCGCCCCAGGTGGCTGCGTTCGACACGGCCTTCCACGCCACACTGCCCGAGGTCGCACGACGCTATCCCGTCCCTGACGGGTGGGTTCGAGACCACGGCATCCGGCGCTACGGTTTCCATGGGCTGTCAGTCGAGTGGTCGGTCGGTAGGACCGCGAGCCTGCTCGGCCGCCCGCCAGAGGACCTGCGGATCCTGGTCGCCCATCTCGGCGGGGGCTCGTCGGTGACCGCAGTCGACGGTGGACGCTCCATCGACACGTCGATGGGGCTCACGCCGCTCGAGGGCCTCATGATGGCGACGCGGGCCGGCTCGATCGATCCGGGCATCGTCTTCCGGCTCATGCGCGATGGGGCGGCCGCGGACGACATCGAGCGCCAGCTGGACCACGAGTCCGGTCTCGTCGGCGTCGGCGGCACGTCGGATATGCGCCGACTCCTCGACAAGGAGCGCAGCGGAGATCAGCGCGCGATCCTCGCGATCGACCTGTTCGTTCGCCGGGCAGCAGCCGGCATCGCCGCCATCGGGACCTCCCTGCCGCGACTCGACGCTCTCGTCTTCACGGGTGGGATCGGCGAGCACGCCGCCACGGTCCGATCCCGCATCTGCGCTCGCCTTGGGCTGCTCGGCGTGCCGCCGATCCGGGACGGTGCCACGGATGGCGACGCCATCCTGGAGCGCGGCTCGACCGGCGTCTCCGTCCTCAAGGTGCACGCCAGGGAAGATCTCGTGATCGCTACCGAAGCACTCGGCCTCGCCAGCGGCTGACCCTTAGGCGCGCACCGGCACGCTCTCCGCGACGGATATTGCCCATGCCGCAGCACGCTTTTCCTCGCCAGCTGCGAGCGGGCCGTCCAGGCCCAGGACGAGGAAGCTGGCCGGCGACCCGATCAGGCGGCAGCCGGCACCGACGAGATGGCGCGCGATGACGTCCGACGCGATCGTCTGGACGAATTCGCCCATCCGCGTATCGAATGCCGCGGCGGGAACGCCTTCGAAGCCGCGTCCCTCGAGCCCGGCCAGGAACGGCTTCGCAAGGAGGCGAAGGCCGCGCATCTGGGTCGGCGCGCCGACGATCAGCAGATCGACGCCCTCGGCCGTGACGGCGCGTGCGGCTGGCGCGTGCAGGACGCGCACGTCGTGTTCCGGCGCCAGCGCCCTGCCCATGGCCTGGGCGAGCTTCTGGGTGTTCCCGTACTGCGATCCGTAGACGATCAGGACCCTCATGACGCCTCCGCGGTCCCCGCCCGGCCGTGGGGTTTCGTCCCGGCGCCCGGCATGGGTCTCCCCGGTTGTAGGGCGGTCGACGTCCTCGGCGCCACGGCCATTCGGCCCTATTGACGTGGGCCCTCCGGACAACGGTGGAGGCGAACCCTGGTCCCGGCGGCGACGGGCCGTCAGGCCCATCCGAGGGGCCGAGCGGCACTGTCCACGCCGACCGCTGACGCGCAGCATCGCGACCATCCGCAGCGAGGGATACGACGATGACTGCGATCGAAATGCGCGACCCATCGCAGGGTGAGACCGCCGAGGCTCGAGGCCGGACGCGGCCCGTCCACCACGTGCTATTGGCGACCGATCTGAGCGAGTCCTCGGGCCGGGCGACCGAGCAGGCCATCACGCTGGCCGCGCGCGAAAACGCCGTCCTGCAGATCCTCGCGGTAGCGCGGCGTCACGCCGACCGTGACCGCCTCGAGCGGGGCGTCCTGCAGATCCGTCGCCGTGCGCGGGCTGCCGGGGTCCTTGCGACGTCTGTCGTATGGCACGGGGATCCCGCGGACTCGATCCTCGAAGCGGCCTGGACCGAGCGCCCCGACGTCCTCGTCGTCGGCGCCCGCCAGCATCGCTGGGTGGCGGGCCTGCTCGGGAGCGTTTCATCCAAGGTCGCCGGCGAGGCCCCATGCCGCGTGGAGATCGTCCCGGCCGGTTGAGGCCCAGCCGGGCAGGTCCCGTCGGTGATGTGACCAACGGACCCCGGGACCCGGGCCATCGGGCTGGCGATTGGGTCCATTCGGCAACAGGCGAGGGCCTATCGGCACCGGCAAAGTCACGGCAGGTCAATCACAGGGAACCAGCACGGAAAGGGATACTTCGATGATCGGACGGTTGCGAGGTCTCGGCCTCATCCTGGCGGTGTTCGGCCTGCTGTTCATGGCCGGCGGCGCCTACGCGTTCATCCGGACCCAGGAGGGGGTCCGCTCGCTGCAGGCGTTCAGCGCCGCGCAGGACATCCAGCTGAGTTACAACGAGCAGGGCGTGCTCGTCGATCGCGGCGAGCCGGCTGGCGCGCAGGCCATCCTGGCACTGCTCGCGAATGACTGGGGCTACCCGGTCGTGGCTGGTGACCTGAACCCGAACGACCCGCTGGTCAACACCCCGACCGAGTACATGTACCAGATGGCCACCGTCGCCTACCACACGCTCCACGGGACGCAGACCATCGTCCTGGACGAGCAGAAGGAGTACAACGGCGAGGTCTTCCCGGCCGGTGAGTACGAGTTCGCGGTGGATGGCCGCTACTGGACCGACTTCGACCGCCAGCACCCCATCGAGGGGCCGGCGCGTGACAAGGCCTGGACCGGCACGGCACATGCGCTGATCGCCAACCTGGGCGTCGGCACGGTGACCGCATCGACCTTGCAGATGGGCTACGGCCTCGCTGGGCTCTTTGCCGCCATCGGGTTCACGGTCCTCGTGGCTGGACTGGGTCTGGTGTGGGCGACCCGAGCAGCCGAGGAGAAGGCTCCGAAGAGGGCAGTGGCCCCGCAGCCGATGCCCGCCTAGGTAGAAGGGCGTTACCGGATCGATCGCCGGCGACGCGACCAGAACGGGCCCGACTCGCGAGAGTCGGGCCCGGTTCTTGCTGTCCGAAAGGGCCACCTCAGCCACGGCCACGAGCCGTCAACGGGCCCAATGGACCGCGATTTCCGGCTGATCGGCCGTCGTTCCCTGGGCCCGGAAGGCCAACGATGAGGACAGGGCGGCCCGTGGGATGCCGCTCACATCGATGGCGACTCCTTCAGCGAGCCGCGCTCTTCATCGGAGGTAGTGATGGAACCAAGAACCTCTGTCGATCGGTGGAACGGGTTGGCCGTCGTCGGCGCAATCCTCGTCGCGACGGGTATCGGATGGTTCGTGGTACGCGAGCTCGGACTCGATCCCTTCGCTGCGATCGCGGATGCCGGTTGGCCGTTCTTCGTCGTCATCCCCGGCGTGATCCTCCTGGTGGCGTCACTGATCCTGAGGCCGCCGCGTGGCGTCGGGTTCGCGATCGCCGGCACGATCGTTGCGGCGGTCGGCGCGGTGCTCTTCTATCAGGACACGACCGGCCACTGGGAGAGCTGGGCGTACGCCTGGG
Source organism: Candidatus Limnocylindrales bacterium (assembly GCA_036257225.1). Taxonomy (GTDB): domain Bacteria; phylum Chloroflexota; class Limnocylindria; order Limnocylindrales; family CSP1-4; genus SPCO01. The sequence continues at coordinate 1,390 of DATAFZ010000056.1, read as the reverse complement.
CGCTGGTGGGGCCGGGGGCCGCAGGGCTCGGCATGCTGGTCTATGGGCTCATCTTCGGGCAGCGTGAACTCGTCCCCGCGGGGGCTCGATTGATGGCTATCGCCGCTGCGATCTTCGCGGTCGGCTATTGGTATTTCGAGACCGTCTTCGCGACGGGTCGAACCCCGATCGATCTCGGCATCTGGTGGCCCGTCGTCATCGTCGCCGTCGGCATCGCCGCCCTGGTCGTCGGGTTCGTCAGCCGCGGGCGGGCACTGAACGACGGATCTCGCCGATCCGATACGCGAGGAGGCACGATATGACTGCGGGATCGGCCGCACCCTACACGCCCCAGGGGACGCCAGAGCAAGTGGTGCGTCGCCTCCATCGCTCGCGAACCAACCGCGTGCTTGCAGGGATCTGCGGAGGGATCGCTGAGTACTACGGCTCGGATCCGACCGCCGTCCGGTTGGCGGCGATCGTGCTCGGGGTGTTCACCGGCATCGTGCCGATGGTCGTCGCCTATATCGTTGCGGCGATCGTCATCCCGGAGGCGAGTGATGGACCAGTGGGCGGGCCTTCGCCGGGCGTCGCGCCCGGCCAGACGTCCCTCGTCCTGGGGGCGCTGCTCGTGATCGTCGGGGTGCTGGCGCTCGCCAACGTCTGGCTCCACATCGACTGGGACCAGGTTTGGCCGCTCGCCCTCATCGGCCTGGGTGCCGTGGTCTTGTTTGCCACGATCCGCGCCCGTCCATGAACCATGGTCGGTAGGCGCGGCGAACGCGGCTCAGGCTCCGCCCGACGAGAGCGACTCGCGCTCGACAGCCTGCGCGAGATCGACGCGGCCGCGCGCTGAAGCTCCGGGACCGCGCGGTCGGTCTGGCCGGCGTCCGACATGACGCCCAAGCATGATCAAAGATGTTGCGTCCCTGCACCAGACGATGTGCTTCCGCAGTGCCGCGGCGCACCCAGCCGGGTAGGCTGTCGGTCCGAACATCGGCGGCTCGCGCACCCCATCGCGGCCAGCCCCAGAGTCGCGAACAGCGCGTCCCGGTTACAGACGTTGGAGGAGACCGTATGCGCTCTCGTCCGATAAGTGCGCCCGCCCTGCGCCACCGGCGCCGCCCGCCCCCTCCTGCGCGTCGGGAGAGCGTTGAAACCGGCTAACGGACACCAAGACTGATCGTTCCGGGGGGCGAGTCGTTCCGAAAGGGACAAAGCCCAAAGGGGTTTGATGTGACCCACCGTCGAAAGACGTTCCTCGCCGTTCTGTCGATCGCCCTCCTGATCGATGCATTCGTCGCACCCGTGGGCGCTGGGGCGGCCGCCAAGCGGACCGCCTCGACACCCTCAGCCACGGCGACGGCATCGACCCCGCAGGGCCGTCTCGACATGTATGAGGCGGTCGTCA